>NZ_JBFUEY010000014.1:0-218676 GCF_056403715.1 Mesorhizobium sp. P2_F5 | reverse complement strand
CGACCGCAGTCCGATCGGCGTGCCGTAGCCCGCCGGGAACGGATTGCCCGCAACATTGTCGTCCGCCGTGTCGTTGGCATCCGCCGCGCCGGCCGAGTTAGCCGGCCGCTCGCCGATCGACTCGTCCATCACCACGCTGTTGGCAGTCGTCACGATCGCCGCCGTCGGGCCGTCGTCGTCGAAGTTGATGAACGAGCCGACCTCTTCGGTGTGGGCGTTGGTGCTCGTCGTCGAGAAATGGAACTCGGTGATGTCGCACCCTTCATTTGAATCGACCCCCGTAACCAGCAACCGATCCATTTGGCTGCTGGTGGTGACATCGACGGTGGTGATGTTATCGAGCCCGGTGATCGTGACGACGTTGGTCCCGAGCCCGCTGACGGTGACGTTAACGCTCCCCGCGACGTCATAGGTACCATTGACGGTAATGGGGGACGCTAACCCCGACTGCCCGGTCAACGTGACGCTGGTAATGGGCGCGGCGGTGGACGGGCTGCCGTCATAGAAGTTCAAGCCTTGCTCGTTGCCCGTAACGTCGAGGGCGGTGATCTTGATGTCCACCCGCAAATTCGGATTGGAAGGCGTGATTTGGTTGATCGTGAACCCGGCGTTCACGATGTTGTCGAGATGGCTGCCGTAAGCGATTTGCGAGGCAGTGCCCGCGGCCAAGGTGCTGCCGGTGATAAAGTCGACCTGCAGCGATTCGGTCGGATTAATGCTCTGGTTGTTGACGCCGAAGCCCTGTGTACTCACGTTGGCTGTGGCATTGTTCGCCCCCAGGAAGCCTGTCACCAGAAGCTGATTGGAAGCGCCACCGGACGAATTGATCGCGTAGAAATCATGATTGCCGGGCGCGGCGTTCTGGCCTGAGAAATTAGCTACGGTAGTCCCCGTGACCGAGGCGAACACATGATCAGTCAGATCGATGCGGTCGTCCGGGTTGGTCGCGTCCGGATGGAACAACGGCACATACTCGACCAGGTACAGGTCCGCATTGGTGGCGCTCGTGGGATCCAGCCCAAACGAGAAGGCGAGCGGCCCGTTCGCAGCGGGCGCGGCGAGCGGATCATCGGTGCCAATGACGCCGATCACGACGTTTGGATCAGTTGAGTCCTGGAACAGCCAGACATAATTGCCATCGACCGTCTGAATTTCGCTGTTCACGCCGACGGTGGTGGAAAACGGAGTCCCAGAGTCGTTCTGGGCGAGAACGACCGCGGTGATGGTATCGCTCCCGCTCGTCGAGGCCACCACGAAGTCCTCCTTGAAGGCGACCTCAAGCGCGGTGCCGAGATCCAGGAGATGTAGCAGCGTGGGGTTGGTGTTGCCGGTCGGATCAATATCACTGGGCTGCTGAAGTTCGGCGGTCTCATCGATGATGATGTCTTGAGGTGTGATTACGAGTGTCATGGAGATTCTCCCCTTTTTTTGAACGCATCAAGAAAAGGGCCCCCCTCTCCTGATGGCGGATGCCTCTACCCCGAGTGCATCCGCTGGCGCACATAATTGCGGCCTGTAATCCTCCATAGTGCCGCCGACGCAGAGGGCGCGTCCATTTGCGGTTCGATAGTGTTATGGTGAATGCCCCTACCTGATCGAACGATATACATCCTTCGACAGATCGAGCCGCGACAGGCGCTCGCGGGTAACCGCGTTGGTTTGGTGGATCGATCGATATGCCGTGGGTTTCCGGCCTGTTGCCGGTATCCTGTCGACGCAGCCTGCTTGCCGGCTGGGATCAAAGCCCGCTTTTGTGAGCTGGTCCTGTATGGTCGGCATGTTCGCCGAAAGTCGCCCAGGCGAGTTCCGCCCTGCTGCCGAGGCGGAGCTTCTCGTAGACGTGGTGCAGGTGCATCTTCACCGTGCCTTCGGATACATGCAGCCGCTGCGCGATGATCTTGTTGCGCAGGCCGCGTGAAACAAGGCCGGCGACTTCCGTCTCGCGTCCAGTAAGCTTCGGCGCGGGCTGAGGCAGCGGTCTCGGCATCAGCAGATGCTGGAGGATGTGGTTGTCGACCCACTTTCGGCCGGCTGCCACCGCATTGACGCATTCGCCAAGGTAGCTGTGGCTGATGCCGTCCATCAGCAGGCCGTCGGCATCGAGCCCCGGGATTTCGTTGAAGTCGAAGCCGCCGTTTGGCTGCAGGATGTAGATAATGCCCAAAGGGCTGCTGGTGGCTCTCAGCCTTGCGGACAGACCGGCCGTCTGCCGGTCCACAACATCCAACCCTATGATGACAAGATCAGGCCTGTGGCGCTCCACCAAGGGGAGAACCTCAATCGTGTGGTGGCATTCTGCGACAATGCTGTGCCCCGCCTTCCGCAAAACCCACTCCAGACCGGCGAGATACACCCCCCGCGGGTCCGCGACTACCAAGGTCGACATGTTACCCCGTCCGTAAAAAACGCAACGAACTTTGTTTAATATGTCAAGAAAACCAGAGCTTTGGGCGATTGTCAAGAAATTGCTAATATACTAATATAACCAAGGCTATAAAAGAAACCGTTGACGTTTTCTGTGCGTTCGATGGGCACCACCGAGACGCTCGTGACTGCGAAAGGTGCCGCTGAATCTTTGCACCTGTTCATCCGCCAGCGATGACAAGTTTTTGAAGGGTCTTCTCCCCGGGCAGACCGGCGGAGCTACTCGCAAAGCCAAATCATATGTTCTATGCTCGCTGGCATCACTGCGCTCGACCGCAATGATCGGAACTGAGGTCTGTTGTCCTGAGGCGGGGCATCCATGTTCGAGGTCGGCGGATTTTTTCGGCAGCAAATGTCGATGTCAAAGGGCCGGCGCATCGTCGGCGCCCTTGCTCTGGCCGCCGCTGTATTCGGGCTGTTGCTGCTCGCACCGGAAGGGGCCAACGCGCAGCCGAACTGGACCCTCGATCCGGCGAATTCGACGCTCACCTATCAATCGGTGAAGAAGAACACCATTGTCGAAACCAACAAGATCAGGAACCTCTCCGGCACGCTGACATCGGATGGCGCGGCCAAAGTCACGTTCGACCTCAACTCGGTCGACACCGGCATCGACCTTCGCAATGTGCGCATGCGCTTCCTGTTCTTCGAGACCTTCAAATTCCCGACAGCCGAAGTGACGGCGAAAGTCGATCCTGCCGCCTTCGCCGATCTGGCGACGAAGCGGCGGATGACGGCGCAGATTCCATTTCGGCTCAGCCTGCACGGCATCGACAAGGACCTTGAGGCCAATGTCGTGGTCACCATGATCACCGACTCGATGGTGTCGATCGCCTCGGAGGCGCCGGTCGCCGTGCATGTCGAGGACTTCGGCCTGCTTCCCAACATCGAAAAACTCCAGCAGGCGGCCAATGTCAGCAGCATCGTGCCGACGGCTTCGGTGTCCTTCGACTTCGTCTTCACCGCCGATGGTGCCAAGCCGGCCGCGCCACCTGCCGTCGCCGCCGCAGCCGATGCCGGGCCAGTTGCCACCGATGCCGGCAAGACGTCCTTCAGTGATGATGAATGCCTGAACAGGTTCGAGGTGCTGTCACGCACCGGGGCCATCTATTTCCGGCCGGCCAGCGCCCGGCTCGACGAAAAGAGCCGCCCGCTGCTGGCCGAGGTGGTCGGCGTCGTCGGCAAGTGTCCGAAACTGAAGGTCGAGGTGTCGGGCCATACCGATTCCGACGGCTCGCCGACGGCCAACAAGAACCTGTCGGAACGGCGCGCCAAGGCCGTCGCCGACGCGATCATCGCGGCCGGCATTCCATCGGCGCAGATCACGGCTTCCGGCTATGGCGAGGAAAAGCCGGTGGCGCCGAACGATACGCCGAAGAACAAGGCGCTGAACCGGCGGATCGAGTTCTCCGCCACGCCGCTCGCCAACTGAGCCGGCCCGTCAACCGAGAAGGAACCCGGTGCGTTTGGAGATGATGGCAAGTTGCGGCAATTTCATGCGCGGCATCGGACTGGCCATGCTGGCGCTGGTGTTGACCGTGAGCGCGGCCAGTGCCGAACGCCGCATTGCCCTGGTGCTCGGCAATTCCCATTACCAGAACGCGCCGGTGCTGCCCAATCCGGTGAACGATGCGCAGGCAATGTCCGATCGCCTCAAGGGCCTGGGTTTCGAAATCGTCTCCGGCCTCGATCTCACCAAGGCGCAGACGCAGGAAAAGATCGCGCAATTCGCCAGGCAGGTGCGCGGCGCCGATGTCGCGCTGTTCTTCTATGCCGGCCACGGGCTGCAGGTCTCCGGCAGGAATTACCTGCTGCCTGTCGATGCGGCGCTGGAGGACGAGACCTCACTCGACTTCGAAGCCGTGCAGGTGGATTTCATCCTGCGGCAGATGTCGCGCGAGACCAGCATCAGGCTGGTTTTCCTCGACGCCTGCCGCGACAACCCGCTTGCCGATGTGCTGGCCAAGGAGACCGGCGGCGACAGCACGGCAAGCAGCGGCCTTGCCGAAATTCCGATCGAGAATGGCGGCGCCGGCACGCTGGTCGCCTTCGCTGCCAGTCCCAACCAACTGGCCTATGACGGATCGGGCGAGCATTCGCCATTTTCAGCGGCGCTGCTTGCCCATATCGGCGAGGCCAACGTCTCGATCACTGAAGCGATGAACCGGGTTACGTCAGATGTGTTCAAGGCCACCGCCGGCCGCCAACGGCCCTGGATCAACGTCTCGCTGACGACCGATGTCGTGCTTCACAAGGTCGATCTCAACGCGCCGCTGATCGTCGGCGATTCGAACGCGGCGGCGCCCGAAGGCGATTCACAGGCGCGCACCGGCGCCGCCGCCAATGCGCCGGGTGCCGACGCCGGCGAGCAGGCGCTGGAAAAGCTGCGTGAGGAAATTCCGAAGCTGGGCTCGGACGCGCCGGTCCTTTTCGACGTTCCGGTCAATTTTGGCGACCCGGCGATCGATGGCAAGAGCATCGCCCAGCTCATCCAGGGAAAGCCGCATTTCAGTCCGGTCGAGGGCCTGGAAAAGTCCGTCTGGGACAACCAGTGCAGCAACTGCCATCAATGGACCGAGGAGCGGCTGTGCGACCAGGCCAAGACCTACGTCACCAATGATGTCTCGGTGTTGCGCCTGCAACACCCGCTGGGCACGCGCTTCAAGGTGGCGCTGGGCAAATGGGCGCAAAACGGCTGCAAATGAGACCGCTGCAAATGAGAGCAGTCAGGCTCTGCGCAGCGCCTCGGTTTCGGCAAGATGGATGCCCATTTCGACAAAGGCGGTGAGCACGGAGAAACGGTCCGCCACCGCAACGCGCGCCAGTCCGGCCAGAATGCCGGCATTGACGGCATGAGCAGCGGGCAGCGGCCGCAGCCTCGACCCGTTGGTCTGATCCGCCAGGCCATTGATATGCCGTTCCACCGCCAGCGCGATCCAGCCGGCAGGGGTCTGCTGCCGCACTGTTGCCGCCTCGGCGACAGCCGCCCGGCGGCTCGCATTGTTGGGTTCGCCGACCCAGTCCTGGACCAGCGCCAGCGTTTCGAGATCCTGCTCCTCGAGCAGCTCGGTCAGGTGGCCCAGACACTCATGGCCCCACCAGATCGCCGCCCGGTCGGGCAGGAGATAGGCGCAAAAGGTGATCGCTTCCTCGGGGATGCGCCCGGCCATCAGCCGGCGGCAGAACTCGAGCGAGGGTTGGTCGGTGGGAACAGCCGTCATGTCCCAGGCAACGGCGCTGTTTGCGGCGAAGAGATCGCGTGCGGTCTGGAATTGAAGCCCGTTGACCATCGCTGCTGTTGTCCTCCCCAACTCTCACTCAACTCGCCTGCGAGGCGCGGGTCAAGCCTGCCGACCGCCACATGTCCATGACGTTGTTCACAGACAAACGCGCCGCGCTTTGGTATATTCCACAACCTGACCCACGATTCCGAAAAAAGGCGAAGCCGGCTTTCGGAGAGATGGTCGAACGGAACATGGAGCCTGACCGTCTTGGTCCGACGGATCGGGCTTTGGTGATATCGGAAGCTCAGAGCAATTCCAGGAAAGGTGTGAAGCGGCTTTCCGTCCGGAATTGCGTCGAAACAATGAGTCAGAGCAGGAGTAACCGTTATGCAGCGGGGCATTTCAGTCTTAGCGTTGGCGGCCGTGCTTTTTTCGACGCACGCCTATGCCGACCCACTTCAGAAATCGGAAGACATTGTGAAGTTCTTTGCCGGCGCGATCGATCACGGCGCGGCGCGCGGGATCTGCGTCGGCACCGAAGATGAGTGCAAGAGCAAGACCAGCCAGAAAGACAAGCCGCCGGAGAAGACCGGCCTCGATATGCTGATCAACTTCAGCCTGGATTCGTCCGAGCTCGACGCCAAGGCGCGCAGCGAACTCGACGAGTTCGCCAAGGCGCTGAAGGACGATCGGCTGAGCAAGCTGTCCTTCGTCGTCGAAGGTTATACCGACGCGTCCGGCTCAGCAAACTACAATGAGGGCCTGTCGCAGCGCAGGGCGCAATCGGTGACGGCTTTCCTGGAATCCAACGGCATCGAATCCACGCGCATCAAGGCGGTCGGCCTCGGCGAGGCCAATCCACGCAACCCCAACCCCTACGATCCCACCAATCGCCGGGTCGAGATGCGTATAAAGGCGCAGTAGCTTTGCTTGCTGCTCTCTGTCGACCTAACGGCAACGCCGCGCGTCCAACGGACACGCGGCGTTTTTTGCTGTTTGATGTGATCGATCAGTTCTTGAGCACGCCGCCGACCGCTACGCCGGTGCCGAAGATCAGCGCCTTGGTCAGGAAATCATTGTTGTCCTGTGGCGGCGGTTCGTCCTCGCGCACGACCTCGCGGTTGCGCCTTTTCTGCACGAACTGCTGTTGTCCGCGCGGCTTCTGGGCGTACTGCTTCTTGCGCGGTTTCTCCGCCACCGGCTTCAGCGTGCGGGCCTTCTGCACCACCTGTTTTTTCGGCTTGTCCACGCCGGCCTGGTCGGCCTCATGCTTGGCGCGCACGGCCTCCATCATCGGATCTGTCTGGATCTCCAGGAACGCCAGCTGCTCACGCGTCAGGAAGGTGGTTGGCGGCAGCCCGTTCTCCTCTTGCCAGTCGCCGATGGCTTGCCGGGTCTTGGCGCCGATGTTGCCGTCGACGCGGCCAAGCTCGTTGCCCAGCGCCTCGACCCGCAATTGCAGGTCGATGCGGCCCTGGCGATCGAGACCGATGGCGTTCTCCGTCTCCGCGGTGCCGAGCACCTTCTTCATATCGTCCGAAATGCCGACCGAGGTGCGCACGGCAGAGCCGGGGTTCGCTTCGGCAGCATCAAGCGCTGCGACTTCCCGTTCCTGGGCTTTCGGATCCTTCAGCGCGTCGATGTTCAGCCGCGCCACCGTGGCGAAGCGGCCATTCGGGAACTGTTCGAGATAGGCTTCGTAGAATGGCGCGGTGTTGCGCTTCGACGCCTCGTCCCACAGCCGTTGCTCGACTTCCCACGCAGGCGGTTCGCTAGCGACGGGGGTAGGGGCGGGCGCTGCGGTGGCGTTGGCGGTATCGGCGGCCGGCTTGGCCGCGGGCGCGGCTTCGGCGGCCGGTTTGCCAAGGAAGACCTCGCGGCCCAGCGATGCGTTGTGCCAGGGCCGCTGGCGGCCTTGGGTGGTCTCGGCGACTTCGCCGCGCACACGCGTCAGCGCGCTCTGGATCTCGACGCCGGGTTCGGTCAGGTGCCTGGCGAGCGCGGTGGAGTAGGGGCTGTCGACGCCGTTGCCGTCAAAGGCGATGGCGCCCGGGTCGGTGGCATAAGCAATGAGGATGCCGCCGGTTCCGACACCTTCCGATTTCGGATCGATCGGCGCCAGGCCGGTGCCCAGCGCGGTGGAGCGGGTCTTCGGCATCGCGGCGGCCAGTGTCCGTGCCAGCGGATTGTCGCGGCAGGCATCGAGGATGATGACGCCGACCGCCGGGTCCGGCGGCAGTGCCGCCATGAAGTCATCGATCTGGATGGTGCGGGTCTTGAGATAGGCCGGTGACGTCAGCTCGGCATCGACCGGGATCAAAAAGTTCTTGCCGTCGACCTGCATGCCGTGGCCGGCATAGAAAATGACGGCGAGGTCGGCATCGTAGGACTGCTCGGTGAACTTGCTGATCAGGCCGTGCATGCCGGCATTGTCCTGGTCGACGCCCTCGATCACCTCGAAGCCGGCATTGCGCAGCGTCGATGCGATGAGATGCGCGTCATTGGCCGGATTGGGCAACTCGACGGCATGGACGTATTTGCTGTTGCCGATGACCAGTGCGACGCGTTTAGCGCCAGGCGCCCCGGCATCCGGCGCTGCGGCCTGGACGGTGCCAAGCGCAGTCAGGATTAACAGAAAAAATCCGCTCAAAAGGACGGCAAACGCTTTCATAGGATCAGCCCTCCGCCCCAATGGGGCGCGTTATTGATGTCTGCGCATGCTAAATTTCACCAGCGACAGCGTCGCTTCTGCCAAAATGGCTCCTGGGCGTATGTGATCCCAGCCACAGTTTTGGTTCACAAGGACCCAAAAAACCTTCCAAATATCCGCTAATATACCATTTGCCGGCCTCAAAACCAATCGGCTTGGGGAGAACCGGGGCGGCCACTCGCTGAAACTGCGGCTAGCCAGGCTCAAGGCTGTTCTGAAGCGAACCCACCAGCGCCGCGATGGCCTGCTTGTACTTTTCGAACTCCGGCGATGTCTGGCGAACTTCCGTCGTCGTCTGCTGGCCTGCATCGGTCGTAGCGGGCGTGGGCAATTTGCGGCCCATTTTCCGTTCCGCCCAGTCGACGACGTAGCTGGCGGTCTTGCCGGTGAGGAAAGGGTTGGCCTGGATGACGGCAGAGCCAAGCACCGCGCTCAACTGCGCCGATCCAGGCGCCGCCAGCACCTGATGCGCGCCTTCCATGCCGAGGAAATGGCAGAGATAGAGCCGGCCGGCGGTGATCTGATGACCGCGCGCCTTGAGATAGGCCTCGCCCTCCCTTGCCAGATTGCGCACCATCTCGCGCGAGATGGTGGCGTCGTAGCGCAGCGCCAAAAGATCGGCGGTCGACAGCGAGCGCGCCAGTTCGGGGCGATAGGTGTTCATCATCCGAATCCAGGTCTTGGAGATGAACTGGCCGGCGCCTGTCGCCGAAGACAGCGGGTTCTTCGCCCGAGCACTGCCGCCCGATTCGACATGGACGATACGGTCGGTCAGCGTTTCGACGGCGGGATCGCTGGACGTGGCGGCGATCGTTGCGGTCACGGTGCCCAGCGGATCGATTGCCACGCCGCTCTGATAGAGTTCGAAATGCAGATGTGGACCTGTCGACAGGCCGGTGGTGCCGATATAGCCGATGATGTCGCCGGCCTTCACCTTGGTGCCGACACCGCTGGCAATGGCGAATTTCGACATATGCGCATAGCGCGTCTCGCGGCCGCCGGCATGCGCGATCTTTACCACATTGCCGTAACCGCCGCCATCGCCCTGGAAGATGATCTCGCCATCGAAGGCGGCGGCGATCGGCGTGCCGACAGGGGCTGCCCAGTCGACGCCCTTGTGGATGCGGACCACGCCGAGGATCGGATGCTTGCGCGGCCCGAAGGTCGACGTCATGACACCGCTGACCGGCGTCACCATGCCGTTGGCCACTGTCAGCGAGCGCACCTGGTCGTCGCCCGAGACGCAGGAAAACTGGCCGTCGCTTTGCTGGAAGACGAAACAGTCGAGGGTCTTTTGCGTGCCTTGCACGCCGACATAGAGCACCCGCCCGTCGGTCTCGTTCTTGCCGCGCGGCGTTTGCGAATAGATCAGCACCAGGCGCTGGTCCTCGCTGGCAAAGGCGTCCAGATCCTGCCCCCGCGACAGATACATGATGGCTTCGCCGATGATGCCGCTCGGCACATTGTTGCGCGCGGCCGTCGAATAAATCGCGTCGAGCAGGCGGTACTGTCGTTTCTGTGTGCCTTCGGTCTCGGCGCCCGAATAGTTGAACAGATCCTCGCGCACCCAGGGGTCGACACCCGACACGAAGGCGCCGGCCGCATTGCGCGTCAGCGTGCCGACAAAGACATTCTTGGCATAGATCGAGACCTGCATCAGCGACATTGTCGTGGTCTCGCGCGTCGGCCTGAAGCCGCGCATCGCCACGACATAGCCGGGCTGCAGGCCGTCCTTGTCGAACAGCGCCTTCAGCGCCTCGCCGGCAAGCTTTGCGTCCTCGGCGGAAAAATGTGCATCCAGCGCAACGCTGTCCAGGCTGCGGTCGTTGAGGATTTTCACGAACGTGTCCTCGGTCGCCTCGAAGCGCTGATATTCTGAGGTGACGGTGGCAACGCTGGTGTTGTTTTCGACCGCTGTCTTCTGGAAGGCGGGGAGTGCTGCTTCGCCCTCATCGATGGTCTCGCCCCAGCCGGCTTCGGGGTCATCGGCTGCCGCGGAATCTGAAACCGCCGGCGCATCTGGAGCCGCCTGTGTATCCGGAGCTGCCTCTGGGCCGGGGGGCGCCGGAGCCTCGTCCGCGCCTGGCAATGGATTCAGATCGTTCTGCAGGTCATTCTGCTGATCGCTGGGTTCGGTCGGCGGCGCGACCGCGGTCTTCCGCTGCGCCTGGAAGAAGGCGAAATCCTCCTGCGTCGACGGGATCGTCGTCATGAATTTTTCGCTGGCGCTGAGCATCACATCGGACAGGACTTCGATTTGCGGCGAGATGCCGGCCTGGTCGAGCTCCGCCGGGCGCGGCATCGCGCGACCCTTGGTTGCAGCACCTGCCTCGGGGGCCAGCGTGATCCACATCGGGTCGCCGGCAAGATCGATGATGGCGGGCACATAGACCGAGGCGTCGGCCGGCACGTCGTCCGAGCCTTCGACGGCGTGCAGCTCCTCGTCTTCGTCGCCAAACGACCAGTAGTCGGCGGTGAGGTAGAAACCGGTGGCGATCGCCGCAAGGACGATTGTCGCCAGGCCAGCCGCCAGTCCGAGCCAGATCCTGCGCCTGCGTTGCGCGGCGCGCGCCTGTTTTTTCGCCTTGAAACTGGTGTCGATGCTGTGCGTCACGGCGCGCTTCCGGTCAGGAAGAAGGTCCAGCGCACCTGTTCCTGCGTGTCGACTTCGAGAAACTTCGCGGCGATATGGCCGCGTTGCCAGCATTCGCCGATGCCGCGGATCGAGAACCGTCGCCGCTCGATGCACATCTCGGTGGAGCCGGCCAGGATGGCGTGGCCGAAGACATCCGTGGCGTAGATGTAGATGTAGCGGTTGGTCAGCTCCTCGCGGATGACGTTGACGCATTGATTGGCGCCGATGGTCCACCAGCCATCGGTCTGGTCGGCATCGTCGACCTTCTGCCCGACGGCGAGGTTGACGACGTCGAGGGTCTGGTTGCAGACGGTGAATTCGGCGCGCGCCTGTCCGGCGGAAAGAAGCGCCAGCAACAGCGTCGCAACCGCGATCGTGGCAAACTTCACGCGCGCATTCAGGGCAAGCAGGATGGGATCACGGCGACGGCGTTGCATCGGTGTCCGTGCTACCCGCCGAGGCGGAAATATTTGGCGGTCGCCGAAAATGCCGAGGTCCTGGCGCCGATCTCGTCGAGGATCCTGGGCAACAGTACCGAGGCCGGCGTCGGCGACGAGAAGTCCGCCGCCTTGATCTCGTCCGGACCGGTGATCACCATGATGATCTGCGGCAGCGCCTTGCCTGCCGCCTTGTCGGCGGCGCCGAGCCCGATCGGGATGCTGAAGGTCGCCTTGTCGGCTTGTGCGACAACACGGTCGTCGAGGTTGAAGGCAATGCCCCTGTGGTCGATCAGAATCACGCTCGACACCAGCCCGCCACGCGTCACCAGCGTGCCGCCGATCGGCGAACCGTCCGGCACCGATGTCTGGTCGAGCACCAGCTGCGGTCTGTCGGCCGTGCTTGCCCCCATGAAACGCAGGAAGGCGGTGATCCCGCATTGCGTGGGCTGGATGAGGCGGACGCTGATGTCCGGCTCGACATGGAACTTGGCCTGGAATTGCCCAAGCAACTGTTCGAACGGTGGCACCGACGTGCCGAAGCCTTCAATCGCGACACCCTTGTCGGTGGCTGATGTCACCGTCGCATAGAAACAGTCACCACCATTGAAGGCGCGTACCCAGGTAACCCGCTCCGCGGCCGCAGCGGCCGGCGGCGGCACCTCCGGTTTGGGCACATTCATGGCAACATCAGGGTTCACTGGCTTGTCAACCTGCTCACCGCTGGCAATATCGGGCTGGCTTGGCTTGGGCTCCGCGGTCGGTTCAGGCGCCTGCGCCTCGGGTTTGGGGGCTTGAGCGGTGGGTTCCGGCGTCGGTGCTACGGGTTTGGGTGCCTCGGCCGTTGGTTCAGGTATTTGCGTGGTCGGCGCTGTCGCCTTGGTCTCTACCGGCGGGCCGGCAGGCTCGGGGTTCTTCACGGCCTCGGGCTGTGATGGGTCGGATGGCGGTTGCAGCTCAACGGTCTTGTCGGTTGGTTCGGCTGGCTGCGGGGCCGTGGCGCTCGACCCGACTGGCGGCGTCGGCTTGACCGGCGCTTTGGCCTGATCTTCAACCGGAGTATCTGCTGGTTGCGGCTTTGGCACGACCTCTTCCACCGGCGCAGTGTCCGGGGCGGGCTTGTCCGCGACGACCGGCTTTTTCAGCTCGGGTTGGAGCGTCGGTGTCTTGCCGGTATCGGTGACGGGAGGTCGGTCTCCAAAACCCAGAATGCCCGATGCATAGAGCCCCCCCAGCGAAGCCACGACAACCGCCGCTAGCGCCGCGATCGTCAGGCTTCGGCCTGAAGTAGCAGGCTTCGTCGGTGTGCTTGCTCGCTTGGGAGTTTCAGCAACCGGTTTCGGTTGCGACAGATGCGCCGGGCGGACGTGCGGCACGAAGGATGGCTCTGCCGTGCCGCTTGCGGGGGGCGCACTAAGGCCCTGCGAGCCCTCAACCTTCGAGACAGGCCCGGCGGTCTGCCCGGTTCGAGGCAGACCGGGCCGGGGCGCAAGCGAGGCCGGCGGTAAGGTCGCGTCGCTGTCGTCGCGGGTCAACCGGGCGATTTCGGCCATGCTGGCCGGCCGATCGTTCGGATCGGGCTGCAGCATCGCTTCGACAATGTCCCTGAAATCGGCATCGATGCCGGAGAGATCAGGCACGGTCCGCCGCTTTTCGACGATCTCGTATTGCGAGCCGCCCATGTCGATCGGCTTGCCGCGCAGCGCCGCTGCCAGCACCAGCCCCAGGCTGTAGATGTCGGACTGTTCGCTGACCTCGCCGCCATAGAGCCCGAGCTGCTCGGGCGAGACGTAGTTGTATTTTCCGGCGAACTTGCCGCCGATCAGCGTCTCGCCACCGACCGCCGCAGATCGCGCAATGCCGAAATCGATGATCTTTGCCCGCTCGACCCGGCCGCCCGGCAGGATGATGTTGTCGGGCGAGAGATCGCGGTGAATGGCGCCGGCCTGGTGCACGGCGCTCAGGCCCGATGCCAGCCGGTGGCACAGCTTGCGCACATCCTGCGTCGCCATCGCGCCGCCGCGCATGACGTCGTAAAGCGACTGGCCGTCGACGAATTCCATCGCCAGATAGGGCCGCCCTATACCGGGATCGATGGTGAAGACGTGGTAGCGCACCACGGCGTCATGCGACAGATGGTTGAGGATCGAGGCTTCCTTGCGAAACAGCGACAGGATCGTCTGGTCCCGGGCGAATTCCGGCAGCACGATCTTGATCGCGACATGATCGCCGGTCTGGATGTTGTGGCCGCGATAGACCTCGCCCATGCCGCCCGACGCGATGCGTTCGTCGAGTTCGTAGATGCCGCTGAGCTGCGTGCCGACGCTGGTATCCGCCATATTGGGCAATAGCCGCGTCTTGTCGTCGGAGCTCATCGGTCGTGGCCTCCTGCGCGGGACAGGCCATTGCTTTTGTCTTTGATCTTGACCAGCACGATGGTGACATTGTCGGTGCCGCCGCGCTCAAGCACCATGGCAAGCAGCTTTTCGCAGGCAGCTTGTGGTGCTGCCGAGAGCACTGCGGCAGCGATCTCCGCATCGCTGACATGCGCCGTCAGACCGTCCGTGCTGAGGATGAAAATGTCACCGGCCAGCGTCTCGCCTTGCTGGAAGTCGATGGCGATCTCGTCGTTGACGCCGATGGCGCGGGTGATGACGTTGCGCCGCGGCCAGTTCTCCGCCTCGGCCGCACTGATCGCGCCGCTGTCCAGCAGTTCCTGGACCTCGGTGTGGTCGCGCGAAATCTGCGAGATTGCAGCGTCGCGCACGAGATAGACGCGGCTGTCGCCCGACCACAGGCAGGCGAACCTGCCGTCCATGGCCAGCAGTGCCGCAACGGTGGAGCCGATGGTCACGCCGCGTGAGCGCGAAATCCTGCGGATCTCGGCATGCGCCCGGTTCAACCGGTCCTCGAAGCGCGCACGCAGATCCGGCGCCGAGCTGGCAATGCCGATCGTTGCCAGATGCTCGACAATGCTTGCCGAGGCCACCTCTCCGGCCTCATGCCCGCCCATGCCGTCGGCGACCACCCAGAGGCCGATCTGCGGCTCGACCAGATAGCTGTCTTCATTGTGGTCGCGCACGCAGCCCTGGTGGCTCACGCCGTAGCTCTCAAAGGCGGCACCGCTCACTTGCCTACCCTCCGCAACGCATTGTCGGCCGTGCCTCGCCAGTCTGCCACAGGCCTATCCATTAGAGTATCGAAATCTAAGCCGCTGATGACGGACGGTGGGGTGCCGCTGCTCTCTCTGCGCCCCGCAATCGCCGATCCTGCCATGCAATTCCCCATCAGAAAGCCTTCGGACAGCTGAAGGCGGAAAGCGCCGGCAGCGTGAATGGGTTGCCGTCCTCGCCGGTCTTGATCGTGTAGGCGACATCGCGCCCGCCGATGACGAAATGCGCTTCGAGACTGTCGCCATTGGCGGTGACCTGCCCCTTGTCCAGCAATCGTTTCAACGCCCAGGGGCCGTCGAACTTGATCGCCGACTCGCGCCCCGGCAGTTCCGGCGTCAGGCTGAGGCTGGCCGAGCCGGTCTTGCCCGGCCACGGAATCAGGCCCGGCGTGTTGCCGGCCTGGGTGGCCTGCAGAACCTGGCCGTCGATGTTGAGCAGGGCCATGTCGGCGTCGCCATGCAACGACAACGGCGTGAAGGTGATGTTGATCGACGGCACCGGGCCGCCGAGCGGAAAGAAAGCGGCGCGGATTTGTGCTGCAAGCTGAAAATTCCTGAGCGTCGATTTCGCCAGATTGCGGCCGAACTTGGTATCCTGTTTCCAGTCCCAGTCCTGGCCGCTCATGTCGACCAGCGACGCCAGGTTCTGCGCGAAGAACCGGTCGAGAACCCCGCCCGGAGAAAACAGCCTGGCAAAATCCGCCATGGCGACATCGTCGGTGCCGGCGGGGGCGAAGGGAAAGCGCCCGGCAATCACCTCTTCGCACGGACGGCCGACGGTCTCTTCCAGCATTTCGTTGAGATGCGTGGTCGATGTTTCGGCGACAGTGCCCTCGAAATCATCCGCCGCCGCACTGACCATCCTGGCCAGCGCCTTCGGCAGCCGCGAGGCATTGGCGCGCAGCGTCGAGATCTGCAGCTGCAGATTGGCGTTGGCCTGGTCCGTCTGCGCGGGGACATCGGCCGCCAGCCGCACGCTCTGATAGATTTCGCGGAAATTCTGGGTCAGAGCATCGAGCGGACGCTGGCCGGGTGCGCCGGCCACCAAAGCCTGGAAAGACCGGAACTGGGCTTCGATGTTGGCGCCCGGATCCTGGCTCTGCGTGCTGACAAAGGCGGTCCCGGCCCGGCTTTGCGATTTGCGCGCGGCAAGCTCGATGCCGATGCGGGCGAGACCCTTGGCGCGAGCGGCGGTTTCCTGGTCGCTGTCTTGAGACGGCGCGGCCGGATTGCGCT
This sequence comes from Mesorhizobium sp. P2_F5, assembly GCF_056403715.1. Taxonomy (NCBI): domain Bacteria; kingdom Pseudomonadati; phylum Pseudomonadota; class Alphaproteobacteria; order Hyphomicrobiales; family Phyllobacteriaceae; genus Mesorhizobium; species Mesorhizobium sp. P2_F5. Next base: position 202,838 of record NZ_JBFUEY010000014.1, on the reverse strand, counting down.
CTTGCGTCAAAGCCGTTTCGCGCGCGATCGCCTCGAACAGCTGCATCAGCGGCGAGGTCGGCGAGCCGGCGGCGGACAGCGCCAGATATTGCGGCTTGTCGGCGGCCATCGCCTTGAACTTCAACCTGTCGAGCACCTCGTTCCACGCCGCCGCAAAACCCTTGCCGTAGCGATCGAGCAGCTCGGGGCCGAGCTTGAGCAATTCCTGGTCGAAACCGCCTTGCTCGCCGCTGCTGCCGATCACCCACTGGTCGTCGACCAGCGCCTGCGCGATCTTGGCGAGCTGCGCCAGATAGAAGTCGAAGCCAGCATGGGTGTAGAGACCCGGGACGCGAAGCGAGGCGAGATCGTTGCCGTCATTGCGCTCGAACAGCACCGGCGCTTCCGGGCCGGCTTGCGAGGGCACCGAAAAATCACTGAGTTCCGCCGCATAGGTGGCCGACTGGATGAGCGCGGTGGCCCGGTCGGCCAGCGTCATGCGGCCGAGCGAGCGCTGAGCGGATTCGACCAGCGAACGGTTGAGTTCGAACGAGGGGTCCTGGTCGTCGTCGAGCGACAGCATGGCGCGCAAATGCTTCTCCAGTTGCGCCCGGCCGTCGCGATTGTGGGCGCCGGGATAGCGGTTCTGTTCCCAGTCCCGTTTCAGCCAGGTGACGACCAGTTCGTCATCGACTTTCGGCGCCTTGCCGCCCAGCATCAGGTAAATCTTCAGCGGCTCGTACAGCGCCATCGGATCGGCCATCCTGGCGTCGATCGTGCGTTCGAGCTGGAACAGCAGGCGCGAGCGGAACATGCGCTCCAGCCCTTGCCGGTAGGCGGTCTCGGAGGCAGACAGGACACGCTCACGCTGGCTGAGGCCGAACGTCGCTTCGGCCGGCGTCGGCTGGTCTTTTGCGTCATAGCCGGCCGGCAGGCCGCGCAGCGCATCGAGCGCGCCTATGACGGTTTCGAGGTCGGCATCCGACACCGTCGTGCTCGCAAGCAATGGCGCGGCTGTCTCGCGGTATTGGCCTGCCGCCTGGCTGGTGGCGGCGACCAGCGATTTGTTTGTTGTAAAGCTCAGGCCGAGAACGCCAAGTCCGGCAGCCGCTATGGCCGCTATCGCCGCCAGACCGGCATAGCGGGCGATCGCGACCCGCCTGTCGGCCGCCCGGTCATAGGAGACCCAGCCGGACTCGGCGAAGATGACCCGGCTCAACAGATCGTGCAGGAAGAAGCTTTTGCCGGTGCCGGAAAGATGCGCCTGGGCGTTCTTGCCGAAACTGCGGCCGATGCTGCCGAGCAGCTGGTCGATTGGCGTGCCTTCCTGCGTGCCGGAGGAAAAATAGAGGCCGCGCAAGGGGGCGTTCAGCTGCTTGCGCGTCGGCTCGAAGACGCCGTCGAGGAAATTCACGATCCGGCCTTTCAGCGCCCCGAGCTGCGCGGCAAAGCCGAAAATGGCGATGCGGGCGACGGGATCGGCCTCCGCCTGCAGCCGCTCGCTCATCTCTGCGGTCAGGCGCTTCACCAGCGCGTCGAATTCGGCCGGGGCCTCACCGACCATGTTCAGGCCACGCTCGGCGGTCTGGAAGGTCGCGCCCCAGACCTTGCGCCGGCGTGCTTCGTCGAAAGTGCCGAAAGTCTCCATGAATCCAGAGACCAGATCGGCCTTGGTGAACAGCACATAGACCGGGAAGCGGACCTTCAGGACCGCATGGATTTCCTGCAATCGGCTGCGGATCTCGGCGACATGGGCGGCCTGCTCGCCGTCCGCCATCAGGTCGGCAAGGCTGATCGCCAGGATGACGCCGTTGATCGGCTGCCGAGCCCGATGCCGCTTGAGCAGCGACAGGAAAGCCAGCCAGCTTTTGCTGTCGGTCCCCGCATGCGAGTCCTGTGTCGTGTAGCGCCCGGCCGTGTCGATCAGCACCGCCTCGTCGGTGAACCACCAGTCGCAATTGCGCGTGCCGCCGACGCCGGCCACCGGCTGCGCCTGGCCCGACCCGGCAAGCGGAAAGTTCAGCCCGGAATTGACCAGTGCGGTGGTTTTGCCGGCACCCGGCGGGCCGATGACGATGTACCAGGGCACCTCGTAGAGGAAGTTGCGCTTGCCGCTCGACTGCCTGAGCATTGCAACCGCCTCGCTCATGCGGGCTTCCAGCACCTTTGCATCGCTGCCGTCATCCTCTGCGCTCGCCATGGCGGCCTCCAGCGCCTTCTGCGCCTTGCGCCTTCGCCAGAACCTGACCGCATAAATGACCACTGCCGTTCCAACCACAACGCCGATGATCACGGCGCGCAGCCAGACGGAGTCCAGCGGTCTGGCGCCGTCGAAGCGGATCAAGGGGCCTGCGAACCAGACCGCGGCGGCAAAGCCGGCCAGCGCGAGCGTGCTGAAGATGCGCAGCAGCCAGCCGGTCACAGCGTCTCCTCCCGCGGAATCATCACATCGACACGGCGGTTTTTGGCGCGGCCCTCCGGCGTTGCATTGTCGGCGATGGGCTCGTCCTCGCCCTTGCCCTCGACCTTTGTCCGCGACGGATCGCTGAAATGCGCCGCAATCATCTTTTCGACCGATTGCGCCCGGGCGACGGAGAGGTCGAAATTCGACTTGAAGGCGCTCGTCTTCTTCGGTTTGACGTTGTCGGTGTGACCGACGATCCGGACCGGCCCGCGTTCGGCATTGAGAGCCGCCGCGATGCTGATCGCCACCGGCTCGAACTCGGCTTTGACATCGGCTCGTCCGGACTGGAACAGCAAGGCGTTGCTGATTTCCACGACGATGAAATCGCCCTTGGTTCCGACGCTGACGCCACCGGCTTCGATCTCCTTGCCCAGCGCGTTGCGGATGCGATCGACCTGCGCAATCGTCGCTGGTGCCGCGACGACTTTCACCTCCTCGGTCAGCGGCACGAAGCCGGTGCGCTCGATGGTGACCGGCGCTGCCGGATTGAGCGCCAGCAATTCGCCGGCGACGGCCTCGCCGTCATTGGTGATGAGAACCCGCAGCGTGAAAAAGGCTGCGGTCAAAACCGCGGCCGTCGCTGCGGCGATGGCCCAGAGCGGAACCCGCCTGGAGCCTTGCGCTGACGTCAGCGACAGGCCTTGCCAGCGCGGTGAGATGTCGTCGTCACCGGGGACGTGGAAATAGGCGAGCGTTTCGTAGACGTCGCGGCGGACACGTTCGAGGCCCTCGCGCGGCTGGCCGCGATACTGGCCTTCGAAGCCAAGCGACAGGCTGATATGCATCAGTTCGATGAGGTTGCGATGCGGTTCGGGCGTCGCCAGCACCGTATTCAGCGCCTGGAAGAAACCGGCGCCGGTGGGTTTGACCTGGAAGAAGTGCTGCAGCATGCTGTGCTGTGCCCACATCTCCCGGCCGGAGCCGGGCAGGTTGGCGATGATATCGTCGGCGGTTTCGCAAAGCACATAGCTGGCGATGCGCGCATCCTCTTCCGAGGTGTCGGTCCTGGCGATCTTGCGGTCGAAATCCTCGATCAGGCCGGCGACATGTTCCGCCAAGGGCTCGGCCTGTCTTTCGACAGCCACCAGCCGCAGGTGACCGAGCAGCATCAGCAACGGCGCCGCGGCAGCGACGATCGGGTTGGCCGTTCCATAGTCGACGCCGTCGCCGGCGCCGAGCAGCGCATCCAATGGCGTTTTCCCCGCCGTCTCGGCCGGAAACGACGGACCAGCGGGCGCTGCGGCGAAAGGCGCGCCTTGATAGATAACTGTCCCGGTTACGTCGGCCGGTGGTGGCGGCTGGCGGCCGGCGTTGGCATCGAAAACCGTCGATTGCGGGATGCTGGCAGGGGCGATCACGGTGCTGTTGGGCGCCGGCGCATCGCGGGCCGTCTTCTGCTTGCGGCCGGGATTGGGACGGCTGGGGCGGATGACGGTCTTTCCGGCCGGATCGAAAGGATCGTCCTTCGAGCTCATCGCCGATCCCTGCCTCTATCTACGCGCGCGTCACGCGACGCGCAGCGCCAAGCCCGCGCGAACGCGGACCGCAGGACGCTATCTCGCCGTGACATGACATCTGCCGCAGACCCCCGAGGTCGACCAACCGTACCCGCGTGCTCAATTGTCGTATGTGATCGTAGTCTCAGAAGGTTCCGATTGAAACCCGGCGCAATTTTGGTCGCCAGCCGCCGCCCGGGTCGGCCTCGTGGCAGGCGAGGTCAGCTCTTGCCTGTCGGTTTCTGTTTGGCGGCCTTGGCGTAGGCCTCGCTGAAATAGGTGAGGAATATGTCCAAGAGGCCGTTTTCGTGCGCTTCCTCCTTGGCCCGCCAGGTCGCGACCAGCGCGTCCCAGGCGCGCGTCTTCTTCGAAGCAAAGGAGGTCGGCGGCAGTTTTTTGGCGATCGCCTCGGGCGACAAATCGTCGAGCAGCCGCGCCAGTGCCGCCTGCATGGCGGCGAAGGTGGCGAATTCATGCGTCTTGAGGTCGTGGAAAGCGTCTTCGATACTATGCCTGGCATCGAGATAGCCGGCCCTGCGCCGCGCGAACATGATGTCGAGGATTTCGTCCGTCCCGGGCACGAACTTGAGCGGATTGTTGTCGGCGGCGTTGATCATGGTTCGATCGCTGGTCCTGGCCAGGACTTTCGCGGCGGCGCGCGCCTTCAACAGCAGCACCAGCTCGTCGACGACGATCCGCAACACGGCGCCGATCTCACCGGCCACCTCATGCGGCTGGCGCAGCAGAAGCACTTCCGGCGGGATGCCGGCGCCGGCGGCAATCGCGCGCAGGATCTCGTCGGCTTGCTGTGGCCGGCTGGAGACCGATGCCGGTGGCGCGGCCGACGACCGGGGCGCTGCGACATGGTCTGAAAAGGATCCAGCGGCGGGCATCTGCCGTTGCGTCGAGCCATGGCCACCGAAGGCTGGGTTCCCGTCATCGATCGATACCGACACGACATAGCGCCCGATCCGAAGCCGGTCGCCTTGCGCAAGCCGGTGCGGGCCGGTCAGGCGCTGGCTCGAGCCATTGACGAATGTGCCGTTGCGCGAGACGTCGTAGAGAAAGAAAGCGCCGCCTTCATAGCGGATTTCGCAGTGCCGGCCGGAGATGAATTTGTCCGGATCGGGCAAGGTCCAGGCGCAGTTCTCGCGTCCGATCTCGAAGCCGCGGTCGCGCGATGCGTAGCCGGGCGGCAGCCCGCCGGGCAGGACATCGACATTGCTGATCTGCAGACTGATGAACATCCAATATGGCCCGTCGACCGCTGGCTTTGCCGTTGATCCGATGCGCCACAGTCTAGCAGTTTGCGGGCACAGCGGGAGAGCGGCGTTTCACACTGGCGAAAGCGGCGCAAACATACCCTGATCGCCGCTTGCCCTCTTTGGTCTGCCACAGAACATGTGGTAGCCTCAACATGGCTGGGTTGGCAAATTCGGAAATGTCCTTGAACGTGAGGTCGTTAACACAAGAAGGGCTTCGAACCTGCCACACTAGCGTCCAGGAGGGGCACGAGCCATGCCGAGTGAACAACGCGCCGCACTTGTGCAGACGCCGGTCGGCGCCGAGCTGTTGACCTTCACGCATCTCGTCGGTCGCGACGAGATCAGCCGCTGTCTTGCCTACACCGTGGGATTTGTCAGCACCAATCCCGACATCGATCCACTGAAGATGCTGGGCGGCGTCGTCTCGATCGAAGGCGAGGCCGACCCGAAGCGCTGGTTCAGCGGCCTCATTTCCGAGTTTCGCCTCACCCGCATCGAAGACCGGTTGGCCTATTACGAGGCGGTCGTCAGGCCGTGGCTGTGGTTCCTCGGCAATACCACCGACTGCCGCATCTTCCAGGACAAGAGCGTCGTCGAGATCGTCGAGGAAATCTTCTCCAAATATGGCGGCATCGCCAAGTTCGAGAAGCGGCTGCAGGGGTCCTATCCGCCGCGCGAATATTGCGTGCAATATGACGAGAGCGATCTCGATTTCGTGCAGCGGCTGCTCGAGCACGAAGGCATCCTGTATTTCTTCGAGCATGCCGAGGGCGAGCACAAACTGATCCTGGCCGACGCCATGAGCAAGCTGAAGCCCGCGCCGGGCTATGAGACGGTGCTCTATCAATTCGAAGGGCAGGGCTCGCGCCGCGACGTCGAATACATCACCGAATGGATTCCAGGCAGCGCGGTGCGCCCGGGCGCCTATGCCCACACCGACTATGATTTCGAGAAGCCGGCCGCCGACCTGATGGCGAAGTCGGCGCAGCCCTTCGGCCACAAGCAGGCCGCAGGCGAGAACTATCGCCACCCCGGCGCGCATCTGGAAGTCGGCCGCGGCGACAGCCTGGCGGCGATCAGGCGCGAGGAGATCCAGGCGCCGCACATGCGCATTGCCGCCGTCGGCACCGTGCGCGGCCTGTTCTCCGGCTGCACCTTCAAGCTAGACGGCTTTCCGCGCGACGATCAGAACAAGGAATATCTGGTGGTTAGCGCAGAATACCGACTGTTCGATCCGGGCTATCGCGCCGGCGTCGACACCGACGGCGAGAATTTCAAGGTCGTGCTCGGCGTGGCGCCGACTTCAGTTGCTTATCGGCCGCCGCGGATTACGGCGCGGCCGATCATGCGCGGGCCGCAGACGGCCACCGTGGTCGGTCCGTCCGGCGAGGAAATCTTCACCGACAAATATGCCCGGGTGAAAGTGCAGTTCCACTGGGACCGCCTGGGCAAGAAGGACCAGAAGAGCTCCTGCTTCGTGCGGGTCTCGCAGACCTGGGCCGGCAGCGGCTGGGGCTTCATCCAGATCCCGCGCATCGGCCAGGAAGTGATCGTCGATTTCATCGAAGGCAATCCGGACCTGCCGATCATCACCGGTCGGGTCTACAACGCCTCGCAGATGCCGCCCTATGGGCTGCCCGGCAACGCCACGCAGTCGGGTTGGAAGTCCAATTCGTCGAAGGGCGGTGGCGGCTACAACGAGCTGATGTTCGAGGACAAGGCCGGCTCCGAGCTGGTCAATTTCCAGGCGCAGAAGGACCACCACCTTCTGATCAAGAATGATCGCAAGAAGCTGGTCCAGCACGACCAGTCCGACCGCATCGACCACGACGCAAAACACTCCGTCGGCCACAACCTCGACGAGGACGTCGGCAACAACAAGACGATAAAGGTCGGCGTCGACCAGACCACCAACATCGGGTCGAACGACACCGAGACGGTGGGTGCCAACCGTTCGCTGACGGTGATGGCGAACGAGACGATTCATGTCGTGTCGAATTCGACGGAGAACATCGACGCCAACCATTCGCAGACCGTCGGAATTGTGCAGACGGTCACGGTCGGGGCGGCGCGCGTCGATACTGTCGGAGCGGCGGAACAGCGCACCGTCGGCGGACTCCAGAGCAACACGATCGGCGCGACGCGCTCGGTCACGGTCGGTATCAGCCAGAGCCACAGCATCGGGACTAGCGATACCTGGACCATAGGCGCGGGACAGAACATCAGCATCGGTGCCGGACAGTCGGTTGCGATCGCCGCATCCCAGACGACGGACGTAGGCGCCTCACGCGCTGCTAACATCAAGTCGAACGACAGCACCGACGTCGGCGGCGGTTACATCCTGAAGGTAGCGAAGGGCAGCCTTACCGACGTGAAGGAGAATACCGGCATCAAGGTCGGTAAGAGCCTGTCAGTGGAAGCAGCCGACGACATTACCCTCAAGTGCGGCAGCTCCAAGATCGTGATGAAGAAGGACGGTACCATCATCATCGACGGCAAGGACATCACGGTGACGGGTTCAGGGAAAATCAACGTCAAGGCGTCGAGCGATGTCATCATCAAAGGCTCGAAGATCAACGAGAATTGAGGGACGCGATGGGCAGAGTCAAGAGCACGATCGATGGCGTTGTGATCGGAGTTTTCATGGGGTTCGGCGAAGAAGGCGTACCCCTGGTGGTCTTTGCCGGCAATCCCGAGGAAACGGCGCAGCCTGCACGCAGCCTCAGCGAATTGTCTTCCGATATGGTCGGCAAGGAGGTGGCGTTGCTTTTCCAGGAGGGCGATCCGCGCAAGCCGCTGATCGTCGGTCGCATCGTCGAGCCGGCGCGCAGGCCGGGCGTCGAGGTTATCCGCGACGGCAAGCGTGTACGCATCCGCGCCAATGACCGGCTCGAACTGCGTTGCGGCAAGGCATCCATCGTGATGGATAGTGATGGGCAGATCGTCATCCGCGGTACATACTTGGTCAGCCACTCCAGCGGGCCGAACTATATCCGTGGCGGCTCGATCAATCTGAACTGATGTCGCCCGTCGAAAGCTTCCATCGCCCGCGCATCGCCAGCCTTGTGGTCAGGCAGCACGCGGAACTGGTGGCCTTTCTTTGGGTGCAGCGCGAGAGCCTTCTTGCGCAAGAGCCACCCGCGGCGGTGGCGGCAAAGGATATCGACGACCGTATCGAAGCCAACATGGACGGACTGCGCGTCGCAGGCCAGGCCGCTTGGCCGAGCCTGCTCCAGCAACTGGAAGACTATCCTGATCGTGGGGAACTGTTTGCCTTTGCCTGGACCGCGATCGAGTTCAACGATCCAGTCAGGCTTTCAGAAGCGGTGGGGCATGCTCGCGAGCTGACACCGAGCCTGGACGGGTTCATCGGCGCGCTGCGGTGGCATGCGGCCGACCGAATCGGACCGCATGTGAGGGGCTGGATCACCGATGCCGACGCCTTTAAGCGCTTTCTCGGCGTTTCGGCATGTCTGGCGCATTCGGTCGATCCAAAGAACCTGCTGCCGCGGCTAGCCCGCGATCCCGATCCCCGCGTTCGTGCGGCGGCCTTACGGCTGGTGGGCGTTCTCAAACGAACCGATCTTGCCGGCGAGGCGAACGCTGCGCTCAACGATTCCGACGAAGATGCGCGATTCTGGTCGGCATGGTCGCTGGTTGAACTGGGTCATGCCCGGTTGGCGCAAAACGCATTGAGATCAGCGGTTGAAACGCCGGGGAAGGACAGGCTGATAGCGCTCCGCGCCGCGATCAAGGGCGGGCCTGAAACGGAAGTTCGGGCATGGCTCGGCGGATTAATGCAATCGCCCCAGACCGCCTCAATCGCGGTGCGCAGCATCGGCATGTTGGGCGATCGCGGCCAGCTTGCCTGGCTTGTTGAGAGGATGCGCGAGCCGCCGGTATCGATTGCAGCGGGCGCATCATTTGCGGAATTGTTTCCAGAAGCTCCCTGGGATGAGCTGTCTTCCGCCGACATGGAAGAGGTTGGCCCGGACTTCATCGACTACTTCAGCGACAGCATCGTACGGGTGCCGCTCGCCGATAAGGTTGCCGAATGGGCCAGAGCGGCCGGCGCCCTACGCGACTGAAACGACGTCACAGCCCTCATTTCCAGTCGGATCAGGCGCCGATGGAATGGCCGAAAAAATACCTCTGCCCCGGGACAAATCTTCTGACGTCGTCGCTATCGAGGAATGTCTCCAGTATTGCTGTCGCCTGAAGTGAATTGAGTTTGACCGGGCTGTCAAAGAAGGCGGCACAGTTCACACCGGTGGCGGCCTCAAAGATGAGGCGGTGCCGGTGGACGCGACCTATTTCCGGCGCTGCGCCGCCTACCCGTTCAAGCAGCTGCCTTGCGAGCTTGACCACGTCGAAAACCTGGCCACCGAGGATGGGGGTATTGGGACCCGGAAGCTGGCCCAGCATCAGCGACAACGCGTCCCCTACCTTGGGAAAGTACTTCTCCCGATTGATGATGTGAACGGTATCTTCATCCTCGGATTCGATGGACTCGTCGGCGCCCCTGCTTATGGGTCCGTTGGTGTCCTCGAGCAGATACGACAACTCTCTCTCGATTTGATAGCGGGTCTCTTCGTCCGATGCGTCATTGTGTAGGGCCAGCAGCATCCGGATCGCGTCAGGGTCTAGCGTCAGGCCCAAGGCCGTTGCCATGAAGTACTCCGATCCCGAGCCGTCCTTCTCGAACGGCTTGAAGACGTCCTTCACAAAGCCAAGGGTGCTGGCCAAGCCAGCCAAATTGGTAACCGCTCGCCAGACGAGATAGGCATCGCTGCCCTTCATGATTGCGGGAATGTGGCGCAATGCGGAAGAGTCACCCAACTCGCAGGCCAGAAAGAGGCCTGCTATCTGTTCCCAGATTTCATCGCTTCCAAGCAACCGGGATGGATCATAAGAACGCAAATCGACTCCAGGAACATGGAATCCTATCGAAAGAATCTTGAGAGTGGATTCTGGAACTGGAATGTATTTCGACATTGTAAAGCCTTATGGAATGCAATCGTTTACGTTCTCAAGAATAGTCTGTGCGTCCTCAATCTCCTGGCATTCACCCGTATCCATCACATCCTGTGGACATACGTTTGATGGCTCGTTGCATCCGCCGGCCATGTGAGGTGTTAAGTGATTCAAGGAATGGTAGGACTTCTTCCCGGCGACAGCATTCGGCCCTCTTCTAATGGCTGAGCCTTTCCCCGTTTCCCAGGCAAGAATGCAGCCATCCTTCACTCCGGTCGCTTCGAAGGCCACCTTGGCTTCCTGCGCCGGTGTATTGACCCCCCCAGAGGTTCTCGCGCCCTTCGGAATGTCGAAGTACATCGCACAACCCTGATTGTCATTATTGTGGACATTGGGACAAGCCGGTTTGCCGGCTTTCCGCAGTCGGCGATGCTTTGCTTTAAGTTGCAACATCCTCTTTAGCGAGGTTTCGTAAAGAGTCTTATTAGCAATCTGCGCGGCGTTCCCAGTCCTCATTTTCTTGATCTTGTTCGTCCAGAACGTCTTTTCCTTAACCACGGGATAGGCCTTGCCGGATGGATCCTTCTGCCATTCGTGCAGCGGGCCACCGCAGCACGGGCAATTCCCGGCCTTCGCGGCCGCCTTGGCATCCTTGGCATTCAGCGTCTCGAGCGCCGGCGCCGGTGGCGTCGCGCCAACATAGGACGCATGGTTGCTCGTCGTGATGTCAAAATGCCGGCAGACGTTCTTGCCTTCGAACATCACCGACATGCACCAGGCCTGAAAGTAGGTTTTGCCGGTGATCTGGTGGGTCACGACCGAAGATCCGAACGTGCGGGTTGCGGCCTCGTTTCCGAGCATCGGTTCCTTGTAGTAGGATTTCTGCGCCAGCGCGGCGGGCTTGCCGCCGATCAGCACGGTCTCGGAGCCTTCCTTCAGATTGTTGGAGAACGACGTGTCCGGATAGGGAATTGGGATGGGCCCGGCCGGTGGGGATGGCGGCGACAGGCAGACATCCGGAAACCGCGCGATCGACTTGTTCATGCCGTTCTCTCCGGCAATCTCCCATTTTTCCGCGAAGACGCTCTTGGTCATCTCTCTCGACCCCTATGCGGTGACGATCGCCGCTGCGCGGCTACCAAACGTCGAACTGCCATAGAGCACCGCGGAAGGCCCGGGTGCATAGCCGCGCCGGAAGGCTTGCTCGACCCACGCGAACTGGATGGAACCCGCGGCCGCTCCGCAGTCACCGATGCAGGCCGCCGCCAGCCAGACCAGTTGTTGCGGCCTGACTGTGCGCATCACCCGCATTTGCGCTAGCACCAATTCCTCGAAAGCATAGGACTCGCCGGCGACGTCGGACAGGCGGAACGCAACATCGTGAATCTCCACCCTGGCTTCCGCCAGGGCCGTCCGCAGCGCAGAGGCCAGGCCGTCCGCGCGGAACGGCTCTTCGTTGAGCACTGTCGCGGTCTCGCGCGCCAAGCCGAGGCCATGCACCGTCACATGTGATTCGAGCAGCGGACGAGCGCTGACGACGGAGATGCTCGCCGCCTCGCCAGGAATGAGGCCATCCGTGACGATGCTCGTTTTGAGACGGCCCGCCTTGTCGAGCCAGCCGAGAGTGCGCGAATCGATAAGCGTATCCACGGCTAGGATGATACAGGCGGGAACTTTGCGTTCGGCGAGCAGCTTGCGCGCGTGCCAGATGCCGACGAAGGTGGACACAGCCCCTTCCGTCACATGCACGGAATGCGGTCCGACAAGGGATGCGCCATTGGGCAGCGCCAGCCCGCCCACAATGCCGTTGAGGCGCGCGCCTGGAACCTGCGGTTCACGCGTGCACAAGATGATCGGCATCTCGCCCCAGGGCAGCCGGTCCGCCTGTTTTGGGTCGACCTGTTCGGCGGCCAGACGCGCCAGGGCAGCAACGCGATTGCGGCCGCGCATCGTCGCCGGCAGGGCATCCACTGACGCGCCACGTATTGGCTCGCCGTCGGCGTCACGATAGGGAAGTTCGGCGAACGCCGCTATGTTTGCCCGCATCGCGGCCGCCGCACTCCCCGCCGAATAGCCGACCGGCGACACGAGGCTAAGGCAGGAAATGACCGTCATTTTAGGCGCCTTATCTCCTTCAGAGCGGCAACTGCGACTCCCAGCCCCGCATAATGCGGTTTCTCGCCGTCGCGGGGGATGAGGTCGTTGCCGACTTGAACCTCCTCAAGTCTCACGAACTTGCGCGGCAGCTTCGTGCCTACCCGGCCCGCCAGCACGATTCTGCTCTCGTGCGGAACGATGATGAGCGTATCAGGCACCATCGTCTTTCGTTCCAAATGGTCGTCGAACACGAAGCGCACCGGCACTGACAGTCTCGGCAGTTTTACCCCGAACCGGCCGCTCTCGCTCATGCCGATGCAGCCGAAGACCATGCCCTCGCCCAATCTGTCGAGCCATTGGTCCTGGGGAGCAGCCTGGAAGTAGCGGTCATCGAAGTCCTGCGGCAGGAAGGGCAGCACGTTGTCCATCCAATGCTTGTCATAGGTGCCGGCATAGCGTGCGCGCTCCTTGGCAAAGCGCGGCACAGGACCAAAGCCGATCGGTTTTGGTCGGTCGTTCCAGATGCGCATTCGGGATTCCGGGCGCTCGACACACGGCAGCGGGGTTCCATCAATGTCACTCTGGCCGACAAGATAGCCACTGCCAATCGGGTTGATTGCGTCGCTGCGTTGTTTCGCTGGATCAGGATCGGATCGGTCGGTGCCGCCGAATGTAAGGTGCCATGCCAACGGCATTGAGGTGAAAGGGGTCGGCCGCGAAGCCTGGATGCCCAGCCCGCCTCTGAACCAGCGCCTTTGGCCGGTAACCACCGCGCGCTTGTCCAATCCGGGGCCGACCAGGCGCACTTCGACCGCTTCCGCTTGCCTGCCTTGCGGGGCGACCGCCATCGCATCGAGCAGGACCTCGCATTTGGGTTTGACGGGGGCAAAGTCGGTCTCGACGCGAATGGACGTGACTTCCGGATCGCCGTAGTGGGTATCGGCGTAGACGAAAGGTGACTGCCTCTTGCTGGGCGTGCAGTTGCCTTGCTCATCGACATCGTACGTCGCGCGAACGACCGCGACGCAGAACTTCACGCAATGCTTATCCTGATAGGGAAAAGTCTCCGCGAGAAACGGGGTGGTGTTCTGGCTGACGAACATCAGAGTTGCGCTCCCATCAGCTGGTCTCCCAACTGCCGGCAAGGATTGTCTCCAGCGTCGCTTGCGGCGAGTGCGGATCGACGTCGAAAATGTCGGAGTGCGCCGTCCACATCACCATGTCGGCGATCAGTTCCTCGCCCGGCTCAGCAGGCGGTACAGGCAGTCCGCCGAGCGCTGCGTCCAGTTCGTCGGGCGTCAGCTCGCCCCGCTGGGCGGCGCTGGCGGCCTCCTCGATTCCGGCAAACCATGCCTCGGCATGCGTCAGCGCGACAGGTGCTTCGGATAGCAGGGCGACGACGCTCAAGGGGAATTTCCGGCCGACCTTGTCGGCGCTTTGTAGGATGATGCCCGCCGACGCGCCGAAGGAATTCGCGCCGGCCAGAAAGCGAAGCGCGGTGCCAGTGGCCCAGATGTCCTGGCCAAACAGCGGCACCAGATGCTGCGCCAGCCAGCGGTCCCACAGCCGCACGAAATCGCCCGTCAGCCGCCGCGTCACGAAATCGCCGGTGGCAGGCATTTTGCCGTAAAAGCCGGGCAGGATCAGATCTGCGGCGGACATGAGAATTTCTTGAACATCTGGAGGTTGTAGGGATTTTCGACGCTCGCCGCCTTGAGCTTGAAGTCGGCGTACATGCCTTTCGTTCCCAGCCGCAGGCTGTAGACATCGGACAGCGAGGTGCCGGTGAAGCGGCCGCCGCGCAGCATCCTCAGCCACGCCCAGCTGCCGGTCTCGTTGAGCATGATTTCGGGCGAGCCGTCGATCGGCTGGAAGGCGAGCGAGATGACGCCGGTGCCGTCCTTGCCGGGCCAGGTCATCGGCTGCGGCCGCGTCGCATTGTTGAAGTAGACGAGGCTCTGGCCATCGAGGTTGAGGGTGACGCGGGTGATGTTGGGCGACAGGTCCGTCGGCTCGAGCGTGAAGGCCATCACCGGGCCCTGGCCGCCGGGAAAGAGATCGTCGCGAATGCGCCGCGCCTGTTCGAAGGCGGCAAGGGCGGACGGGTCGAGGCCGAAGTCGGCGCGCCATTTCCACGGCTGCGCCGAGGTGTCGACATAGCTGATCAGATGATCGTTGATGAAGCTGTCGATCATCCCTGCCGGTCCGAACAGGCGGGCGAAGTCGCGCACGTTGACGTCGACCGCGCTGTCGGGACTGAACGGATAGCGGTCGTTGAGCGCGGCTTGGCAGAAGGGCAGGATGTCGGCACGCCAGATGGCGTTGAGTTCCGAGGCCACGGCCTTCTGCGTCAGCCCGCTGGTGTCGCCGGCAATGCCGCTCAGCCAGGTGTTGACCGGGTCTGGCAGGATCTGCGCCTGACGGGCGACGGCGCCGGTCAGTTCGGCAAGCCCGCCCTGTTTCTTGATCGCGTCCTGCGGATCGGGATTGGCGGTGACCGTTTGCAGCACATTGGACAGCGCCGTCAACGCAACGACCGCGGCGTCGAGCGCCGGCGGCTGGCCGTCGACCTCGGCAATCGTGCTCTTGAGCGGCTTGAAATGTTCGGCCACAAGCGTGCCGGTCAGGTCGACCTCGCTCGCCGACCCTGCGCGCGGCAACAGCTTGGCGCCGGTCTTGACGATCTTGCCAAGCTTGCCGAGCTTGCCCAGCAGTTTCGAACCGCCCTTGGCCGCCGCCTTGTCATCGGTCGCGGGCGCCTCGTCCGAGCGGGTGAGGTCGACCTCTTGGACCACCGCCGTCAGCAGCCGCTTCAGCGCGGAATCGGCGCTGGAAAGGTCCTTCAGATTCTCGCTGGCAATGTTGAGGTCGCTGAGCGGTGCCAGCCGCATGTCACGCAGGAAGCTGTCCCACTGCGCGATATAGTCGTCGTAGTAGAGCTTCAGGATATCTTCCGACAGCGCCGACACCGACGTTTCGGAATTTTCCGAGCAGCCGCCGGCAAACACGGCGCGGTCGAGTGCTGCCTGGGCGGCGACATCCTCGACCCGGTCGAGGATCGCATCGTGGAAACCCTCATAGGTGAAGGCGCCTGATATGCCGACACGAAGCGTCTTGTCGGAGCGTCGCGAAAACACCTTGGCGCCGTTCGGTCCGGCGAAATTGGCGGGGATCCATTCCTTCAACTCGGCCACCGCCGGGTCGGCCAGCAACTGCTTGTAGGCGCGCGCAGGCAGCGAGATGGTACAGACCGTTTTCAGCGCTTCGGCTACCAGCGCCTGATCGGGCGCGATGTAGCTGTCGTCGACCGCCATGCGGCGGATCGCGGCCAACTGGTGCTCTTCGGCATCGGCGGTCGGGAAGGGCGCGGCCGGCGCGAATTCGGGCAGGTCGTTCACCCACCAATTCTGCACGAAATCCGAATCCATCTGCGACAGGCCGGTCATCATGCGGTAGGTCTTCAGCGCGCCCAGCATGAAATCCGGATCGCGGATCTGCCGCCACATCGTCGCTTCGAGCAGCGCCACCATGCGCGGCTCCAGCACGTTGCGCAAAGCATGGTCATAGGTATCGGTCTGCGCCCGCATCATCTCGGCGGAAGCCGATGGCCCAAGCAGATCTTGCGGCTTGTCGGGAGGCGCGGTCCTGGCACTGGCGACCTCGTCCATGGCGTTGAGGGCAACGTCCATCGCCGGCTGCTGCACCGAGGCGGGCGTCGCGGCGGCCGAGGTCAGCGGCGCCTGCAGCGCCTCGAACTGGCCGGCCTGCGCGGCGATGGCATTGCGGTTGTCGTAGTAGGACCAGGTGAACAGCGAGCCGGCGAGGATGGCTGCAGCCGCGCAGGCTGCCGCGGCGCCGCGCCAGATCCATGTACGGCGGCGCTGCGCCAGCGGATCGAACGTGCCGAGCCCGGCCTCCTTGAAGATCACCTCGGTCAAAAGGTTCTTCAGGAAGAAGCTGCGCTTCTCAAAACGCTGCGCCGGCATCGAGCGCCGCGCCGGCAGGCCGAAGGAGGACGCCAGCGCTGCAGTCAGCCGGTCGATCGGCGCGCCCTCCTGGGTCGCCGAGGTCAGATAGAGGCCGCGCAGCCAGGCCGCTTCCTCGTAGCGGCTTTCGCCGAACATCGCCTCGACCAGCACCTGGATCGGCTCGGACAGGCTTTGCAGCTGTGCGGGAAAGCGGAAGATTTCGGCCCGCTCCGCCAGCTTGTCCTCGTCCTCTAGCCGCGGCACCAGCCGCTTTTCCAGCTCTCGCGACAGCGTCGTCATTTCACCCGCGATCGTCTTGGCGTCGACGCGTGCGTCGAGCGGGAAGGTCGTCCCCCAGACCTGTTCGCGCGCCGCCGTCGACAGGCCGCCGAAGAAGGCCTCGAATCCCCTGATCAGATCGGCCTTGGTCAGCATGAGATAGACCGGCAGGCGGATTTCCAGCCGCTCTTCGAGCTCGGCCAAGCGCCTGCGGATCTTGCGGCCATGCGCCTTGACGGCTTCGTCGCCTTCCGACAGCGCATCGATCCCAAGCGCGACGATGACGCCGTTCAGCGCACGCCGGCCACGGTGCTTCTTCAACAGGTCGAGGAAGCCCAGCCATTCGGCGGCGTCGACGTCGGGCTGACTCTCCTGCTGGACATAGCGGCCGGCAGTGTCGATCATCACCGCGTTTTCACTGAAGAACCAGTCGCAGTTGCGCGTGCCGCCGATGCCCTGCAGATCGTCGGTGAGGTCGATTGGAAAGTTGAGGCCTGACTGGCGCAGGGCCGTCGTCTTGCCGGTCGCCGGCGGGCCGACGATCACATACCACGGCATCTCGCGCAGGAATTTGCGGCCACCGAGCTTGCGGCGCTTCAGCTCGACCATGACGTCCTGGAATTTGGCGCCGACCGCGGCGACATTTTCCTCGCCGGGGCTGAGCCGCTTCTCCTCGACGGGTGCGGAAATCTCCGCGACGAACATGCGATTAGCGCGGATGGCGCGGCGCTGGGCGACGATCAGCCAGATCAGCCAGAAGATCACCAGCAACGCGATGATGACGATGCGCACCGTCTCCGACGCCATCGGCACATAGTCGCCGACCCGCACGATCGGGCCGAACACCCAGATGATCAGCGACAGCAGCGCCAGCCCGATCAGCGTCCACAGGAAACGCGAGGTCAGGACCGCCCAGAGGAAGCGCAGGATGAACATGTCACAGCCTCTTTTCGACCAGCACTTCGACGCGGCGGTTCAAGGCCCGCCCTTCGCGTGTGCCGTCGTCGGCGACCGGATCGGTGGCGGCGCGGCCTTCGGAGCGCACGCGATCCCTAGGCACGCCGTTCTGGATCAGGATGTCGGCAATCTCGGCTGCGCGGGCTTCCGACAGCCGCTGATTGGTCGATAGTGGATTGGTCTTTTGCAACGGAACGCCGTCGGTGTGACCGACCACTGTGATGTTGCCGATCAGCTCCTGGTTCTCGAGGATCACCTTGGCGACCGAAGCGATGAGCGGGTCGAACCCGTCGGACAGCTGCGCGCGCGACGACTGGAAGAGTTCGGGATTGGAGGCCTGGATCACCAGCCGCGCCAGCGACACGCTCTCGGTGCCGCTGAGCGCTTTCTTGAGCTCGTCCGGTGCTGCCGCCTGGAACTCCGGCAGCAGCGCGAAATCCACCGCCACCGGCGGCGGCGCGTCGACCTTCGGCGAGGCGCGGCTGACGTCGGCGCGCGTCGGCGGCGGCAGTGCGCGCACCAGCGCCGAAAGCTCGACCGCCTGGCTGCTCAGCCCCATCGACAGGCCGACATGGATGGCCGTTGCGATCACCGCCGCGGCCGCCGCCATCACCCAGATCGGCACGATGAAACGCTGCGGTTCGTCGGACGCGATCACGCCCTTCCAGTTGGGCGACAGCGGTGCGCCTTCGGCGTCGCTGTCGCGCAGGAAACGCGCCGCCGCCACGCGCACGGCATTGAGCGATCGGTCACCCGAGCGGCCGGGCACACGGTATTTGCCGCGGAAGCCGAGCGCCATGCAGTGATATTGCAGCTCCAGCATTTCGCGATCGCGGTTGGGATGGCGCTCGAGGTCTTCGAGCCGGGCGAAGAACTGCGCGCCGGCGTCGACATCGCCGCGCAGCATCACCACCAGCGGCTGGCGCGGCCATGCGCTGGCGCCGCCCCAAGGTGTGTTCAGCGCCAGATCGTCGAGCAGAGCAGCCACCAGCCAGGCGGCCTGGTCAGCGCGCTCCAGTGACGATCCCTGCGCCATGGTGGCATCGCGGCAGCGCACGAGCTCTTCGAGCAGCCTTGTGCGCAGCGCCTCCGGATTCTCCGGCGGCTGCGCGTTTTCCAGTTCGGGCGCAAATTCGAGCAGCGGCGAGAACGCGTTGACAAGCACATTCGGATGCGCACGCCCTGAGCGCTTTGCAGTCACGCCCGACGCCGGAAGCGGCATGGCGCGCGGCGTCGGCGCTCCGCTCAGCCGGATGCGCGTTCGTTCGCGATCCTCGGACAGTCCGAATGGATCGTCCCTGCTCATCATCTCACCTGTTGACCGAGTAGCAGTCGACCTGCGGTTCGCTGGGCAGCACCCCCGAAACGCCGATCACAAAACCGGGCGCTTCGAGCAGCGAGGCCCAGTGCTCACTTTTCTGGTCGAGTTCGAGGCACAGCCGGTCGCCGTCATAGGGAATTTCGCGCGGCTGCGAATGCAGCGGCTTCAGCGGAATGCCGGGCAGGCGCGACTTCCACAGCCCCTCGAATTCGCTGGCCGAGCCGACGGTCGCCTGGTTGACGAAAATCTTGCGCAAGGCATCCTCCGACAGTTCGGAGCCGATCCGCACCACGATCCGGCTCGCCACCAGAAGCTTGGGGTTATCGATGCGGATCTTCCACACATTGGTGGCGTGCCGCATGACGGGCAGCGCGCGGGATTTCGGCTCGATGTAGCGCAGGCTTAGGATCAGCGAACGCAGCGCGTCGGACAGCGCCGAATAGGCCGGGCCCGGCGCCATGTGGTCATAGACGGGCAGTTCGCCCAGCCGCCGCGCGCTCGAGCCGTAGGTTGCCATCGAGCCGGCAAGACCGGCAAGCTCCATATAGACCTCGGCCGGATGGAAGACGTCCTGCGCCAGCATGTGCGCCAGCCGCGGCCGCGCGGCGTTGACCAGATTGAGGATCAGAAGGTCCTCGACGCTGCGCCCCGGACCGCCCAGCACCATCTTGCCGTGCGCCTCGGCGATCTGGTCGAGGCCGGTGACCACTTCCTGCAGCAGACGGCTGTACCAGGAGGCCGCGCCGATGACCAAGGTCGGCGGCAGGAAGGTGTCGTCCAACGCCACGCCGCCATCGGCACGAACGCCCTTGAGCTCGCCCACCGGCAGGGCGGTGTAGCCGCCGACCGCCGTGCCCGGCGCCAGCAACAGTGCCTGCGGCCGCGCGATCTCGATTTCTTCGGGGTCGGAGCCGCCATGCACGGCATCGCGCACCGAGACGATCCGCCCGCGATAGCGCGCCCCGGACGGCTCGGCGTGTGCCGGGTCGAAGCCGACGCCGCCGGGCGGTTCGAGCGGCAGTGCGATCAGCACTGGCCCTGCGCCCATCTCCGGCGTCACCGCCAGCGGCCGCGGCGCATCCATCGTCTCGGGGATCGCGAACGGCGTCCCGTCGGGAAAGATGCCGCGCGCCGAAAGCACCGAGATCTGGCCGGCATCGAGCAGTGCCTGATCGAGCGTCAGCGTTCGAAAGCCGAACGTATGCAGATGCCCGGCCTGCAAGGCGCCGCGCACCGTCGCTTCGAAGAAGCGGTCCTGTTGCTGGAAATGCTGGGTGCGGAGAAACAACCCCTCCGACCACAGCACCCTGTTTGCATCGCTCATGCCGGCACTCTCTTTATCCTGCTCATCACCCTGGCGCGGCTTTGCGGAATTGCCGCCGCTAGGCGGAAATGCCGCCGCTGCCGAGCTTCACATTGACGGTGAACTTCGATCCCGGCGACACCGACTTGGTGGTGCGCCAGTTGCGTCCGGTGGGTTCCCTGATCAGCGCGACGAAGCCGAGTGCTGCCACTTCCGGTTCGACCGTGATCGTCTTCGACGCGGTCTTGCCCGGCCCGACGGAAATCGTGTCGGAGCCGATCAGATCGCCGCCAAGTGCCGCGCCGGCACCGCCCTGCAGGGCGAAATAATCGGCCGAGTTGAAAGCGCCGGTGCTCTTCAGCCGCATGACCAGCACGGTCACTGGCCTGTCGCCGCCGCCCGGTCCCGGGTTCATGCCGGCGCCACCGGCCAGATTGACCGTTATGACGGACGGTTTCGGCGGGCCGCTCTGGCAAGCTGTCAGCAGTCCCGTAGCCCCGATGGCCAGAATGAATTCGCGTCTGTCGATCATGTCTCAGTCCTCCTCATATGCGTCCCTAAAATCAGCGCCGATCTCGCCCAGAAAACGCGTCTCGGCGCTGTGAGCGATTTCACGGTGGCGTTTCTGGTACAGTTCCCAGAGCTTGGCGCCGCGCCCGCCGGTCAGCAGATTGCCGATCGCCGAACTCGACTTCAGTTCCTGTTCGATCGCCGCCGGATCGAAGCGATCGATCATTCGCTTGAGCGCGCCCTGCACGCCGCGCCAGGCGCGAACGTGATGCTGCGCCAGATCGCGCACCGCGTCCTTGATCGCCGCTTCGGCGCCGAGGAAACCGGGGCTGCGCTCGGCCAGAATGGTGACCAGCGCATCGTCGACCGAAGGCAGGAATTTGAGCGGGTTGACCTCGGATGCGCCAACCACGGTTTGAGCGACGCGGGCGTTGCCCTTCTCTTCGGCGCGCTTGCGCAAAAGCTGCATCAGCCCTTCCATCATCAGCCGGTATTCGCGGCCGAATTTTTCCATGTCGGCCACCGGATCGCTGCCGGGAAAATCGGCCTCGTCCATGCCCATGCCGCGCAGGAAGGCGGCGCGCAATTCCGCGTCCGACGGTCCGGCCGACGGCCGCGCCGCGGCCTGCCGGACAGGTGCGCGCGGTGGCGGCGGAGACGGGGGAGGGGGTGGCTGCGGTGGCGATGGCTCGGCCGCGCGGGCCGGCAGATCCCAGGGCGCCGGAGAGGAGGCAGGCGAGGGTGCATCGATTGCGCCGCCACCGGTCACGCCTGCGTCGAGGCTAGTGGACTCGGCAGGGCCAAAACCGAACCCGTCATCGAAGGCCGGCGGCTGCTCGGAACTGGATCTGCTCGGCTCTCTCGACAGCGGCGCGGCGTCGAGGCCGAAGGGATTGTTGAACGATGGCTTGGCGCCGTTTCTGTCAGTGGGCTCGGGCGCCGGCGTCGCCACAGGGTCGAGGCTGAACGGATCGTCGAACGCCTGCGAGCTGCGTTCGTTGGACTGCGCACGCGCGAATGCGCCGGGCACCGGCTTCTCGAACGGATCGGGCAGGTCGGCGGGCCGCGGCCGTCCCGGCTCCTCTTCCGTCGTGGACGAAAAGAAATCGTCGCCGCCGAGGCTGACCGGTGCTCGTGATACCGCCGGTCTGGTATCCGGCATCGAAGGCCTGGAGGCCGGCGCCTCGGTTTTGGCTGTTTGCAGATCGACGCACACCACATAGTCGCCAAGCCGCAGCCGCATGCCGCTTTGCAGGCGCGCCGAATTTCCCGCGCCAAGCGGGCTGGCGGCATCGTCGATGAACAACCCGCTGCTGGAGGTATCGGTAACGAAATAGCCGCCCTGTTTGCTGGTGATCTTGCAGTGGGCGCGCGAGACAAACATGTCGGGATCGTTGATCTGCCAGTCGGCGTCGGCGCTGCGGCCGATCACCAACTCGCCCTCGTCCAGCCGCGCCTGCCGCGTGACTTGCGCGCGTGGTCCCTGTTCGAGTGTCAGCAGCAGGCTCATGCCGCCACCTCTTCCCGCCAGCCGACGATGGTACGCAGCCGCATGTCGTCGGCGTCGCCCTTTTCGACCGGCCGCGCCAGCCAGGTGGTGCGGGCAAGCTGGACGGTTCCGAGCTTCGCCGGCGGCACTGCTTTGGCGGCAAGCACGATCCTCAGATCGACATCGATGGTTTCGCCGATCAGGTCGCGCACCGCCTGCTTCAACAGCTTCAGCCGCTCGCCGCCCGGCAGGAATGCCTTGTAGTCGATATAGCTGAGCGCGCCGATGCGCAGTTCGATCCGGCTTTGCCGGCTGAAGCTGCGCGGGCCGATCGTGGCGCTGCGCCCGAGCGTGGCATAGCTGCCGGCAAGCCGCGTCTGCAGCGCCTTGGGGATGGTCATCCAGGCGGCGACGAACTCCTTCAGCACCACCGGCACCTTGAAGGCTTCGGCCACGAAGAGCGTCAGCCGCTCCGGGCCATCAACCTGGCTGGCGAGCGACGCGGCCTGGCGAAGTTTAACCGCATCGAGTTCGGCATCCTGCGTGCCCGGTAGCCCTATGCCGGCCATCGCTTCCAGCATCGAGCGGACGCGGCCGCCGACCCCGCGTTCGACCTGTACAGCCGGATGCGCATCCGCCCAGGCGCGGTAGTAGAGCGCGATCATCCTGTGCTGCAGGATGTTGACGAAGTCGACAAAGGTGGTGTCGCTCGTCTGCCGCGCCTCCGCACCAGCATACCAGCGCTGCGACAGGCGATCGAGCACCCAGCGCGTCAGATGCAGCGGCATCGGCCCTTCAGGCCCGAGCAGGCCGAGATTGTTGACCGTGACTCGCGCAGGCGACGTGTCCGTCGGCTCGCGGAAATCCACCACGTCCTGCACCGCGAAGGACAGGCGCACATTCTGGCCGAGCCTTGCCGGCTCGCGGTCCGGCCGGCCGGAATGGCCGAACAGGCCGCCTTGCCGTTCGAGCCGGCGCAGCAGTTCGAAAAAGTCGAAACTCTCGGACAGGGTTGCGGCTCGCTCTAGATCAGGTAGCGATTGCCGGGCGTCATCGGCCATGGCACATCCTCCTGTTTCTGGAGCAACCGCGTGCGCGTGCGCACGAACCCGTTAATCCCGGCGTGGCGGGCAAACAGCCGCGACAGCAGGCCCGACATAAGCAAAGTGCTCTGTCCCGCCAGCACCGACTGGTCGACATGCAACGTCACCTCGGTGCCGCGGCCGAAACACATCGGACCCTCGATCGCCAGCCTTTCGATCACCGCGCGCGAGTCGATGCGCACGATCGAGCGCACATTGCGGGCAAGCCCGGGATCGCCGCGCTCGGCATAGAGATCGAGCAGCGCATGCAGTGGATCGACGCCGCGGCCTTCCTTGGCCAGGCTGAGGAAGTTCAGCGCCAGCTGCGACACCAGCCGCCAGGCCAGGTCGTCGGCGCGCGACTCGCCGTCGGCGCCGGCCGGCAACGCCGCGGGGATGGCCGGCTGCGGCGAACGCAGCGCGCCCAGCAGCCTGACCGATTCCACGGGGTCACCGGCTTCCAGCGTCAGCGTCGGCGTGTCATCGAGAATGGCCAGGTCGCGATTGGTGCAAAGCGCCATGATGTCGACGCGCTTGAGCGGCCGGTTGGCTTGACTGTGGACCGGGCGCGAGATCGCCAGGAAGACATCGTCGCCGGCATAAGAGGTACGCGTCACGCCCTGGCGTCGCTCGTCCTCGGTTGGCCGGCGCGGCCGCCGTTCGGTCGAGTACACCCAACCGCTGCCGCGGTTTTGCCCGAGGCTGAAGAGCTCCGGTATCTCGGCATCTGGCCCTTCCGCATCGGCGTCCTCGACGCGGATGACGCGGTAGATCTCAAAGTCGCGCGCCCGCGTGCGGTCTGCATGCAGCACCTGACGTGTCTTGCGCTGGTCGAGCTCGATGACGTTGCACTCGCGCTCGAAGAGATTGATGATCGGCGTTGCGAAAAGATCGAAATCCGCCGGCGTCAGGTCGGCAAGCTCGGGCACCGGGCGCCTAAACAAAAAGATGATTTCGAGCCCGGCCTGGCATTTGCGCACCACCGGAAGCAGGCCAGTGACGCGCGCATAATGGAAGCGCTCGGGCATCATGAAATATTCGCGCAGCAGCCGGTAGCCTTCGAAGGTCGGCCGCGTGCGCGGCATCAGCGCCTCGGCATCTGCGATGCCCACCATCTCCGGCGCCGGTAGCGGCGACAATGGATTGGACTTGCCTTCTGGTCGCGCGCCGACACCAGAGCAGACGCCGAAGATGGCGTCGAAGATCAGCGGCGCCTTGGTGCGGTTGGCGAAATAGAAGTCGAGCCGGTCGAGCGCCAGTTCGTCGAGCTTGCCCTTTCCGGTCCGGGCAAGCGTAATGCGCAATGCGGCTTCGCCGCCCTTGCCGTCAATCGGGCCGATGCCGGCGGCGGCCAATGCGCTGCGGTCCTGGAAATAGCCGACTGAACTGATCGCGATCGGAAATAGCGTCATGTCCTGCGCGGTGGTGAAGGTGCAGCGTGTCGACAGGCCGGCCTGCAGGCTGGAGACCAGCCGCGTGCCGCGCTTGACGACATGTCCGGCAAGCATCGTCTGCACCTGCTGGCCGGGCTTCAGCACCACCATGGCGGTCGCCGGCGCCGGCGTGACGAGATCGGGATAAAGCACGTCGAGGATGCTGCGCGAAAACCGCGAGCGTTCGGCATCCACCTTCAGCCGCGTGCGCGCGGCGAGGAAGGCGACGCCGTCGAGCAGGCGCTCGACATAAGGGTCCGGACACGGCACCGTATCCAGCGATAAATTGCGCGCGACCGCCGGATGCATGTCGGCGAACTCCGCCGCCAGCCCGCGTATGTGGGACAGTTCCTCCTCGTAATATTCTACGAAGACCCGGTCCATCTCAGGCTTCCCTGAACTCGGTGCGCGCCAGGCCGTTGTCGAGATTGATCGTCGTGCGCAGGCGCATGCGCTCCGGCGTCGGCGTCATGATCAGCACCGCGTCGATCTCGATCTTCAAGCCGGTTTTGTCGCCAAGGTTGACCGTGACTTTCGTCGCGCTCTCCTTCAGCCGCGGCTCGAATGTGGCGAGAACGGCGCGGA
The DNA here is from genome assembly GCF_056403715.1 of Mesorhizobium sp. P2_F5. Taxonomy (NCBI): domain Bacteria; kingdom Pseudomonadati; phylum Pseudomonadota; class Alphaproteobacteria; order Hyphomicrobiales; family Phyllobacteriaceae; genus Mesorhizobium; species Mesorhizobium sp. P2_F5. The sequence goes on along the minus strand of NZ_JBFUEY010000014.1, from coordinate 177,636 downwards.
TTTCGCGGGCCAGCACATCGCGATCGAAATCGCGCGACGAACGGCCCGAGAAGGACGGCACGCCATAATTGACGACGCTGCGGCGCACCTCCGGGAAATCGGCCAGCGATGTCGGACTGTCGGTCATCTGCTCGGCCTCGAGATCGGACAGGAGCGGCGCGGACTCGAAGCGCTCGGTGTTGAACAGCGCTTCAATGTCGCGCCGCACGGCCTCGCGCAGCACATCGGGCGATACCACGATGCCGCGGCTTTCCAGTTCGCCGCGATGCCGGTTCTGAAACGCCAGCCGGTGCAGCCGGCGCTTCTGATCGGGGTTCAATGCGTCATCAGCGTCGATGCGTCTCGGCCCGTCTGCCAGCAGCTCGTCAAGACGCTCCCCGCCGAGTTCCTCCTGCAGAGCCTGCCTGAGCCCGTCTATCTCCGAGCTCAGGCCCGGCAGGTCGTTGACCAAGCGGTCCCACAGCGAAGGCTGGACCGCTTCACGTTTGGCCCGTGACCCGCCGGTCTGTGACTTGTCCGTGCCGGGGCGCTTTGACCGCGCCTCACTTGCCGACATAGACATCCATTTCGGCTTCGTCGTTGCCGTCATAGACGAACTTGATCTTCTTGTAGGCGAAGGACACCTCTTCCTGGATCAAGTCTTCCTCGTCCTCGGCCTGCGACATGTCGTATTCCATGATCGAGGCGTCGGTCAGGGTGACGACCAGATAGTCGCTGGTTTCGCCATCGATGGTCCGGCGCGCCGAGAACACCACCTCGTCCAGGGCCTTGTTCTCGAACAGGGCCTTCTTCAGGTAAGGCGAGGCCTTGTCGTAATGCTTGATGAACTTGATCATGCCCATCGACACGCGGCCACGGCGTGAGAGCGAATTCGGATCGTAGGGCGCGACCATCTTGTAGTCGACGCCGTGGATTTCGATTTCGTCCTCATGGCCATCGCGAACGCTTGGGCCCTTGATATCCGGAACCTTCAGGAAACCATCAATTTTCACTGGCATAGTCTTTCTCCACCGCTTTCAAAAAGTTTGGTTGCTGCAATCAGGTCTTCACGGACGGCAATTCCGACACCAGCCTGAGCGAGGCGTTGATGCCTTCCAGCTGGTAGTGCGGGCGCAGATAGAAGCGGGCGTTGTAGTAGCCCGGCCGGCCCTCCACGCTATCGACCTGCACCTCGGCGGCGGCAAGCGGACGCTTGGCGCGCGCCTTGTCGTCGGCGAAGGCCGGATTGGCCAGCACGTACCGGTTGATCCATTCGGTCAACCAGATCTGCATGTCGGTGCGTTCCTTGAACGAGCCGACCTTGTCGCGCGCAATCGCCTTGAGGTAGTGGGCAAAGCGCGAGACCGGGAACAGATAGGGCAGGTTGGCGGAGAGCCGCTCGTTGGACTGGGCGTCGGGGTCGACCAGGCGTCCCGCCCGCGTCTCGTCGTCCTGCAGCGAATGGGCGCCGATGAAGGCCGCGAGATCGGTGTTCTTGCGGTGCAGGATCGGCATCAGGCCGAGCTTGGCCAGTTCCGCCTCGCGCCGGTCGTCGATGGCGACCTCCGTCGGGCACTTCATCGCGATCGACCCGTCATCGGTCGGGAAGGAGTGCACCGGCAGATTGAGCACCGTGCCGCCATTCTCGACGCCGCGGATCTGCGTGCCCCAGCCATAGAGCTTGTGGCTGCGGTTGATGTTGACGCCCATCGGGAAGGCGGCGTTCATCCAGACATATTTGTTGTGATCGCCCTGCACCTCCTCCTCGAAGGAGAAACCCTTGACCGGCACAGTCTCGGAGCCGTAGGGCAGCCGCGCCAGCACGCGCGGCATGGTCAGCCCGATATAACGCGCATCCTCGCTCTCGCGCAGCGATTGCCACGAGGCATAGGCCGGGTTGGAGACGATCTGCTGCAGATCCTGCGGGTTGGGCAGTTCCTGCCAGCTGTCCATGCGGAACAGCCGCGGCGAGGCGGCCGCGATGAACGGCGTGTGCGCCGAGGCGCAGATGCCGGAGATGTTGCGCAACAGGCCGACATCGCGCGGATGGTTGGAGAACTCGTAGGCGCCGATCACGCAGCCGATCGGTTCGCCGCCGAGCATCGAATACTCGTCGGTGTAGACCTTCTTGAAGATCGGGCTCTGGTCCCACATCTGGCCTTCATAGTCTTCGAGCGTATCGGCCAGCTGCTCCTTGGAAATGTTCATCACCCGGATCTTCAGCTTCTGATCCGTCTCGGTGTTGTTGACGAGGTACCAGAGGCCGCGCCAGGTGCCTTCCATCTGCCGCACTTCCGGCGCGTGCAGGATTTCGTTGACCTGGGTCGTCAGCATCTTGTCGATGCCGGCGATCAAGGACTTGATCGACTTGATCGAGTTCGACGAAATGGTCGTCGTTTCGGAGCGCGACTGCGCCGCCAGCGCCAGGTTGCGCACCAATTGCTGCAGCTTCTCGCTGTCGTCCTTCTTGACCTTGAAGTCCTTCTCCAGCAGCTGGCTGAATTCGCCGAGATCGACGGCCTCGGCCTCGGCGACGGATGCTGCGGTCTTTTGCTGTTCGGCCATGATCTATTCCTCACCCTTGTCGTCGGACAGCGCCTGGGCGGCGATCTGGCCAAGCAGCGGCTGATTGTTCAGCAACTGGGCGATGCGCTTTTCGGCATCGACGCGGCCGTCCATGAAGCCGAGCAGTTCCTCGAGCTGGCGCCGCATCTTGAGGATCTCGGCCAGTTGCGGCACCTGTTCGGCGATCTTGTCGGGAGCGAAATCGCCCATCTTGGTGAAGGTCAGGTCGAGCGCGAGCTCTTCGTCACGCTCCTGGCCTTCGGCCTGCGGCAGCGTGTTCTTGACCCGCGCCTTGACCCTGGGACCCAGCGCTTCCATGAATTTGGGGAAGCGGTTGGCATCGGTCTCGACAAAGGAGCGGTCGAGCACCGTCTTTGCCGCTTCCCTGGTCTGCGATGCGCCCGATAGGTCGGCCATCACGCCCATCACGAACGGCAGTTCGATCGTCGTCGGGCTGCCATAGGTTTCGACATCGTAGGCGATCTGCACGCGCGGGGCGCGATTTCGCTCGATGACCTTCGCTTTGCTTTCGGCTGGCATGTGTTGCTACCTTTCATCTTTCTGGGCGGTCTTCTTGGCGTCCGGAACGCCGGCGAGCAGCCGGAATTCCTTCAGCCCCGACGGGGCGAGATCTTCCATCAGTTCAACAAAATCCATGTGCACCATGCGGCGCACCCGACGGGCGAGATGCGGGATCGGGCTCGACGGCTCGGTGCGGTCGTAGAAAGCCACCACAAGGTCGAGGCACTTCACCACATCGTCGCGCGAGGAAATCCTGTCGGGGAGCCCCGCACTTGGCTCTGCGTAGCTTGCCATCGTCTCGGCTCCATAACCGTTTCTGGCCGGCATTGCCGGGTTCACCGGGGCAGGCGCCGGGCTGGCCGCGCCATTCGTCGCCGCCTCTTCTGTCGTCTCGACCGCCGTATTGCGCTCCAGCGTCGTCAGAACGCGCTGCAAAAACCGCTTCAGGTCCGGGACGGTAGCTCCGCTGCCGTCAAGACGGGCATTCAGCGCCGTATCGACCGCGTCGAGCGCCTCGAGCGCGGCATGGGCTGCGGCGATGAGCGCCGTCATCTGTTCACCGGCCTGGTCTTGCTGGGCGGCGCATCCGCTGCCCACCCGGTTCAGCAGCTGTCCATGCGCGCTGACCAGCGCCGCCTTCTCCGTGGCATTCAATCCCGACGCCGCTTCCTGAAGCATGACACGATCGTCGAGCGCGCCCTGTTCGAGGTCGCGTCCGCTGATCGGCCCGATGGGCCGCGGCGCGAAGAAGACCATCTGCCTGAGGTTCGCCAGCAGGCCTTCCTGGCTATTCTGCAGGTCGGCCAGCGCGTTGAGGCGGCGCAAGGCGGCATCGCGCGGCTGACCGCCGGGCCGCAGCGCCGGGTGCATCGTCTCCCAATGTGTTTCGAAGGTCCGCGCTATCAGCGTCAGGCCTTGCGCTAGTCCGGCCAGCCCCTCTTCATTGGCGAGCGCCCGGGCGACGATGACAAGCAGGCGCAGGTCGCGGCCATGCGAACGCAGTTCCTCGGCCTTACCGAGAACAGCAGGCCAGTCGACGGGAATCGTCGATTGCGCGGCAGGCTTGTTGCGCCCGTCATGGACGACCTTGACCTGCGGCTCGGTAAGGCGCTCGAGCTCGTGAAAAGCCGGATCGTTGCGCAAGTCTTCACCTGACGGATTTTCACCGTCCAGCGGAGCGAGCCAAAGTGCGAGATCGATCACTGCTACCCCCGGCGACCGGACCTAAAACCGCGCATTAACGCAACGTTAGCACCCGTTGCACATTCCCACAATTCAACAACTGCCCAAAAGTTAACGGCAGCTGATGCAGTGCAATGTGACTGCGTCATGAATGGCGCAATCCATGGCGTGGCTGGCGAAGCTTGTATGTGAAGTGCGTCGCATAGAATCAGGCAATTTCGTGGTTGTCTGCATTTGGTGGTGCGGGACTTTCCACAAAGGGAAGCAGCCGGCTGAATCACGCGCTTTGTCAAGCGGCTGCTTATGTGGCAGGTTGTCGACAGGCAGATTGCAGGAGCAGGTTCGATGGAACAGCGCCGGTCGTCGCAGGGGTTTAAACGCAAGGAACTGGTCGGTAAGCTCAATCCGGTCTGCCTGCGCGCCTTCAAGGCCGCCGCCGACAGCGCCAAGCTGCGCGGCAATCCCTATGTCGAACTTGTCCATTTCATCGAGCAACTGGTGCTGTCCGAGCGCTCGGACGTGCAGATGATCATTGCCGACGCTGGGCTCGATGCCAGCCGGCTTACCAGCGACATGACCCGGGCCGTCGACAAGTTGCCCTATGGCGCTACTTCGATCGAGGAGTTTTCCGACCACATTTTTCACGCCATCCAGGAAGCCTGGAACCTGGCGACGCTGGAATTCGGCATGGAGGAGGTCCGCAGCGCCCATATCGTCCTCGCCTGCCTGAAGACGCCGGTATTGGAAGGCCTGGTGTCGAAGATCAGCGCCGAGTTCGACAAGATCGACGCCGACGCGGTCATCGCTCGCTTCGCCGAAGTGGTGGAAGGCTCGCTCGAAGCCGGCGCCGCGGCTGCCGCAATCCCCACCGCAGAGGCGCCGCGGCGGGCTCCGGGCGGGGACTCGGCGCTGGCCAAATACGCCACCGACCTGACCCAGCGCGCCCATGACGGCAAGATCGATCCAGTCGTCGGCCGCGACCCGGAAATCCGGCAGATCATCGATATTCTGATGCGGCGCCGGCAGAACAACCCGATCCTGACCGGCGAGGCCGGCGTCGGCAAGACCGCGGTGGTCGAGGGCTTTGCCTTGCGCATCGCGCAGGGCGACGTGCCGCCGCCGCTGCAAGGTATCAGCGTGCGCATGCTCGATGTCGGCCTGATGCAGGCCGGCGCCAGCGTCAAGGGCGAGTTCGAAAAGCGCCTGAAGGCGGTCATCGACGAGGTCCAATCCTCCGAGACGCCGGTCATCCTGTTCATCGACGAGGCACACACGCTGATCGGCGCCGGCGGTGCGGCCGGCACCGGCGATGCGGCCAATCTCCTCAAGCCGGCGCTGGCGCGCGGCGAATTGCGTACCATCGCGGCAACCACCTGGGCCGAATACAAGCAGCACATCGAAAAGGACCCGGCGCTCACCCGCCGTTTCCAGGTGGTCAAGATCGACGAGCCGTCGGAAGCAGTCGCCGTTCTGATGCTGCGCGGCGTCGCCGGCGTGCTCGAACAGCACCACGAGGTGCAGATCCTCGACGAGGCGATCGAGGCGGCGGTCGGCCTGTCGCATCGCTATATTCCGGCGCGGCAATTGCCGGACAAGGCAGTGAGCCTGCTCGACACCGCTTGCGCCAGGGTCGCGGTCTCGCAGCATGCGACGCCGGCCGAGGTCGAGGACATATTGCGCCGCCGCCAGGCGCTGGAGGTCGAGAGCGGCATTATCGGCCGCGAGGCGGCGATCGGCATCGAGGTGGCCGAGCGCCAGGCGCGGGTCGATGCCGGACTCGCGGAGACCGAGGTCACGCTTGCGGCCGCCGAGGAGCGCTGGGAACGCGAAAAAGCGTTGGTTGCCGAGATCCTCGAACTGCGTGCGCGGCTGCGCGGCGACGGCGTGCCGCTGGACGAGGTGGCGACCGCTGAGGCGGATGCCGAAACGGCAGCGCCGGACGAAGAAAAGACCAAGGTGCCGAAGGCCGAGACGCCCAAGGCTGAAACGTCCAAGCCTGAAAAGCCGAAGGCCAAGGCAGCCAAAGCCAAGACCGAAGCGCCTGCGGACGCTGAGGCGACGCCCGCGGATCCCGCAGCCGATCTCGCAAGGCTGCGCGAACTCATGGCTGAGCTTGCCACCGCGCAAGGCGAGACGCCGCTGATCCTACCCTCCGTCGACCGCAATGCGGTGGCAGCCGTGGTTCAGGACTGGACCGGCATCCCGACGGGACGGATGCTGTCCAGCCAGACCGAGAAGGCGCTCAAGCTCGCCACCACTCTCTCCGAGCGCGTCGTCGGCCAGGACCATGCCATGGAGATGATCGCCAAGCGCGTGCAGACCAGCCGCGCCGGGCTCGGCGCGCCGGAAAAGCCGGTCGGCGTGTTCCTGCTCTGCGGCCCCTCCGGCGTCGGCAAGACCGARACGGCGCTGGCGCTGGCCGAGACGCTCTATGGCGGCGAGCAGAACCTGATCTCGATCAACATGTCCGAATTCCAGGAGGCGCACACCGTCTCGACGCTGAAGGGCGCGCCGCCCGGCTATGTCGGCTACGGCAAGGGCGGCATCCTGACCGAGGCCGTGCGCAGAAAGCCCTATTCGGTGATCCTGCTCGACGAGGTCGAGAAGGCGCATCCCGACGTGCACGAGATCTTCTTCCAGGTCTTCGACAAGGGCATGATGGACGACAGCGAGGGCCGGCGCATCGACTTCAAGAACACGCTCATCCTGCTGACGTCCAATGTCGGCTCCGAAGTCATCATGGAGCGGACCGGCAACGGCACGGTCAGGGCAGGGCTCGACGGTCTCGACGCGGCCTTGCGCCCGCCGCTGCTAAAAGTCTTTCCGGCGGCCTTCCTCGGCCGCGTGGTGACTATTCCTTACTATCCGCTTTCGGATTCGATGATCGAGGCCATCACTCGCCATCAGTTCGGCAAGATCGCCCGGCGGCTGCGAGCCAGCCACGATGCCGAACTGGTGATCGGCGACGGTGTCATGGCGCTGGTCAAGGCGCGCTGCACAGAAATCGAGTCCGGCGGCCGCATGATCGACGCCATCCTCACCAACACGCTGCTGCCGGAACTCAGCCGCGGCGTGCTGAACCGGTCGCTCGATGGCGAGAAGATGACGAAAGTGACCGTCAGCGCTTCGGCCGACGGCTTTGCCTATTCGTTCGAATAGTCAGGTCTGACTGCTCGCTTCGGTCTCGGCGCGGATCAGCTTGATATCGGCGCCCGCCGCCCAGGCGCCGATATCCTCGCGCCGCAACGCCGCCGCCATCATGTCGGGGAACAGATCCGGCGTGCAGGCAAAGACCGGTATGCCAAGGGCCGCGACCGAGGCCGACATTGCCGGATCGTAACCCGGCCGGCCCTGATCGGTGAGCGCCAGCAGCACGACGACATTGACGCCGGACCGCACCAGCGCCGCCAGCCGCCGCAGCAATTCCTGGCCGTTGCCGCCTTCATAGAGGTCGGTGATCAGCACGAAGTGCGATTTGGTCGGCCGCTCGATGCGCTCGGCGCAATAGGCGACCGCCTGGTTGATGTCGGTGCCGCCGCCAAGCTGCACGCCAAACAGCACTTCGACCGGGTCGCTGAGCTCCTCGGTCAGGTCGACGATGGCCGTGTCGAAACAGACCAGCTTGGTGCGCACGACCGGCAGCGAGGCCATCACCGCCGCGAAGATCGAGGCATAGATAACCGAGCTCGCCATTGAGCCGGACTGGTCGACGCACAGCACCACCTCGTCGAGATCGACCAGCCGGCGCTGCTTGCGCATGAAACCGACCAGTTTTTCCGGCACGATGGTTTTGTGCTCGGGCTGGTAGTGGCGAAGATTGGCCGAGATGGTGCGCGGCCAGTCGATGTCGCGCTGCCGCGGCCGGTTGGTGCGTCGCGACTTGTCGAGCGCGCCGCGGATCGCCTCGGCGGTCTTCTGCTCCAGCCGCTGCATCAGCTTGGCGACGATGTCGGCGATGATGGTACGGGCGATGTCCTTGGTCTTGGCCGGCATCACCGAGCGCAGCGAAATCAGGTCGGCGACGAGATTGACGTCGGCCTCGATCGCCTTGAGGAATTCCGGCTCCATCAGCATCTGCTTCAGGTTTAGCCGCTCAAAAGCATCCTTCTGGACGATCTGGACCACCTGCGCGGGAAAGAAGGAGCGGATATCGCCCATCCATTGCGCAACACGCGGCGCCGAGCGGCCAAGCCCGCCGCGCCGCTTGCGCGGGTCGGCATCGACATTAACGCCGTCGCCGTAAAGCGCATCGAGTGCCGAAGACAGTTTTTTATCGTCGCTGGAAAGGGCTGAAGAGGCCTCGTCATCAGCGCCGATCGCCAGCCGCCAGCGGCGCTCGCGCCCGCCATCGGCCGATGCAATGGCCAAGCTTTCCCCGCTTGTTTCGTCGTCCATCGTCATACTCCGCCCGCCAGCAAGGGCCCAAGCCGTTCCAGGTGCCGGCGCCAGCCCTCGCCGCCATCAGGCGCCGGCGTCAGCCCGGCGGGCAGTCGAGCGGTGCGGCCGAGGACAGCCTCGATCAACCGCCGGCGCTCCATGCTGTCCAGATTGGAGAACACACGCCGCAGCAGCGGCAGATGCGCGATGAAGGCGTCCTCGTCGAGCGATTTCAGCCATGCATCGACCGCGCCGCGCAAGCCTTCGTCATAGATCAGCCGCTGGCCGGCGGTGCTGAAGAAACCTTCGAAGAAACCCGCCGCCTGTACAACCGGCGTCCCCGGCGACAGCCTGCGCCCGAGCAGTCCGGCAGCGTCCTCGGCCAACAGCTGGCCGGCCTCGTAGAGCAGATGCGCGGCGCAGCCGGCGAGCAGTGCCGTCGAGCGCTGCCCCTCCAGCACGCCGGCCAACCCGTTGCGCCAGGCATCGAGAACATCTTCGCCGGGCTCGACCAGGCGGATCGCCGCGTCGGCCTTGCGCACCGCGCCGACCAGCGTCGTGGCGGCCTGCTCGTCCAGGTCGCGCACCGCATAAGGCAAGGCGATTGCGCCTTCGACGATCAGCCGTTCCAACAAACCGGACAGTCGGTTGGTTTCGGTCTTGCGCGCCTCGCCATAGCGGATGATGTCGGCAAGCGGCGGCACCGAGGCCAGCATCTCCAGGCACTCGCTGCTGTGGGCCGCGCGCGCCTCCAGCGCCGCAAGGCCGGCGCTCGCGGCCTCCGACAGATCAGCCGTGATGGCGCTCTGCACCAGCGCTGCCAGTGTATCGAGGCTGGCGGCGGCGCCGAGCATCTGGATCAGGCGGCCATTGGCGGCCTTTTCGATGGTTGGTCCATAGATCAGGTTCTCGACCAGCCGCACGGCATATTCCGGCTCCCAGGCAAGCGTCCATTTTTCGCGAAAGGTGCCGCGGCTGCGGCCGGCATCGGCCAGTCTGCCCCATTGCACGCCGAGCACGTTCAGCCGGTGCAGCAAGGTCGAGCGAAACAGCCCGCTTTCGCTGCGCAGGTCGACCGACAGTTCGCGCTCCAGCGCCTCCGGCTTCAGCCGCGCCGCCTTCTGGTTGCGCTGCAGATCCTCGATCAGCGGCGCCAGCGGCGTGTCGGGCGGAATTTCGCCGACATCGGCACCCAGCAGCAGCTCGGCCTCGACCAGTGCCCACAGCACCGCTTCGCCGTTGAACAGCGCCGCGATCGCCGCGTCGCGCAATTCCTCGAAGCCGGGCTTCGGCCGGTCGCGAATGGCGGCAAGTGTGCGGGCGAGCCGCTCGGCTTCGATCAGCGATGCGGTGGAGACCAGATGCCCCTTCGCCCGCAACACCGCCGCAATCATCGCCAGCCACAGGGTCGCGGCGTCGCGCCGCCCGCGTGTGCGCCACAGATGCTTGCACCAGCCGGGTGCGACGACGCCGGCGCCATAGCTGTAGCCCAGCGCCAGACGCGGTCCCGTCCATGGCGCCCACGTCATGGTGCTTTTGCGCCGGGCAATTCCCTTGATGAGCGCCTGGTCGTTCTTCAGCGTGTGCGCGGCCCGCAGGGCCGGCACGTGCCATGCACCGCAGACGACGGCGATCGGTCCGTCGAATTCCTTGCGCGCGGCAGCGATTTCGAGCCGCATATGCGCTTCGCGTTTGGCCTCGAATGGCGCGAGTGCGCCTTCGCCGTCGCGCAGCGTCGTCATCGCATCGGCGATGGCCGCGAAGATCGGGCCCGGCCGCGGGTTCTGCTCGATGATATCGGCCCACCAGCTTTCGCCATCCTCGTAGCCTGCGGCCGCAGCCAGCGTGCCGATCGGATCGCGATGCGATGCCGCCTCGCCATCCTCGCCGGCTTCCTCCTTGGGCTCGGCCTTGTCGGCATCATCCGTCTCGTCTGTGCCGTCCGCCGGTGCTGCGAATCGCGCTGACGACGGCAGGTCGATGAACCTGAGCGCCGCCTTGTTCTCCACCGCCCACACCGCCGCCTGGTATTCGGGCGAGAACTCGGCGAACGGCCAGAAGCTTGTCGCGGCCGGATCGTCCTCGGGATAACAAAGCAGCGCCACCGGCGGCTGCATTTCCGGACGCGCCAGCAATGGCAGCAGGGCGGACGCGTCGCTCGGTCCCTCGACCAGCACGGCAACCGGCTGCAGGTCGCGCAGCGCCTGCACCAGGCTGTCGGCGGAGCCCGGCCCGTGATGGCGGATGCCGAAATAGGCGACGTCGCTCATGACCTCAGATCGCTGCGTTCAGCGCCGCGTAGTAGCCGGCATAGTCCGGCCGCTTCTTGAGCACCGTTTCGAGATACTCCTCCAGCACCACCTTGTCCTGCACCGGGTCCTTGATGATGGCGCCGACAAGGCTGGCGGCAAGACCTTCGGCGCCGAGCTTGCCGCTGTCGAACCACGCCGCCTGGCTGAGGCCGCCGACCATGGTGGCGATCGCCTCTGCGGTCGATAGCGAGCCGGAAGGAGTCTTAAGCGTCACCTTGCCGTCGGCCGTTGCGCCGGAGCGCAGTTCGCGAAAAATGGTCAGCACGCGCGCGATCTCCTCGCCGACGTTCTTCGGCACCGGCAGGTCGAGCCCGCCGGCCATCTCGTCGACGCGCTTGGCGACGATCGCCACCTCTTCGGCCATGTCTTCGGGCAGCGGCAGCACCACGACGTTGAAGCGGCGCTTGAGCGCCGAGGACAATTCGTTGACGCCCTTGTCGCGATTGTTGGCGGTGGCGATGATGTTGAAGCCACGTTGGGCGTAGAGCGAGGTGTTGAGCTCCGGGATCGGCATCATCTTCTCCGACAGCACGGTGATCAGCGTGTCCTGCACGTCCGACCCCATGCGCGTCAGCTCTTCCAGGCGGCAGAGCTTGCCGCTCTCCATGGCGCGGTAGAGCGGCGTCGGCACCAGCGCTTCCTGGCTCGGCCCCTTGGCCAGAAGCTGCGCATAGTTCCAGCCATAGCGGATCTGGTTCTCGTCGGTGCCGGCTGTGCACTGCACGATCAGCGTCGAATTGCCCATGATGGCGGCGGCGAGATGTTCCGACACCCAGGATTTGGCGGTGCCGGGAACGCCGAGCAACAGCAGCGCGCGGTCGGTGGCGAGTGTAGCCACCGCGGTTTCCATCAGCCGGCGGCGGCCGACATATTTCGGCGATATCACGGTGCCGTCGCTTGCCTTGCCGCCGAGCAGATAGGTCAGCACGGCCTTCGGCGAGAGGCTCCAGCCGGCCGGCTTCTGCCGGTCGTCGCCGCGCGCCAGCGCTTGCAATTCGGACGCATAGGCCTGCTCGACTGGGAGACGGATGGCTGCGTTCATGGTGCTGTTCTCCGATTGCTCATGTGTTGGGTCCAGGCCCGGTCAGGGCCGTGTTGAGGCGCAGAAAAGCGAGCGAAGCCGCCGCCGGCGGCATGCCGGCCGCAACGATGTCGCCGATCAGTCGTTCCGCTGTTGCCGCAGTGGCAAGAAAGCCTATCGTCTCCAGGGCGTGGTCTGCGCTTCGCTTTGCGGGCTCGTCGTTTCCCGCAACCTTGGAACGCAGTGCCGACAGCGCCTTGCCATTTGTCAGATCGCCCCATTCAAGCCAGCTTGCTTCGGCGCCTTCGACCAGGTTGAGCGCTTCAAGATTTTGCGCGTCCTTCAGGATCTGCCTGATCAGATTGCGCTTCCTGCCGCTGTCCAAACGCAACATGAGGTGGAAGACAAACAATGCCGACTTGCCGCCCTCGGTGGCTAGCGTATCTGCCAACAGAGCCACCGTGGCATCGCTGCCGGACACCGCGACCATCCGAACGAGAGACAGATCAGCTCTGTCGTCGACACCGAACTGCCATGCCCCGATGAAATCGGACTCTGTCTTGCCGAAACGCGCGGCAAGATCGACCAGGTAACAGCTTGCAAACAGGTCGACGCGACGACTTTCTTGCGCACCCGACTTCAACTTTGCCGGCGTGTAGGTTGTGCGGCGGCGGATGAAGCCGGATTTGCCTTCTGCGATGAAAGCGGCGAGTTCGGCAACGGGATCGTCGGCTCCGCCATCGCCGGCGCGGCCGTGCTCGCCCAGCCTTGCCAGCAGCCGGCCCGCCAGCTCCTGCACCTTGCCGGAGCGGTCGGTGGCCAGGCTTTTCAGGAACGGCGCGTCGTCGGGCGTCAGGCCGAAATGCATGAGTTCGATCAGTGCCAGCCGGACTTCCGCCGCTTCGCCCGGCGCCTTGGCTTCGATCAGGTCGCGGGCCGCAGCCGGGTCGCGGCGGCGCATCTCGGCCAGCGCGATGCGGCGTGCGGCGGGGTAGAAGTCATCCCAGTTCTGCACCGTCAGCTGCTCCTGCGGCGAAATCTTCAGCCCCTCCAAGCTGGCCTGCCAGTCGATCCATGGCGCATAGACGTCGGGGCTGGTCTGGTCTGATGCCGACGGCATCCAGTCCATCGGATGCAGCACATAGCCGCGGCTGGCGACAAGTGTCGCGACGCGCGACTTGCGCCGCGCATCGGCGGCGTTGTTCAGGGCAGCCCGCAACAGCGGCCGCAGCCGCTCCGGCAGCAGCGGCAGGCCAAGCCTGGGCAGCGGCGGACGCCGCTTCAGCGTCTTCGGCGCGGCCGGCCGCAGGCCGACATCGAGCGCCTGCGCGGCGATCGCCAGCAGCCGCCGCTCCCGTTCGTCCGGGGTAGCACCGGCGGCAATTTCCTTCCACGCGGCCGGGGCCAGATCGAATGTGGTTCCGCCGGTGATCCAGCAGTCACGCATCGTCGCCAGGCCGGTCTGCTCGAGTTCGTTCATGACAAATCGAGCCTCCCGAAGTCGCTTTGCGCGGCCAGCAGATCGAGCCGCGCGCCATTCCAAAGGGCTGCCGTGGCCGCGAGATCGAGGCCAAGCACGGTCTGATCGACGGTCCCGGCGACAGGCAGCGCGATCCCTTGCGGGTCATGCGCCGCCTGCCACCAGGCGGCGCCGCGCTCATCGAGCAGGATCGCGCCTGCCGGCAGCATCAGCGGGCAGTCGGTGGACCATGGCGCGGCGTCCTGCTGCGATGCATGCGCCGCCAGCGGATCTTTCATGGCGCCTAGGCCGAAATCCGGCCAGGCCCCGGACACGACATCGCCCTTGCGCTCCGCCACCAGCGCCCGCAGCGGCTGGCGCGATGGATAGAACACCAGCCGTGCATCGAACCGGTTGCCGGGCGTGAACGCAGCCGAACGGCGGCCGGCCGAGGCCGGGAAGAAATCGAGCAGCAGCGCAAACTGCGGCGTCGGGCTTTTCAGATCGAGCAGCCATGTCGAATGGCTGACGAGACCGTCGCGGCGGGTCTCGATCTTCTCGCCGACGACTTCCCAATGGCTGTCGACCTGTTTTGCATCGGGGCTGGCCAGCACCTGGTCGCGGGTCTCGGAGGCCGACACCAGCCGCTTCAGTTCGGGATCATCGGGCGCCGAGCGCCAGGCCTTGGCCAAAAGCACCAGCTTGCCGAGTTCGCGGATCGCTGCATCCGGCCGTTCCTCGCTGCGCAGCGCCATCAGCCGCGCCGGGATCTCGTCGATACGTCCGGCAAGCGCTGTCGCCTTCATGTCGACCAGCCTGGCGGCAATCCGGCGGCAGCGCTCGCTGCTGGCATCGGCAAATGCGGAAAGACCGAGCCGYAACTGGTCGGCGATCCACTGGTCGAGTTCGTCCAGCGCACCCGCCACCGCAGTCCGCGTCTCTTCCGCCCGCTTGCGCTGCGCCGTCTCGCGGCGCTCCGCTGCGGCAGCGTCCTCGATTGCGGTGGCTTCATCCGGCTGTGCTGCCTCGCCGATGCTCTTACCCGTCGCGCCGGCTCCGGCGCCCGGCTTCGCAGCGGCCGGCTGGGGTGTCGTCTTCCTGCGCCGGCCAAGCCAGTCATTCACCCATTCCGGCGTCGATTGGGCAGCGGTGAAGCTGGCCGGCGCGGTGGCGGCGATCCACATCAGCGCCAGCGTGTGCTTGCACGGAAATTTTCGCGACGGGCAGGTGCATTTGTAGCCGTGGTCGCCGGTATCGACTACGGTGCGATAGGGATTGGAACCGGAGCCCTGGCATTCGCCCCAGATCAGTGCCTGCTGCTCGTTCTTCTCCAGCCGTGGCCAGTTCGAGCGCTTGGTCAGCTTCGAGGCGGCGCTCAGCGATGCCTGATCGGGGGCCAGCGACTCGATGGTTTTCAGGTCGAATTCCAAGCCGCGCCTCTCGTCACCCCAAATCAATGCCTGGCATCAGTATAGGGTGCCGTTTGTGAAGGATTGTTGTGGCTCCGGCAAGACGAAGATCGCGCAGATCAGTACAGCGGCGTTGCCATGTGCCGGGGCGTCGGCCATTCCGTCGTGACGCCTGGCTGCACCGGCCGCTCGAGATAGGTCGACAGCACGACATAGCTTCGCGTCGAGGTGACGCCGGGCGTTTCGTAGAGCCTCGCCAGCAGGCCTTCGAGCGCCCTGGTGTCCTCGGTGCGAACCTTGAGCAACATGCAGGTGTCGCCGGCCACCGAATGGATCTCCTCGACCTCAGGATATTGCGAAACCGCCATCAGCTCCGGCGTCTTGCCCCAGCCCTTGGTATCGATATGCACGAAGGTGAGCAGCGGCTTCTTCACCGCCTTGGGGTCGATGATCACCGCTGTGCCGCGGATGGCGCCGCTACGCCGCAGGCGCTTCACCCGCTCATGCGCCGCCGGCGGCGACAGGCAGACGCGTTCGCCAAGTTCGGCGTAACTGATCGTTGCATCCTCGACCAGCACGCCTAATATTTTTCGGTCGATCGCGTCGAGCTCACGGGGAGCTACCTTGTTCTGCAGAACACCATCTGTTTCTTCATCCATAACGAAATTCCTTGTTGTCGCAGAATTTAATTCGGCCACTATGCCGATATGACGAACACACATCAAGCCGCAACGCTCCCAACAACAGCGCCGATCCCTGCGCTGGCCTATCTGCTGACCGGCTGTATCGCCGTCATCGGCTCGAACTCACTGGTTCTGGGTCCGATCGCCCCGGCGGTGGCGGCATCCTTCGGCACCAGCGTGCCGGCGGTGATGGCCGCGTCGGCCGCCTTCGGTCTCGGCACCTCGGCAAGTGCTTTGTTCCTCGCCCGCTACATCGACGGCATCGGCGCCCGCCGCATGCTGCAGGGCGCGCTGCTGTTGCTGGCGGTCGGGCTTCTCGCCAGCGCGCTGGCGCCGACGGTGATCATGCTGGTCGCGGCCCAGGCGGTCGCCGGCATTGCCGCCGGCGTTGCCATGCCGGCAATCTATGCCAGTGCGGCGGCAATCGCGCCGCCCGGCCGCGAAAGCGGCACCATCGGCGTTGTGCTGACCGGCTGGACGGTCTCCATGGTGGCCGGCGTGTCGCTGTCCGCCGTACTTGCCGACCTCGTGCACTGGCGCGCCGTCTTCGCCGCGGTGGCGGTGCTCTCAGCACTTGCGCTCGCCGCCTTGTCGATGACCTCGCTCAGTGACGCCAGGAAAAGCGGCCCGGCGCCGACGCCGTTCGGTGCGCTGGCGATTCCCGGCATCGTGCCGCTGCTTATCGCCTGCACCGCCTTCATGACCGCTTTTTATGGCGTCTACGGCTATCTCGGCGACCATCTGCATCAGGATCTCGGTGAGCCCGTCAGCGCCAATGCGCTCGCCGCACTTGCCTATGGCGCCGGCTTCGGCACGGCGGCCTTTCTCGACGGCCTCATCGACCGCATCGGCGCGCGGCGCGTCATGCCTTTCGCCTATCTGCTGGTCGCCGCCGTCTATGTCGCGATCGCGCTCGCAAGCAGCAATTTCGCGCTGATCCTGGCCATGATCGCCATATGGGGCCTTGCCAATCATTTCGGCCTGAACGTGCTCGTGATGCGCCTCACCGCGCTCGATCCGTCGCGCCGCGGCACCATCATGGGACTGAACAGTTCGGTCACCTATCTCGCGGTCTTTATCGGCACCACCAGCTTCGGGCCGCTTTATTCGACATTCGGCTTTGCCGCCTGCGCGATCGTCGCGGCCTTGCTGATGCTGGTCGCAGCCGCGGCTGGGACTTGGCGTTCACCGGGTTGACCGGCGGTGCTCAACCGAGTTGGGGCAGCACGACAACCGTGTCCGCCGCCGGGATCAGCCAAGGACAGGCATAATAGTCGCTGATGCGATTGATGACCCCGTCGGTTGCTTCGATCAGAACCGGATAGGCCGGTTTCCAGCCGCATTCGCCTCGATGGAGCACAATCAGCATGGTCTCGCCATCAACCGCGCCGATCGCCATCGTCCAGTTCATCTGGCCGTTCTCATATTCGACGAAATAGGGCGATTGCGACAGTTTACCCCTGAAGCAATCCGAAACCCGCAACTGCGCATCGGCGCTGGTCAATGCCCGCACGCCATCCCAGTCACGGCGGTTGAAAAGTTCGACATAGCGGTTCAGCAATCTTGCAAGCTGCGGATTTTGCCGAGGTTCTGGACGGACAGTTGGCTCCGTCGGCAACGCGGCCAGCTTGGCGCGGCCACGGCTCAACGCCGCCTTGACGCCGCCAACTGTCGAACCGACGAGATCGGAAATCTCTTCCAGGGAATGGTCGAAGACATCCTTCAGCAGAACGCAGGCGCGTTCCTTCGGCGGCAGGTGGATCACCAGCCGTTCGATCGCGCGATCGGCGCCCGCGCCCGCCGGTTCGACCGGCAGGATGATCTCGTCTTCCGCGAAACCGGCTTCAGCGCGCCTGCGCGCCTGCCGGCTGCGCAGGAAATCGATGCAGCGGTTGTGCGCGATGCGAAACAGCCACGGCCGAAGGGCGCCCGGATCGTCGAGTGTCTCGATCTTGCGATAGGCCTCGAACAGCGCTTCCTGCATCACGTCTTCGGCATCGATCGCGGAGCCCGTCATGCGCGCGCAATAGCGATGCAGCCGTCCGCGCAGATGCACCACCGTCGCCAGGAATGCGGCATAGCGCATGTCGAAGAGCCCTGCGGGGTCAAGTCTTGGCGTCATCGTCATGGCATCCCGGTCAGCTGCGTCGCCGAAGCAGGCGTTGAGAGATCTGGCCATCTTACATCAGCCTGATGTCATCGGGAGGCCGGTCGAAGCGATCGTGTCTGCCGTCGACATACATCACAGGCGCTGCCGCAAGCTCCTGCGGATCGATGCCGTCAAGGGCCGCCATCGGAATGGCGAAGACGATGCCACCAAGGGCTGGGATATCGCCTCGCGCCGGCAGGCGCGTGCCGCAGGTCGCGCAGAAATGATACTCGACGCTGGGTCGGTCCCTGCCTAGTGGTGTCCACTGATATTCGGTCTGCGCATCGGCTCCCGACACCAGGCGATAGTGCCGGGGGCCGACGAACCCCACCCAGGAACGCGTCTTGGTGCATATCGAGCAATTGCATTTGACGGTTCCCTGGCTAACGTCGATATCCGCCTCGAAACGGACTTTGCCGCAATGGCAGCTTCCAGCATAGGTTTTCAGCATTGCCCGCGTTCTCCGCTGTTTGCCGGCCGGCACAATCGCCCGCCAACATCCAAGACGTATGGCGACGGGAAAAGGATACGTGGACAGGCATCAAGATGGCCAACGCAATGAAAACGACCCTTGAGACCACCGCCGATCCCTTGCCCGAGGACCTCGCCTTCCTGGCCGAGCGGCTGACGGCGTTCAATGACGGCGATGTCGGCCCTTCCGGCCGCAAAGCACTCGCCGTCTTCGTGCGCGACGAGGAGGGCACCGTCGTCGCCGGCATTTCGGGATACACCGCCTGGGGCTGGCTCTATGTGCAATGGCTGTGGGTCGATGAACGGCTGCGCGGCCAGCATATGGCCGGCGATATGCTGGACGCCGCCGAACGGGAAGCGCTGGCGCGCGGCTGCCACGGCGCCCTGATCGACACATTCAATCCCGTCGCCGCCAAGGTCTATGAGCGGCAGGGCTACCGGCCTTTCGGCGCACTGCCCGACTTTCCCGCCGGCCGCAGCCGCATCTTCCTGCAGAAGAAGTTCTAACCGGCGAGCTTACCGCCTTGCATCGGTCGTGGCGCCCCGGTCGTGCTCGGGAAGGAGATCGGCAGCCCGCGCAGCACGCGCACGGCCAGGAAACCAAAACATTCGGCTTCCACCGCATCGCCTTTCCAACCCAAAGTCTCGGCCTGCACCACCTCGACGCCGGCGCGGCTCGCCAGCATCGCCATCATAGTAGGGTTGCGGCGGCCGCCGCCGCTGACCGCCAGCCGCTTCGGCCGGCGCGGCAAAAGGTCGAGCGCCTTGCCGACGGCCGAGACGGTGAAGGCCGTCAGCGTTGCCGCGCCGTCCTCTGCGCCAAGCCCATCGGCCATCGCTGCTGTAAAGTCGAAGCGGTCGAGCGATTTCGGATAGGGTTTTGTCAGGTAAGGATGCTGCAGCAATTTGGCCAGCCGTGCTTCGTCGACCGTGCCTGCCACGCCCAACCTGCCGTCGCGGTCCATCTCGCCGAGGCCGTTGGCCTTGATGAAATCGTTGAGCGGCGCATTGGCCGGGCCGGTGTCGAAGGCGACGACATTGTCCTTGCCATCCCACCACGTGATGTTGCCGACGCCGCCGAGATTGAGCACGGCGGTGTCGCCGCTGGCATCGGCTTCCCTGAGCAGCGCTGCGTGATAGGCTGCCGCCAGCGGTGCGCCCTGGCCACCGGCGCGGACATCGGCCGAGCGGAAGTCGTAGGCCACCTTGGCGCCCAAAATGGAATGCATCAGCTCGCCGTCACCCAGCTGGCGCGTATCGCCGCGCCGTCCTGGCTGCGGGGCGCGGTGCAGCACGGTCTGGCCATGGAAGCCGACCACGCCAATATCGGCCATGGTTAGGCCATAGCTTTCGACGAGATCTTTCACCGCTGCCGACTGCGCCCGCGTCAGCGCTTCCTCGGCTTCGCCAAAGATCGCCGGCTCCGGCCCGTCGAAATTCCACGCCCGCGCCTGGCGCAGCGTCTCTTCCAGCAGCCTGCGAATCTCTGCGGGGTAGCGGGCAAGCGTGTAGGTGCCGAAATCGGCGATGCGCTCGCCATCGGTCTTGATCAGCGCGACGTCGATATTGCCGTCAAGCACGGTGCCGGTCATCAGGCCGACGGCCCAGATTGGTTCCATGGTCGCTTTCTCGAATCGTCGTTGAATCACGTGTCGGACGGATCGGTCGGGCAGGCAAGTCTTTTGCCTTCATTGATCAAGGCAAGCGTTTCAGGATCTGAATTTCCCGCGGCGTTGGCGCTGCCCCTCACCTGCCTGCCGGCATCCTCTCCCCGTATAGTGACGGGGAGAGGGGTCGCTCTCATCGATGATTTCGCCAATCTCCGGCGTTGCTAGAATGGCGCCGAGGCCCCAGCCAGCCCCTTTCTCCCCGTCACTATACGGGGAGAAATGCCCGGCAGGGCAATGAGGGGCGGCGCTGACATCGACCACCTGTCCGTGGCGACTGCTCTGGGTTCCTGATGGGGTTGTCGCATATGCCGAAGGGCTTTTTGCTTCGAACGGCGAAAATGGAGCAACGCCGTCCTTGCCTCTTGCCGCTCAAGACGCCAGCTATGTCACAAGCGACATCGGCATCGGGCCGAATGTCCGTGCGCTGAATCGGGAGAACGACATGGCATCCGAAGTTGCAGTGATCGCCGGTGCGGGCGCGGGCTTGAGCGCCTCGCTGGCACGCCTTCTCACCACGGAAGGCTTCCGCGTGGTGCTGGCCGCCCGCGACACGGCCAAGCTGGCGGCGCTGGTCGAGGAGACCGGCGCGCTGGCCGTCGAGACCGACGTCGCCGATCCTGCTTCCGTCGCCAACCTGTTCGAGGCGGCCGACAAGCAAGGCCCGCTGGCGCTTGCCGTCTTCAACGCCAGCGGCCGCACGCGTGGCCCGATCGCCGAGGTCGATGCCGATGCGGTCAAGCAGGCGCTGCTGGTCGGCGCCTATGGCGGCTTCCTGGTCGGCCAGCAGGCGGCGCGGCGGCTGCTCGCGCGCGGCTCCGGCTCGATCCTGTTCACCGGCGCCTCCGCCAGCATCAAGGGGTTTCCCAATTCAGCCGGCTTTGCCATGCCGAAATTCGGCCTGCGCGGCCTGGCGCAGTCCATGGCGCGCGAACTCTTCCCGAAGAACATCCATGTCGCGCATTTCATCATCGACGGCCAGATAGAGCCGGTTGGCAAGAAGCCGGAGCGGCCGGATAGCCAGCTGTCGCCCGATGCGATCGCGCAGACCTATCTCGCCACCCATCGCCAGCATCGAAGCGCCTGGAGCTTTGAGGTCGAGCTTCGGCCCTGGGTCGAGACATTCTAATCGGCCCGGCGTGGCCGTTCTCGGGAACGTGAAATCTTTGAGAGAATATTCCCGGCTTCGTGTTTGAGAAGAAATGCGGTTCTTTGATCCGGCAAACAGCATTGCCGATGATGTCATCAAGGCTTGGCATTCCGCTCGGCCGATATGACTTCAGGATTACGAGGGATCGACAATGTCCGAACGCGGAAACGCTTCCAACGCTCATCTTTTATCAGCCATCAGCCGACGAGCTGCCCTTGCGGCACTTTTCGCCTCGGCCGTCACGCTTGTCGGCCTGGCCCAGCCGACGCCGTCCTTCGCCGAAGACAAGAAGGCGATCAAGGTCGGCATCATCAGCGGCGAGGATGAAGATGTCTGGCGCGTGGTGGTTGCTCAGGCCGCCGAAAAGGGCCTGACCATCGAGACCGTGGTGTTCAACGATTACACCCAGCCCAACGAGGCGCTCGAGCGCGGCGAGATCGACGCCAACGCCTTCCAGCACCAGCCCTATCTCGACAACCAGATCAAGACTCAAGGGTATCATATCGTGCGCGTCGGCTATACCGGCGTCTGGCCGATCGGCCTCTACTCCAAGAAGTACACCAAGGTCGCCGACCTGCCGGAAGGCGCCGTCATCGGCCTGCCCAACGACCCCTCCAATGAAGGCCGCGCGCTGCGCGTCCTGCAGAACGAAGGCGTGATCAAGCTCAAGGACGGAACCGGCATCCTGGCGACCACCGCCGACATCGCCGAGAACCCGAAGAAGGTGGTCATCAAGGAGCTCGACGCCGGCATTGTGGGGCGCTCGGTCGAGGATCTCGACGCGGCCGTCGTCAACACCGACTGGGCGCTGAAGAGCGGCCTCGGCCCCGACAACCGCATCGCCCAGGAACCGGTGGCCGACAATCCCTACCGCAACTTCATCGCCGTCAAATCCGGCAATGAGAACGAGGCCTGGGTGAAGACGCTGGTTGCCTCCTACCAGAACGAGAAGGTCAAGGCCGAGTTCGACAAGGTCTACAAGGGCACCGGGATCAGCGCCTATTGATCGGCGCCTGGCTATCAGGAGCAGGCGGCCCGCTTTTGAGCGGGCCGCTGTCACATTTGTGCACCGTCGGAACGGACAGTGAGATGAACCAGCACGTCACGGCCGAACTGGCCGATCCGGTCAACATACCTGCCGCCGGGCAGGAGGACGTCGTCCGCCTCGTCGACCTCAAGCGGCGCTTCGGCGCGACGCCTGCGCTCGACGGCGTCTCGCTGACGGTGCGCAAGGGCGAGATCCTCGGCATCATCGGCCGCAGCGGCGCCGGCAAGTCGACGCTGATCCGCTGCCTCAACGGGCTGGAGCGGCCGGATTCCGGCGACGTCTTCATCGAAGGCCGCGAGATCAGCCGGCTTGGTGAGCGTGAGCTGCAGCCGCTGCGGCGGCGCATCGGCATGATCTTCCAGCACTTCAACCTTTTGTCCGCCAAGACCGTCGAGGACAATGTCGCGCTGCCGCTGAAGATCGAAGGCCGTCCAAAGGCAGAGCGGCTGGCACGCGCGGCCGAACTGCTCGATCTCGTCGGCCTGTCGGAGAAAGCCAAAGCCTACCCGTCCTCACTGTCGGGCGGGCAGAAGCAGCGTGTCGGCATTGCCAGGGCGCTTGCCGCGCGCCCGGCGCTGCTGCTGTCAGACGAAGCGACCTCGGCGCTCGATCCCGAGACGACGCGTTCCATCCTGGCGTTGCTGAAAGACATCAACCGCCAGCTCGGCCTGACCATCCTGCTCATCACCCACGAGATGGAGGTGATCCGTTCGATCGCCGACCGCGTCGCGGTCATCGATGCAGGGCGCATCGTCGAGCAAGGGCCGGTGTGGTCGGTCTTCGCCGAGCCGCGCTCCGAAATCACCAGGAGCCTGCTCGGCGGCATCCGCCCGCAACTGCCGGCCGAGATCGCCGGCCGGCTTGTCCCGGGCGCCGGCGCCGAGCTTATCCTCAGGATCGACATCGCCGGCGAGGCGGCACGTGGGCCGCTGCTGTCCGATCTTGCTGTTGCGGTGCCGGGTCCATTCCGCCTCGTGCATGGCGGCATCGACCATGTCCAGCAGCAGCCGGTCGGCACGCTGTTCCTGGCGGTGTCGGGGAACGATGCACGCCATCTCGCCGAAGTAATCGCTTTCCTGAAGGCCCGCGAAGCGCGGGTGGAGGTGCTTGGCCATGTCGCCGGTTCTGTTTGAACTTCTGCTGCGTTCGATCTGGGAGACCGTCCTGATGACAGCGGCGTCGGGCCTCATCTCGCTGGTCTTCGGCCTACCGCTCGGCCTTGCCTTGATTGCCACCGAGCGCGGCGGCATCGCTGAGAACATATGGGTGAACCGCGCGCTCGGCGCCGTCATCAATGGCTTCCGCTCGGTGCCCTTCATCATTCTGCTCGTGGCATTGATCCCGGTGACGCGGCTGATCGTCGGCACCTCGATCGGCACCTGGGCGGCGATCGTGCCGCTGTCGATCGCCGCGACGCCCTACTATGCCCGCATCGCCGAAGTGTCGCTGCGCGAGGTCGATCGCGGGCTGATCGAGGCGGCGCGCGCCATGGGCGGCAACCGCTGGACGATCATCCGCGAGGTGCTGGTGCCCGAAGCGCTGCCCGGCATCGTTGCCGGTTTCACGGTGACGCTGGTGACCTTGATCGGCGCCTCGGCCATGGCCGGCGCCATCGGCGCCGGCGGGCTTGGCGACCTCGCCATCCGCTACGGCTACCAGCGCTTCGAGACAAACGTCATGGTCGCCGTGGTCATCGTGCTCATCATCCTCGTCTGCGGCATCCAGTGGGTCGGCGACCGGTTGGTCGCAAGGCTGGACCGGCGTGGATGAGCGTCCCTGAACGTTATTTGCCCACCGGCAGCAAAAAGCAGCGCCGGCTTTCTTCATTCGCGTCGAGATTGGATTGCGTATTGCTTTGATTGGACCAGCCTGCGTGCCACCGTGGACATCGGGGCCGGCAAACAAGGAGCTTGACCATGCCCAGGATCGTACCGGTGCTTGATCTCAGCCGTCTCGAACAGGGCGCTTCCGAGCAGCGAACGTTTCTGTTCGACCTGCGCACGGCCGCCCGCGACGTCGGCTTCTTCTATTTGACCGGCCACGGCATATCGGCCGCCGACACCGCCGAGGTGCTAGACGCCTCGCGCCGGTTCTTCGCTCTGCCGGAAGCCGACAAGCTGGCCATCGAAATGGTCAAGTCCTCGCAGTTTCGCGGCTATACGCGCGCCGGCGGCGAACTCACCAAAGGCAAGGCCGATTGGCGCGAACAGCTCGACATCGGTGTCGAGCGCCCGACCATCGCGCAAGGCCCCGGCGTGCCCGCCTGGACGCGGCTGCAAGGACCGAACCAATGGCCGGCAGCACTGCCGGAACTGAGGCCGGCGCTGCTGGCATGGCAGGCCAAGGCGACGGCGGTGGCGATCCGGCTGCTCAGGGCCTTCGCTTTGTCGCTCGACCAGGCCGAGGATGCATTCGATCCGATCTACCGGGCCGAACCCAACCATCGCATGAAGATCGTGCGCTACCCCGGCCGCGATAACACCGGCGACGACCAGGGCGTCGGCGCGCACAAGGATGGCGGCTTCCTGACGCTTTTGTTGCAGGACGAAAACAAGGGGCTGCAGGTCGAATATGACGGCAGCTGGGTCGATGTCGATCCGCTGCCCGACACGCTGGTGGTCAATATCGGCGAACTGCTCGAACTGGCCTCCAACGGCTATCTCCGGGCAACCGTCCACCGCGTCGTGACGCCGCCGGCCGGCGTCGAGCGGATTTCGGTTCCCTTCTTCTTCAGCGCCCGGCTCGACGCCACGATCCCGCTGCTCGACCTGCCCGAGGAACTGGCGGCCGAAGCGCGCGGGCCGGCCAGCGATCCCGACAATCCGCTGTTTCGCAATGTCGGCACCAATGTGCTGAAGAGCCGCCTGCGCTCGCATCCCGACGTGGCGCGACGCCACTATGCGGATCTCCTTGAGACCGGCGCCTCAGCCGGCTGAAATCTTCGAGGACGAGAACGAAATTTCTGAATCTCGCGCTGTTTTAGAAAGCCGTTCGTCGTCAACCGCCGCGAATACGCGCATACAGGAATTATCGTTCGGCGGTTTCCTCCCATTCCACCGAACGGTGTTCCCCTCTGAAGGTTCTTGACCTTCTTTTGGCCGGGCCGCTTTCGCGCCCGGCCTTTTTTATCCCAACCGTTTCGATAGCTATTTCGCAAATCCGCGCTTCCGCCTCACGCCGATTTAAAACGTTTGCAATTTTCCTCGAGCGCATTACAAACGTTTCAACACTTCGTTTCGGGAGGAACGGTTGCCACCCCGCGTCACCACGCTGAAAGAGCTTGCGGCGAGCCTCGACCTGTCGATAACGACGGTGTCGCGCGCGCTTGCCGGGCATGAGCAGATCGCCTTGAAAACCCGCGAGCGTGTCGCGCAAGCCGCGCGCCAGGTCGGTTACGTCCCCAACACGGCGGCGCGCACGCTTGTCTCCGGCCGCAGCGGGTTCGTCGGACTGGTGCTGCCGATCCGCGGCCCCAACCTCGTCGATTCCTTTCTCGGCGAATTCGTCACCGGGCTTGGCGAAGGGCTGGTGTCGCATGGCGCCGACCTCATCCTCGCCACGGCGGCTCTTGGCCAGTCCGAACTGTCGGTGCTGCGCCATGTCGTCGAATCCGGTCGCGCCGACGGCGTCGTCGTCACCCGCATCGCCGAGGTCGACGAGCGGCTCGCCTATCTGCGCGAGCGCGGCTTTCCCTTCGTCGCTCACGGTCGCCTGCTCGACAGCGACTTTGCCTACAATTGGCTCGATACCGATGGCGCTCACGCCTTCGGCGAAGCCTTCGATATGCTCTACGATCTCGGCCATCGCCATTTCGGCCTGGTGACGATTTCCGAGCCGATGACATTCCGTCATCTGCGACAGGACGGCCTTGCCGCCGCCATCGGCCGCCGCGGCGATCCATCCGTGCGCCTCGACGTGGCGACGGCGCCGCGCTTCGACCGTGGCGCCCGCATCCAGGCCGTCAACCGCATGCTGCAGCAACCCGAGCGGCCGACGGCTGTCATCGCTTTGTTCGACGAGCTGGCACTGACGGTGATGGAGGAGGCGGCCCGCGCCGGCCTTAGCGTGCCGCGCGACCTCTCGGTCATCGGCTTCGACAATGTCGTTGCCTCGGCCTATGCGCCGCCCGGCCTGACCACTTTCGACGCCTCGATCCGCCAGTGCGCGCGCGAGATCGCCGACATGCTGCTCACCGTCATCGCCGACAAGCCGGCCGCGCCGCTGACGCGGCTGATCCGGCCGACGCTGGTGCCAAGGGCAAGCCACGGGCCTGCACCGCAGACAAGACGCTGACGCCGCAACGACGGCGCATATCCAGGGAGGAAGACCATGATGAAGATGTTGAGGACATTGGCGGGTGCCGCGCTGGCGCTGTCGTTTGCCATTGGTGGCGCGCAGGCCCAGCAGGTGCTGTTCTGGTCGACGCAGGCGCGCCCGGTCGAAGAAACCCAGAAGATGCGCGACGAGGTGCTGAAAGGCTTTGACGGCGCCGTCGACTATCAGGTCGCCGAGGACGGCCCCTGGCTCACCCGCCTGCAGGCAGAACTGCAGGCCGGCACCGGCACGATCGGCCTGCTTGGCGGCCTGCATGGCGACTTCTCCACCGTCGGCTCCAACCTTGTCGATCTCTCGGCTGTCGATGTCGGCGGCGTCAAGGTCAACGAGGCCTACAAGAAGCTCGGCATGCTCGGCACCGGCGAACAGAAATACATGCCGTGGATGCAGGCGACGTACCTGATGGCCGCCAACAAGCAGGCGCTGCCATATCTGCCGCAAGGCGTCGATCTCAACACCATCACTTACGACCAGCTGATCGAATGGTCGAAGAACATCGCCGAAAAAACCGGCTCGCCGAAATTCGGTTTTCCCGCCGGCCCGAAGGGGTTGAAGCACCGCTTCTTCGAGGGTTTCCTCTATCCGTCCTACACCGGCTCGATGGTGACCAAATTCCGCTCGCCCGAGGCCGAGACCGCCTGGAACAAGTTTAGGGAGCTCTGGCAGTACACCAACCCGAATTCGACCAACTACGCCTTCATGCAGGAACCGCTGCTGTCGGGTGAAGTGTGGGTGGCGTTCGACCATGTCGCGCGGCTTGCCGATGCCTTCAACAAGAAGCCGGACGAGTTCGTCGCCTTCCCGGCGCCCGCCGGCCCGGCCGGCCGCGGCTTCATGCCGGTGGTGGCTGGCGTCGCCATTCCAAAAACCTCGCCGGATGTCGACAAGGCCAAGGCGCTGGTCGCCTATATGCTGAAGCCGGAAACGCAGATCGCGACGCTCAAGGCGACCAATTTCTTCCCCGTCGTCGACGTCAAGCTGCCTGACGATATGCCGGCTTCGGTCAAGGCGTTCGGCCCGGCCATCGCCACCATGACCGGCGCTCCCGACGCGCTGCCGGCGCTGCTGCCGATGGGGCTCGGCGACCTCGGCGGCAAGTTCAACCAGGTCTACACCGACTCCTTTGAGCGCATCGTTCTCGGCGGCGAGGACGTGCACGGCGTGCTCGAAGAGCAGGCGGCAGCGCTCAAGGCGCTCATCGACCAGGCTAAGGCGCCGTGCTGGGCGCCCGACAAGCCGTCCACGGGCGCCTGCCCGGTAGACTAGACCATGATCCCGAAAAGTGGACGCCGGTTTTCGGAAAAGATCATGGTCAAACAATAAGACATCCTCCCAAGGGGGCGTCCGGGGTTTGTTGCACTCCGGGCGCCCAGACCGCGGCATCGTAGAAGGACAAATACCATGCACGGCAAGGCTCTGCCCTATCTGCTGCTGATGCCGGCGACCTTGTTCCTGTGTGTCTTCTTCCTCTATCCGTTCGTGTTGGTCGCCTTCGAGGCAGTGACCCGCGACGGCGCCTTCACCCTCGACAATTTCCGCGCCATGGCCGGCAGCTGGAAGTTCCCGGTCACCGTGCGCAACACGCTGCTGCTCGCGGCTATCGTCGTGCCGATCCAGCTCGCCATGGCGCTGCTGATGGCGAGCGTTGTGTCGCGGCTGGAGACCGGGCGCAGCGCAGCGCTCTACATCTTCGCCATTCCGCTCGGCGTTTCCGATCTTGCCGCCGGCTTGATCTGGCTCGCCATCTTCGACCAGTCCGGTTTCCTCAACACCTTGCTTTCCCACCTTGGCGTCGTCGACCGCCCGATCATGTTCCTCGGCTACCAGAGCAAACTCACAATCTTCATCGCCGTTACGCTGGCCGAGATCTGGCGCGCCACAGCTATCATGATGGTCATCCTCGTCGCCGGCATGGGGCTGATCCCCAAGGAATATTACGAGGCAGCGGAAGTGTTCGGCGCCGGGCCGTGGAAGCGGTTCGTGCGCATCACGCTGCCGCTGCTGCGCCCCAGCCTGCAGACGGCGATCATCCTGCGCGTCATCCTCGCCTTCGAGGTTTTCGCCGTCGTCGCCGCCCTTGGCGGCACCAATCTGCCGGTGCTGATGGGTGAGACCTACAACTGGCAATTCACGTTGCAGGACCGCAACGTCGCCGCCGCCTCGGCGCTGCTCATCCTCGCCATCTCGATCGGCTTCACGCTCTTCTTCCTCAGGGTGCTGCGTGTGCCCAAGGAGGCGCGGATATGAGTGCCGTCACGCAAGCCCCGGCCGCGGCAGTCACCGATGCGCGCAAGGCCGGCGACTGGCTGCTCATCGCCACCGCCATCCTGCTTTGTGTCTGGGTGCTACTGCCGATCTACCTGCTGATCGTTAATGCGCTGTCGTCGCCCGAACAAGTGACCGCTTTTCCCAAGCGCTTCTTCCCCGCCTTCGATCTCGGCAGTCTCTCGTTCTTCGTCAATTTCGCCGGCGTCGCCAGGGCGTTGTGGAATTCGGTGCTCGTCGCCACGCTGACCATGGTCCTGTCGATCGGCTTCGGCGCCCCGGCCGGATACGCGCTGTCGCGCTTCGATTTTCCGGGCAAAGGAACGTTCCGTTTCCTGGTGCTGATGACGCGCGCCTTCCCGCTGCCGCTGCTGGCGCTGCCGCTGGCGGTGATGTTCATCCGCACCGGTCTCGACGACACCGCGATCGGCCTGGCACTCGTCCACACCACGCTGGCGCTGCCCTTCGCCGTGCTCATCACCTTCTCGCTGTTCTCCGGCATTCCGGTCGAACTGGAGGAGGCGGCCTGGACGCTCGGCTGCACCAGGCTGCAGGCGTTTCGCAAGGTCATCCTGCCGCTGGCGCTGCCCGGCATTGCGGCCTCGGCCGTGTTCGCCTTCACCATCTCCTGGAACGAGGTGTTCGCCGCCGCCGTGCTGACCATCGAGAACCGCACGCTGACCGCCTTCCTTTTGCAGAGCCTCGGCGAGTCGCCGCTCTATCTCAAATTCGCCGGCGGTGCGGCGCTGGTCGTGCCGGCACTGATCTTCATCTTTGCCGTGCGCAAATATCTGTTCGCCATGTGGGGGATCGCCAACCGATGACACGCGACACGGAGAAGGCTCATGGCTGAAATCGCGATCAAGGGCGTCGCCAAGCGCTTCGGCGGCTTCACCGCGCTGCATCAGGTCGATCTCGCCATCGCCGACCAGGAATTCATGGTGCTGCTCGGCGCCTCCGGCTGCGGCAAGACCACGCTGCTGCGCATCGTTGCCGGGCTGGAGACGCCGAGCCAGGGCGAGGTCTGGATCGGTGGTCGCCGCGTCGACCATCTGCCACCGCGCGAGCGCGGCATCGCCATGGTGTTCCAGAACTACGCCGTCTTTCCGCACCTGACCGTGTTCGAAAACATCGCCTTCGGTCTGCGCATGAAGAAATTGCCGCAGGCCGACGTCGAGCGCCGCGTCAACCGCACTGCCGAACTCATGCATATCGAGCAGCTGCTGAAGCGTTATTCCGGCCAGCTGTCCGGCGGCCAGCGCCAGCGCGTCGCGGTCGCCCGCGCACTCGCCATGGAGCCCGATGTCATCCTGATGGACGAACCGCTGTCGAACCTCGACGCGCTGCTGCGGCTCGAAATGAGGGCCGAGCTCAAGGGCGTGCTCGCGGCGTCGAAGACCACCACCATCTATGTCACCCACGACCAGGTCGAAGCGATGAGCCTCGCCGACCGCATCGCCGTCATGCATCAGGGCCGCATCGTCCAGGCTGCGTCGCCGGTCGAGGTCTACCGCAACCCGGCCGCCCGTTTCGTCGGTTCCTTCATCGGCAATCCGCCGATGAATTTTATTCCGGCGACCAAAGCCGCAAACGGCTGGAGTGTCGCCGGGCTGACGCTGCCCGGTCCTAAATCGGACAAGCAAAAGATCGAGTTCGCCATCCGTCCGGAAGATGTCGACGCCGGCAGCGAAGGGCTGCACGCCACCGTGCGTGTCATCGAGCCGCTTGGACCGCATACGCTGGTCACCTGCGATGTTGAGGGCGGCCTGTTCCGCGCCATCCTGGAATCGAATGCCAGCGTTAAGGTCGGCGATCATCTGCGGCTTGCGCCCAAGCCCGACCGCATCCGCTGGTTCGATCCCGAAACCACCAACGCCCTTTGAACCAGAAAGACGAATGCCTTCCATGACTTCTCTAACTGTCGACGAAACCATCGCCCGCGCCGTCGAGGTGCTCAGGGAAAACGACCAGGGCGCTTACACCATCCCGACCAAGGGCCTTTACCCCTTCCAGTGGAACTGGGATTCCTGCCTGACCGCGCTGGGCCTCGCTCATTACGACGAGGCGCGGGCCTGGACCGAGATCGATACTTTGTTCGCCCACCAGTGGCCGGACGGCATGGTGCCGCACATCATCTTCCATGTCTGGAACGACGGCTATTTTCCCGGGCCCGATGTGTGGCGCACCGGCCGGCCGACGGAGACCTCCGGCATCACCCAGCCGGCCGTCGCCGGCTTTGCCGTGCGCCGCCTGTTCGACCGCGCCAGGGACAAGAAACTGGCGGCGGAACGGGCGCGCGCGCTGCTGCCGAAGATCGACGCCTGGCATCGCTGGTTCTACGAGAACCGCGACCCCAAAGGCGAGGGGCTGGTTGCCATCATCCATCCCTGGGAATCCGGCCGCGACAATTCCATCGACTGGGACGATGCGTTCGAACGCGTGCCGACCGAAGGCGTCGAGCCCTATACGCGCCGCGATATTCTGCACGCTGATCCGGCGCATCGGCCGACCAAAGCGCAATACGACCGCTATCTCTGGCTGCTGCAGCATTTTCGCGCACTCGGCTGGGACAATTCCAGGCTGCACGACGCTTCGCCGTTCCAGGTCGTCGACCCCGGCTTCAATGCCATCCTGATCCGCGCCTGCGCCGACCTTGCCGATCTCGCCGAAGCGCTCGGCGAGAGCAAGATCGCCGAAGCCAACCGCGACCGTGCCCAAAAGGGCCTGACGGCGATGGAGCGGCTGTGGAGCGACGCGCACGGCCAATATCTCTGTCTCGACCGCACCACAGGCCAGCTGATCGACAGCGCCTCCGTCGGCGGTATCTTGGCCGCCTTCGCGGCCATTCCAGAACTTCGCGCGGCGGCGCTCGCGGCGCGCGTCGAGCGCCTTGCCGGCCGAGCGCGCTATGTCGTGCCGTCGCACGATCCCGACGATCCGCGCCTCGACGCCAAGCGCTACTGGCGCGGTCCGGTCTGGCTGGTCGTCAACTACATGATCGCCGACGGCCTCACGGCTGCCGGCCATGGCGACGTTGCGCAGCGTATCACGCAGTCCAGCCTCGACCTGATTAGCGAAAGCGGCTTTGCCGAGTACTACGATCCGCTCACCGGGGAGCCATTAGGTGGCGGCCGCTTCACCTGGACGGCGGCCATGGTGATCGAGTTTTTGCGAAAGGTGTAGGGCAATCTCCCCCCTTGTGGGGGAGATGTCCGGCAGGACAGAGGGGGGCGCTGTCCCGCCGGCTTCTCAATGGGGTACAATGGCGCACCTCGGGCTGTTCCCGCCTGGCGCCGAGCGAGCAAGGTAGCGTTCCTTCACGCCCCCCTCTGCCCTGCCGGGCATCTCCCCACGAGGGGGGAGATTGGCTATTCACCCAAACTTCGGATCAAGACTACCCGACTTATACCGCTTGGCCATCTCCGCCACCGGCAACGGCTTGATCTTCTGCGCGTTGCCGGCGGTGCCGAACTGCTCAAAGCGCTCCTTGCACAGCTTCCTCATCGCGGCCATCGCCGGCGTCAGGTATTTGCGCGGATCGAACTCGCTTGGGTTTTCAGTCAGCACCTTGCGGATGGCGCCGGTCAGCGCCATGCGGTTGTCGGTGTCGATGTTGATCTTGCGCACGCCGTGCTTGATGCCGCGCTGGATCTCTTCCACCGGCACGCCCCAGGTCGGCTTCATCTGGCCGCCATATTTGTTGATGATCTCCTGCAAATCCTCCGGCACCGAGGACGAGCCATGCATGACCAGATGCATGTTGGGCAGGCGGCGGTGGATCTCCTCGATGACGTTCATCGCCAGCACCGCGCCGTCCGGTTTGCGCGAGAATTTGTAGGCGCCGTGGCTGGTGCCCATGGCCACCGCCAGCGCATCGACATGGGTGTCCTTGACGAACTCGACCGCCTGCACCGGATCGGTCAGAAGCTGGTCATGGCTGATCGCGCCTTCGACGCCGTGGCCGTCTTCCTGCTCGCCGCCGCCGCTCTCCAGCGAGCCGAGCACGCCGATCTCGCCTTCCACCGACACGCCGCCCCAATGCGCCATGTCGACGACACGCCGGGTAATGCCGGAATTATAGGCATAGTCGGCCGGCGTCTTGCCGTCTTCCTTCAGCGAGCCGTCCATCATCACCGAGGTGAAGCCGTACTGGATGGCGGTGACGCAGGTGGCTTCGTTGTTGCCGTGGTCGAGATGCATGCAGACCGGAATGTCGGGGTGGATTTCGACCAGCGCGTCGATCAGCTTGGCCAGCACCACGTCATTGGCGTAGGCGCGGGCGCCGCGGCTTGCCTGCAAGATGACCGGCGACTTGGTCTCCTCGGCCGCCTCCATGATGGCGAGGCCCTGTTCCATATTGTTCATGTTGAAAGCGGGTACGCCGTAGCCGTATTCGGCGGCGTGGTCGAGCAATTGTCTCAGTGTTATGCGAGCCACCCAATAGTCTCCCGTATCTGGTTTCAAGCGCAACGTCGCGGGCCGGCCGGTTGCCGGCCTGATGCTTCTGGCCGGATTTCGCCGGAACCGCAACCGTCAGCGGCCGTCGAGGCCGCAATTCTTGTTGCAGGGCTGAAATCCGGGATCCGATGGGTCAGGCGGCGGAGCGCTAATCTCCCCCCTTGAGGGGGAGATGCCCGGCAGGGCAGAGGGGGGCGCGAAGGATCGCGGCCTTCCTYGTTCGTAAAGCTTGAGAATGACGAAAGTTGGCGGGCCAATCCAGGTGCCGGACATGCTGGCGGGACAGCGCCCCCCTCTGTCCTGCCGGACATCTCCCCCACGAGGGGGGAGATCAGCTCATCCGCGCTCCGGGAACATCGCCTTCAACCCCTCGCGCGAGGCCTTGGCCACGCCGCGTTCGGTAATCAGCCCGGTGACCAGCCGTGCCGGCGTCACATCGAACGCCGGGTTCGCCGCTGGCGTCGCTTCCGGCGACACGCGCACCTGCGCGATCTTGCCGTCCGCCGTCTTGCCCCAGACCAAAGACACCTCATCACCCGACCGCTCCTCGATCGGGATCTCCGCCAGCCCGTCGCCCACCGTCCAGTCGATGGTCGGTGAGGGCAGCGCGACATAGAAGGGCACATCATTGTCGGCGGCGGCGAGCGCCTTGAGATAGGTGCCTATCTTGTTGCAGACATCGCCATTGGCGGTGGTGCGGTCGGTGCCGACGATCACCATGTCGACCTCGCCATGCTGCATCAGATGGCCGCCGGCATTGTCGACGATCAGCGTGTGCGGCACGCCGTGTCCGGCCATCTCCCAGGCGGTCAGCTGGGCGCCCTGGTTGCGCGGCCGCGTCTCGTCGACATAGACGTGGACCGGAATGCCGGCCTCGACGGCGAGATAGATTGGCGACGTCGCGGTGCCGTAATCGACCGTCGCCAGCCAGCCGGCATTGCAGTGGGTGAGGATGTTGACCGGCTCGCCCGGCTGCTTGCGCGCCGCGATCTCCTTGATGATTTTCAGACCGTTCTCGCCGATGGCGCGGTTCAGCCCGACATCTTCGTCGGCGATTTCGGCGGCGCGCTTATAGGCCGCCTCCGCACGTTGCGCTGGTGCGATCGGTTTCAGGAAGCGCCGCATTTCGTCCAGCGCCCAGCGCAGATTGATCGCGGTCGGCCGCGTCCTGTGCAGCGTCTCCCAGACAGCGTCGAGCGCTGCGTCCGACGGATCGTCCGCCATCTTGATGGCAACGCCATAGGCCGCCGTGACGCCGATCAGCGGCGCGCCGCGCACCCACATGTCGCGGATCGCGGTGGCGATGCCGTCGACGGTGCCGATCCTTTCGATGCGGAATTCATGCGGCAGCCAACGCTGGTCGATGATCTCGACCGAACGCTTGTCGCCGCTCAGCCAGATGGTGCGGTAGTGGCGCTCGCCGACGTTCAAATCCTGCTCTCCCGTTCGATCAGCGTGGCCAGATTGTTGACCTCGTCCATGCTGTGGATCTGTCGCCGGTTGACGGCGAGGTGGCGGCCGAATTTCAGCGCCTTCGCCTCGCAGCCGGCGCGCAGATCCTCGTCTTCAATGGTCTCGAAATCGGCATTGTGGGCGAGGCCGAGGATGCGCCGGTGCACCTCGATGCCGGCAAAGCCCAAGAGGTCGGTCCAGATCTGGTGCAGCACATGGTCGAGCGCCTGCTCCGAGGCAAGGATGTCGCCTTGATCCTCGAACAGGCTTTTCTGGTAGAGCATGCCGGTGCGCTCCGTGCGCCACAGGGCCGAGAACTCGGCGCGGAACACCGCCCATGTCTCGTTGGTCACCCCGAGCAGATAGGTGCGCATCGCGTCGCGCTTGCCATTCTGTTCGTGGCCGCGCTGCGAGAAGAAGGACATCCAGAAATTGGCAAGCAGCATGCCGACGTCAAAAGCCATCGGACCGTAGAAGGCGAACTCCGGATCGATCATCCGCGTCTCGGTGTCGGTGACCATGATCGAGCCGGAATGCAGGTCGCCATGCAGCAGCGTTTCGGCATTGGCGGCGAAGATATGCTTCAGCCGCTGCGCCTCGACCTTGAGATCGCGGTCGGCGCGCAACTCAGCCACCAGGCCGTCAAGCTGCGGCGACGTGTGCCGGTTCAGCTTGGCGTCGAAATAGGGGTCGGAAAACACCAGATCCTCGGTGATGCCGCAGAGTTCGACATTGTCGGCGAACAGCGCCAAGTCGGCCTTGCGGTCCTTGGTTGGCATGGAGAGATCGGAGCCGCGGAACAAAGTGCGGGCCATGAACAGGCCGATGTCACGGGCAATGTTCGGCAGCTGGTGGCCATCGATGAGGGCGCGGCGCAGGATGACGTGTGGCGGCGCCAGATACTCCATGATGATCAGCGCCTGGCCTTCGTCGAAATGATAGATCGCCGGCACCGAGCCCGGCGCGCGCGCTTCTTGCCTTGCCAGTGCGTGATATTCGAAGAAGGAACGCTTCAGCGGCAGTGGCCAGCTGTCGCCGACGAGGCGGACATAGGGCAAGGCTTGCTTGACGACGGCTGCGCCCGAGACGCCCTCGACGATGAAGACGAGGTTCAGATTGCCATCGCCGACCTCGCGCACCTTCCAGGCGCTGGTGTCTTTGCCGATCGTGGCACCCAGCGCTTCGTTGGCGCCAAGCCGCGCCGCAAGCGTCTCCACCGACAGTGCTTCGAACGGCAATTTCCCAGTCATTCGTCATCCTCCCGCTTGCTCGCTCTGATCATAGTGGAGCGATGGCGGCGGGGCCAAGCTAGGAAGCTGTCTGGCAATTGTCAATCGAGTTGACAATTGATGACATAGCCCATAGCGTCATCGTCAGGGAGGAACGAATGGGCAATGATGCCGTGTTCCGCGTGGACGGCCTGAGGAAGTCCTTCGGCCATATCGAGGTGCTTGGCGGCGTCTCGCTCGAATTGCATGCCGGTGAAATCACCGTGCTGATGGGCGCCAACGGCGCCGGCAAATCCACCCTCGTCAAGATCATCAGCGGCGTCTACGACCATGCCGGCGGCACGATGAGCCTCGCTGGTCAAGACTTCGCACCGAACACGCCTGCCGAGGCGATCCGCGCCGGTGTCGTCACCGTCCACCAGAACATTAATGACGGCGTCGTCGCCGATCTCGATGTCGCCACCAACCTGACGCTCGACCGGCTGAGCGGCAAGGGCGCGCCGCTGCTGTTCAATCCCGCCCGCGTGCGTCGCGAGGCCAAAGCGGTCGCCGACCGCATGGGGCTGACCATCGACCTCAAGGCGCGCATCAGCGATCTGTCGCTGGCCGACCGCCAGATGGTGGCGATCGCGCGCGCCATGGCGCACCAGCCCAAAGTGCTGATCCTCGACGAGCCGACCTCGTCCCTGTCCAGCGCCGAGGCCGACCGGCTGTTTGCGCTGCTCGACCGGTTGCGCGAGCACGGGGTCGCCATCCTCTACATCTCGCACCGCATGTCGGATATCAGGCGGCTGGCCGACCGCATCGTCTCGATGCGCGACGGCGTCATCTCAGGTGTCTTCGACCAAAAGCCGCTCGACTATGAGGGCGCCGTCAACGCCATGCTCGGTCGCAAGATCAATCTCGACCGGATCGAAGTGAGGAGCTCGACCAAGCCGATCCTGACCATCGATGCCTTGCGCATTGCGCCGGGCGCGCGACCCCTCTCGCTGACACTCGGCGACGGCGAGGTCGTTGCCGTCACCGGTCTCGTCGGCGTCGGCAAGACTGCACTGGCCGAGACGCTGTTCGGCCTGCGCAAGCCACTGTCAGGCACGATGCATTTGAACGGCAGGCCGTATGCGCCTGCGTCGACAGGCGAGGCCATTGCGGCCGGCGTGTTCCTTGTCGCCAAGGACCGTGGCGAAAACGGTATTGTTGGCGGCTTCAACATCCAGGAAAACATCAGCCTTCCCTTCCACAAGCGCATGTCGCGCTTTGCCGTTCTCAAGCGCGGGCTCGAACGCACGACCGCCCGCCGGCAGATCGACGAGCTCGGCATCGTCTGCCGTTCGGAGAAGGATGAAATGCCGACGTTATCGGGCGGCAACCAGCAGAAGGTGATGGTTGCGCGCTGGATGGCGCAGGACGCAAGACTGTTCATCCTCGACGAGCCGTTCCAGGGCGTCGACATCTCGGCCCGGCGCGACATCGCCGCCAAGCTTAGGGCCAGCGCCAATGGCCGCGCCACGCTTTTGTTCGTCACCGAACTCGACGAGGCACTGGAGACCGCCGACCGCATCCTGGTGATGTCCGAACAGACCATCGTCGGCGAACACCGCAACGCCGATGTCGATCTCGACCGCCTGCTCGCCGAAGTCGCGGGCGGACCGCTGCATAGCGCGGCCTGAGCCATGATCATTGAAGAACTGACGACGAGAATTGGAATGGAGCGCATGGGTTCGAGTTGGGTATCGACGGCGGGCGCTGAATGACGTTGCGCGACTACGCCATCCGCTATGGGTTCATCGTGCTTCTGTTCGGGCTGATCGCGTATTTCGCCATCGCCGCCGATGGGTTCGTCTCGCCGCAAAGTGCCGTCTTCATCTTCCAGTCGGTCGCCATCACCGGCGTGCTGGCGCTCGGCGTCACCGCCACGCTGGTCGTCGGCGGCTTCGATCTTTCGATCGGCTCGGTCGCGACGTCAGCCATGATGGCGGCGGCCTATGTCATGGTGGTGCTGGAGCAGAATGTCGTCGTCGCGGTCGTCGTCTGCCTCTTGATCGGCGCCATTGTCGGCCTGATCAATGGCTGGCTGATCGTCTATATGCGCGTGCCCGATCTGCTGGCGACGCTCGGCATGATGTTCCTGCTCGTCGGCCTGCAGCGCATACCGACCGAAGGCCGCTCCATCGCCACCGGTATGACCATGCCGGACGGTTCCGTCGCCAACGGCAAATTCTCCGACGCCTTCCTGGCGCTTGGCCGCCACCGCTTCGATTTCTTCATCCCGAACCTCATACCGGTCTCGGTCGTCGTGCTCATCGTGCTCGCCGTACTGATCTGGTTCTTCCTCGAATACACCCGCTTCGGCCGCATGATGTATGCGGTCGGCTCCAACGAGCGCGCCGCTGAACTCGCCGGTGCGCCTGTCAAGGCATACAAAATCTGGGCCTACGTCATTTCAGGAGTTTTTGCCTCGATCGGCGGCATTTTGCTCGCGGCACGACTTGGACGCGGCGACATCGCCTCGGGTAATAATCTGCTGCTCGATGCGGTTGCCGCGGCGCTGATCGGCTACGCTGTGCTCGGCGCCGCAAAGCCGAACGCCTTTGGCACCGCTGTCGGCGCGCTGTTCGTTGGCATCCTGCTGCAAGGCCTGACGATGATGAACGCGCCTTACTACACGCAGGATTTCGTCAAGGGCGTGGTTCTCGTCGTCGCCCTTGTCTTCACCTTCGCCCTTTCCGGCCGGGGCAGGAGATAGAACGGCTGCCGGAACAGTTTTGGGTTCAACAAACGGAGGAAAAAACGTGAACATCACAAGACGACTTTTGGGGAAGGTCGCGCTCGGATTGGCCGGCGCAACAATGCTGATGCAGGTCCCGGCATTTGCCGCCGACAAGCCGGCGCCGTTCGACAAGCCCGGCGTCAAGATCGCGCTGGTGCGCTATCTCTCGACCGGCGATTTCTTCCAGGCCTATCTCTCGGGTGTCGAGGCGCAGTCCAAGGCGCTCGGCATCGATCTGCGCGTGCTCGACAGCCGCCAGGATGCCGCCCTTCAGTCCGACATGGTCGACCAGGCCATCGCGCTTGGCGTGCAGGGTATCATCATCCAGCACGGCCTGACGGAATCGATGAAGGACGCCGCGCAGCGCGCGGTCGATGCCGGCATCAAGGTCGTTGCCTTCGACGTCAATGTCGAAAACCCGAAGATCCCGCAGATCGAACAGTCCGACAAAGACCTTGCGCGCCTCGCGCTCGAACAAGCGGTCAAGGACAATGGCGAGAGCTGGAACGCCGGCTATGTCTATGTCGCCGGCATCGCGCCGCTCGACCGCCGCAACGAGACCTGGGTCGACGTGAAGAAGAAATATGCCGGCATCAAGGAAGTCGCGATGTTCGGCACGCTCGACAACCCGATCGCCAACTCCGTCGCCAACCAGGCGCGCTCGGTGCTCCAGGCGCATACCGACATCAATGTGATGTTCGCCCCCTATGACGAATTTGCCAAGGGCGTGAAGATCGCCGTCGACGAAGCGGGGCTGAACAAGAAGATCAAGATCTACTCGGCCGACATCTCGACCTCGGACATATCAGCGATGCGCGAAACCGACAGCGCCTGGGCAGCGACTGCTGCCACCAACCCGGCCGTCGTCGGCCAGGTCTCGGTGCGCGCGCTGGCGCAGCTGCTCGCCGGTGAAGATCCCGGCCACAACGTCATCGTGCCGCCTACGCTGATCACCCAGAAGGACCTGATCGACAAGGACATCAAGAACATGGAAGACCTGTCGGCCAAGCTGCCGCAGTTCGCCCATGCCGATGTCGCCATGCCGGCGTGGATGCCGAACCCGAACGCGAAGTAGGGTCAGGCATTCTACGTCTGGGGAGTTGATACGAAGCCGCTTGCAGCAGAACGTTGCGGGCGGCTTTTCCGTAGAGTTCACGGCAAGCTGCAATTCGTCGCCGACAACGCGGTAGATCAGCAGCCAGTCCGGTTCGATATGGGCGTCCCGAAAGCCTCTCCAGTCGCCTTTCACAGGATGGTCCTTATACGCCGCTGGCAGGTCATGCCCGGCGATGAGCAGGCCTAGCAGATCGCGCAACTTGCCGAGGTTCTTGCCGCGCTTTTCCATGCGCTTCACATCCCGGCGAAATTGCCCGGAGCGAACAAGAACTGGCATGCCTAGAGTCCCAGATCCTTGAACAATTCATCAGCGGACGCGAAGCGTTTGCCTTTGCCCTTTTCCAACTCGGCCATGGCCTTTCGCGTAGTTGCGTTAGGCACTTTCACGGGAAAGGGAAATTCCTTGTCAGCGGCCACGCGCACCAGAAGCAGGCGAATGGCATCGGAGACGGACAATCCCATCGCCGCCAACGCCTCTGTTGCCTGATCTTTTGTCGCGGCATCTATCCGAGCGCGAACTACTGAATCAGTAGCCATGTCGTGACTCCTTCTATGAAGCCACAATGTAGCTACAAAGTGCAGCAATTGCAAGCGGGGACTGCAGTTAAAGCTGACCTTCATCATGACCGCCCGGCGCGCGCCAGCCCATGCGCCACCAACCCGTCGATGACTTCGGCATAGCTGACGCCGCTTGCCGCCATCGCCTTGGCGTACATGCTGATGTCGGTGAAGCCGGGAATGGTGTTGAGCTCGTTGATCACGAATGTCATGTCCGGCATCAGGAAAAAGTCGACGCGCGCCATCGCGTCGCAACCAACGGCCCTGAAGGCCTTTGCCGCCATGGCGCGCATGGCGGCCTCGATCTCCGGCGGCAGCTCGGCCGGCACCACCAACGCCGCGCCATTCTCGTCGATGTACTTGGCATTGTAGTTGTAGAAGCCGTGGCTTTCCGCTGGCACGATCTCGCCCGGCCGCGAAACGAAGAGCTGCCCCGCCGGGCTCTCCAGCACGCTGAATTCAATCTCGCGGCCGCGAATGAATTCCTCAGCCAGCAGTTTGCGATCATGCTGGAAGGCTTCCGCCAGTGCCCGGTCGAATT
Organism: Mesorhizobium sp. P2_F5; assembly: GCF_056403715.1. Taxonomy (NCBI): domain Bacteria; kingdom Pseudomonadati; phylum Pseudomonadota; class Alphaproteobacteria; order Hyphomicrobiales; family Phyllobacteriaceae; genus Mesorhizobium; species Mesorhizobium sp. P2_F5. Next base: position 136,918 of record NZ_JBFUEY010000014.1, on the reverse strand, counting down.
CCTGGCTGCCATTGACCTTGGCCACGCCGACCGACGAACCCTGGCGCGCCGGCTTGATGAACAGCGGCAGGCCAAGCTGGTCTTCCAGCACTGCGAGGGGAGGGACTGCACCGTCCTCGATCGTCACCGAGCGGGCGACGGGCACGCCTGCCGCCTTCAACAACCGCTTGGCGACGTCCTTGTCGAGCGCGGCGGCCGAGCCGAGAATGCCGCAGCCGGCGAGCGGCACGCGCGCCACCTCGGCCAGCCCTTGCACCGCGCCGTCCTCGCCATGCAGGCCGTGCAGCACAGGGAACAATATATCGATATCAGGCAGGTCGTGAGGCGCGTCCTTGGTGGGGATCGCCAGCATCCGGCCATGCCCGCCGGGCACCAGGCAGAGCTGTGTGCCGTCTGACGGCGTCGCCAGCGCACCATCCTCGAAGCGGCTCAGCAGCCACTGTCCCTCGCGGGTGACGAAGATGGGAACAGCATCGTATTTCGCCGGATCCAGCGCACGCATGACATTGGTTGCCGAAAGCAGCGAAACCTCATGCTCGGCGGAGCGCCCGCCGAAGAGCACGCCGATACGAAGTCTTTTCGCTGCCATCTATAACTCCACCAAGGATCAGGGTTGGAGCTCGCATGCGAAACACAAGGCGCCCCTTAAGCTGGTTGAGCAATAAGCGAAGGATTGGAGTGGGATTTTGACCGGTTCGAGCAGTTTTTCAGCACGACGTGCGAAAGCGGACCGGGAGGTGGAGCGGTTCGCCGTTTTGGTGAAAGGATGAACTGCTCCAGTTCTATGTTCAGCGCAGCGCCGCGGCAATGTTGCCGCCGTCGACCGTCGTCACATCGGCGGTGGTGCGCTCGGCCAGCGCGTGGTGCAGGAACGCCTGCGCCACGTCATCGGCTGTCACCTCCTGTCCGAGCAGATTACCGGACATGTATTCCTTCTCCGACACGCCGCGCGCGCCGGAGCGGCTGGCGATCATGGCGTCGGTCAACAGGCCGGAGCGGATGCGGTCGGCGTTGACGGCATTCGAGCGGATGCCGTGTGCGCCATAGTCCAGCGCATATTGCCTGGACAGGAACAGCGTCGCCGCTTTCGGCACGCCATAAGCGCCGAATTTCGGCCCGGGATTGACCGCCTGCTTGGAGGTGTTGAAGAGCAGCACGCCGCCGGTGCCTTGTTCCAGCATGATGCGCACCGCGTTTTGCGCCGCCGACTGGTGGGCGAAGAAGTTGAGCTCAAAACTCTTGCGCAGGAGGGCATCGTCGAGTTCGCCGATGCGGCCTTCCCAGGCGGCGCCGGCGTTGGAGACCAGAATGTCGACGCCGCCATAGACGGCGACGGCCTTGTCGAAGGCGGCGCGCATCTGCTTGGGGTCGGTGATATCGGCGCCGACGCCGATCGAATTGTTGCCGGCCGCCTTCGCCGCTTCCGCGGCCCTGGCCGGATCCAGATCGACGACGATGGCATGTGCGCCATTGGCGGCGAACAATTTTGCCGTCGCAGCACCGATGGAGCCGGCGCCACCGGTGATCAGCACCACCTGGCCGGTCAGCGGTTTCGGCTTGTTGGAAGCGAGCTTGGCCTGTTCCAGCGACCAGTATTCGAGCGGGAACAGATCGGCCTTGGACAGCGGATGGAAACTTCCGACGGCCTCGGCCCCACGCACCGCCTCGATCCACATCTCGCCGACATCCGACGCGATCTTCGCATCCTTCAGCGTCCGGCCATGGCCGAACATGCCGAGGCCGGGAACCAGCGTCAGCCGCGGCATCGGGTCGAGCATGGTGCGCTTGACGTCGTCCAGCGCATCGTTGGTCTCGAAATAGGCGCGATACTCCTTGGCGAAGGCGTCGACATGGTTCTTGATGACGGTCTTGTAGTCGCCAGCCTTGTCGGCGTCCGGCGCCGGCACCGCCATCGGCCCGGTCTTGATGCGGATCGATAGGTCGGGGGTCGACACGCCGCGCGCGGCATAGTCGGCGATCCCGGCCGAATTGATGAAATCGACAATGGCATCCGAGGTGCGGAAATCGCTGATCATGCGGTCGAAGCGGCCTTCGCCGCGCGATACCGCCACCGCGCCGCGTAGTGTCGGGGCGATTGCTGCGGGCGTCGCGAGCTTGGCCGGCAGCGCGGCCTTCGCAGGCTGCGGCTTGCCGTTCTTGGCGACATAGTCTTCGGCGACGTTCACATAATGGATCATGCGGTCGTACGCCTGCCTGGCATCGTTGCCGAAAGTGAAGATGCCGTGCTTATCGAGGATCAGCCCTTCAACGCTGGGGTCGGCGTCGTAGACATCGGCCGCCACCTTGGCGAGGTCGAAGCCCGGCTTGATGTAGGGGACATAGCCCATTTTGTCGCCGAACACGGTCTTGATCAGCGCCTTGCTGTCCGCCTGGTCGACGACGGCGAGGATGGCGGTAGAGTGGGTGTGGTCGACGAATTTATGCGGCAGGAAGGCGTGCAGCAGCGTCTCGACCGACGGGTTGGGCGAGGCGGGGTCGATCAGGTTCGCCCGCTGCAGCGCCACCATGTCTTCGTCGGCCAGGCTGTCCAGCGCACGCGCTTTCAACAGCGCGCCCATCTTCACCGCCGGCAGGCCTTGCGGCTCGATGACCCCCATGTCCCAGCCGCTGCCCTTGACGCACAGCACATCCCATTCGTCGCCGACGAGGTCGGTCGCCTTGGTCTTGCACGACGTGTTGCCGCCGCCATGCAGCACCAGACGCGGCTCGCCGCCGAGCAGCCGGGTCGTGTAGACGCGCAGCGCGAGGTCGCGGGCAACGCCCTTTTTCGCATAATCGGCAACCAGTCTTTCCGCGTCGCCATCATTCCAAAGGTTCTTCATGTCGCTTCGTCCGCTTTGCTGTGTTCGTTGTGTTGGTGTGAACAGGAATGCCGCGACGCCTTGATGACAATGCGCCGGCTGCAGGGATTTCGTTGGTCAGGAAGCCTTTTCGGCCCCCGCATGGTCGAGCAGCCGCCGCGCCATGCTGGCGCCGACGACGAGATGCGTGCAGAGACCGCCTGCGAGGGCTGCCAGCAGTGGTTCGAACTTGCTGTCTTCCTGCACGACCATCAGCCGCTTTTCGATCTGCCGCAGTGACGACAGCGAGGCCGAGATGACACGCCTGTTATAGCTGCAGTCGAGCGCCTTGCCGGTGGCATCGATGATCTGGCCGGCGATGACGCCGGCCGCACCCGCCTCGCGCAGCACCGCCATGGCGCCTGCGCTCAGCGCGCCGCATTTGACGACATGGCTGTCGGCATCGACGGTGCCAACCGAATAGAGCGCCAGATCGCAGTTGCTGATGTCGGACAATTGTTCGCGGATCACCGGTTCGGCGCGCAGCCCATGCGCCAGCAATTCCGTCGTCAGAACCAGCGGCGCGTAGAAGTTCAGCCCCTTGGCGTTAAGCCGGCGCGCGATTTCCATCGTGCACTGGTCGGGACGATAGGAGTAGGGCGCGCCGAGATTGCCGCAGAGCTGCACAACGGTGACGTCCTGCAGGTCGGCATAGGACATGATGTCGGCGATGGTGTAGACGGTGCGGCCCCAGGCGACGCCGATGCGGTCGCCTTTCTTCACCAGCTCCAGAAAGACGCTTGCCGCCAGCACCGCAATGTCTGTCGACGGATCGAGGACGTAGTCGTTCTCCGGCGCGATCCAAACGGCGTCGAGAACCAGCGCGTCCTCGAGCTGGCGTGCCAGCACATCGTCGGTGAACAGCTGCGTCGAGGTCGAGATGTTGACGATGCCAGTCTCGCGCGCCTTGCGCAGATACATGGCGACGGAGGCGCGGGAAATGTTAAGCTGGCTTGCGACCTGGTCCTGGCGCAGGCCATGGGCATAATAGAGCCACGCGGCCTTGTGGATAAGCTGTTCTGCCGGTCGGATCGCCATGCCGTCTCCTCGGCTGACATTATTCACGGCTCTCGACAAAAGTCAAACTGGCATGGGTACACGATACCTTTTTGCCTGCCGAATCTCGACAATCATTGCGCCAAATGTGACCGGTCGGGAATTGCTGATGGTGACGTGGCCGGTACCTGTGGTTAGAAGTTCTCAACAAAAGAAAATTCGGGGAGAACGGGATGGGCAATCCCTACGATCAGGATCTCGGCAAGAACGCCGCCAACCACCAGCCGCTGACACCGCTCACCTATCTGGAGCGGGCGGCGAAGACCTATCCCGACCATGTCGCCATCATCCATGGCAGCCAGCGCATCACCTATCGCACCTTTTGGCGGCGCTCCCTGAAGCTCGCCTCGGCGCTGTCGAAGCGCGGCATCGGCAAGGGCGATACGGTCACCGTGATGCTGTCCAACACACCGCCGATGCTGGAGGCGCATTTCGGTGTGCCGATGACCAAGGCGGTGCTGCATTCGCTCAACACAAGGCTCGACGCCGCCGTCATCGCCTTCCAACTCGACCACGCCGAGACCAAGGTGCTGATCGTCGACCGCGAATTCTCCGGCGTTGTCAGGCAGGCGCTGGCGCTGGCCAAGGTCGAGCCGCTGGTCATCGACTATGACGATCCCGACTATGCCGCCGACGCGCCCTATCCCAAGGGAGAGCGCATCGGCGCGATCGACTATGAGGATTTCATAGCCGGTGGCGATGCGGACTATGCCTGGTCGATGCCCGATGACGAATGGGATGCCATCTCGCTCAACTACACCTCCGGCACCACAGGCAATCCCAAGGGCGTCGTCTACCACCACCGCGGTGCTGCCTTGATGGCCTACACCAACACCATCCATGCCGGCATGGCCAAGCACGCCGTCTATCTCTGGACCCTGCCGATGTTCCACTGCAACGGCTGGTGCTTTCCGTGGACGCTGGCCGTCCAGGCAGGCACCCATGTCTGCCTGCGCTGGGTGCGGCCGAAGCCGATCTACGATGCGATCGCCGATCACCGCGTCACGCATCTATGCGGTGCGCCGGTCGTCATGTCGGTGCTGATCAATGCCAGGGAGGAAGACAAGCGGCAGTTCCCGCAGACCGTGACTTTCAACACCGCGGCCGCGCCACCGCCGGAAGCGGTGCTCTCGGGCATGGCCGATGCCGGCTTTGCCGTCACCCATCTCTATGGCCTGACCGAGACCTACGGCCCCGCGGTGGTCAACGAATGGCACGGCGCCTGGGACGAGCTCGACAAGGGATCGAAGGCACAGAAGAAGGCCAGGCAAGGCGTGCGCTATGCTTCGCTTGAAGGCCTGACCGTGATGGACCCGGAAACGATGCAGGAGACGCCGGCCGATGGCGAGACCATCGGCGAGGTCATGTTCCGCGGCAACATCGTCATGAAGGGCTATCTGAAAAACAGGAAGGCAACCGACGAGGCCTTCGCCGGCGGCTGGTTCCATTCCGGCGATCTCGGCGTCATGCACGCCGACGGCTACATCCAGCTCAAGGACCGCTCCAAGGACATCATCATCTCCGGCGGCGAGAATATTTCCTCGATCGAGGTCGAGGACGCGCTCTACAAGCACCCGTCGGTAGCGTCCTGCGGCGTCGTCGCCAGGGCTGACGACAAATGGGGCGAGGTGCCGGTCGCCTATGTCGAGCTTAAGCCGGGCAAGGCGGCGAGCGAGGCCGAGATCATCGACCACTGCCGCGCGCTGCTTGCCCGCTTCAAGGTGCCGAAGGCGGTGATTTTTGCCGAGATCCCGAAGACGTCGACAGGGAAGATCCAGAAGTTCCGGCTGCGCGAGATGGCGAAGGTGGCTTAGGCCGGCGCGGTTTTAAGCCACGATTTCTCTGAATAGCCAGGCCCTCCGCGACTTCGTCATCCTAGGGTGGAGCAGTCGCGAAGCGACGTCGCGGAAACCCTAGGATCCATGCCGTGACCTTGCGGCCGTACCCCCACGGTCGAGAATGACTCCTGCTCGTTGATCAGCGTAATGTCTTGATCCGCATCACTTTTTGGCAGACGTCGCGGCATGGATCCTAGGGTCTGCGCCGCGTCGCTTCGCTCCTTGCTTCGCCCTAGGATGACGACGGGACGGGCGTCATTCGCCTACCCCCGGCGTGAGCGCCTCCGCAACCCATGTCACCATCTGTCACCAATTATACGCGTACGTCGATTCCGCGTTGACATCTCGCTCTTTTGGATTTACGACTGACGAAAATTGAAATTCGTCACTCGTTAATTGACAGAGAGCCATGTCCGAAGCCGCCAACATCATGGTCGACGCCGCCCGCCAGGAGAATGTCACGCGCATTCTCGACTGTGCCGAGCGCCTGTTCCGCCACTATGGTTACGGCAAGACCAATGTTGCCGATATCGCCCGCGAACTCGGCATGTCGCCGGCCAATATCTACCGTTTCTTCGCCTCCAAGGTCGAAATCCACCAGGCCGTCTGCGGCCGCATGCTGCTTGCCAGCTACAATATGGCCTACGCGATCTGCCGCCTGCCGATCAGCGCAGAGGAGCGGCTGCGTCGCTACGTGCATGCGCAGTACAAGATGACGATGGAGGTCATGCTCGACGACCAGAAGGTCCACGAGATGGTCATCGTCGCGCTCGAGCGCGACTGGGGTGTCATCGACAAGCATATCGACAGCATCCACGACCTGTTTGCCGAGGTGATCCGCGAAGGCATCGAGGCCGGAGAGTTCAGAGAACAGGATCCGGTCATCGCATCGCGCTGCTTCGGCGCCGCCACTGTCATTTTGTGCCACCCGCAAATGGTGGCGCAGTGCCTTGCCAAGACCAATCGGGCGATGCCCGACGACCTCATCGATTACGCGATCAAGGCCCTGAAATAGCCGCCGCCCGCCGGGCGCCGGTGTCGACCGTTCATCTCCAGTCGGGAGTACGAAAGTGTCTTTGTCCAATTCCATCATCCGCAAGCTGCCGGCCGCCGGCCTGATCGTCGCCACGCTCGGGCTCGCCGCCTGCAGCCAGGAGAAGACCGAGGTCCAGGACATCATCCGTCCGGTCAAGGTGGTCGAGATCGGTCAGGCCGAAAACAGCCGCGAACTCGCCTATTCCGGTTCGGTGCGCGCCCGCACCGAAATGAACCTCGGCTTTCGCATCTCGGGCAAGGTCACTGAGCGCCTGGTCGACATCGGCCAGCATGTGACGACGGGCGATGTGCTCGCCCGTATCGATCCCACCGATTACGAGCTTTCGGTCAAGAGCGCCAAGGCCAGCCTCGATGCCGCCGAGCGCCAGGTCGAGACGGTCGACCTGACCCGCAAACGCGCCGAGCAGCTCTTTGCCAAGAACTTCACCTCCAAGTCGCAGCTTGAGCAGGCGACGCTGAGCTACAACCAGGCGGTGGCCAGTCGCGATGCCGCCCGTTCGACCCTTTCCCAGGCGCAGAACCAGGTCGTCTATACCGATCTCAAAGCAAGCGAGAACGGGATCGTGACGGCTGTTTCCGCCGATGTCGGCCAGGTGGTCGGCGCCGGAACCCCGGTCATGACGGTTGCCGTCGATGGCGAAAAGGAAGTGCTGATCGCGGTTCCCGAAATGGACATCGCCGCCTTCAAGCCAGGCAAGGATGTCACGGCTAGCTTCTGGTCCGACGATGCTCTGAAGCTCTCGGGCAAGGTTCGCGAAGTGGCCGGCAGCGCCGACCAGCAGTCGCGCACCTTTGCCGTCCGTGTCTCGCTGCCCGACGACCCCCGCGTACTGCTTGGCATGACCGCCAACATCGAGGCCTCGGTGGCCAAGAAGCAGGAGATGGTGTCGATCCCGCTCAGCGCGCTGGCGGAAAAGGACGGTCGCAAGATTGTCTGGACCGTCGACCGCGCCGGCGAGACGGTGCACGAGCGCTCGGTCAAGGTTGCGGAGTTTACCGCCGACGGCGTCAGTGTCGCCGACGGGCTGAAGCCGGGTGATGTCGTCGTTGCCGCCGGCACCCAGTTCATGACCGAGAATCTCAAGGTCAAACTGACCGGCGACGCGGTGCAGGCCGCCTCCGCGGAAGGCGACGCCGCAAAGGCCTTGCGCTGAAGGCAGACGCATGAAGTCGGCTTGATCGTCGCTTCGGCGAAGAGGGCAGGCGAAGCATTCAAGGTTTCCGGGCGGCGAGTGCCCGATGGTCGAGACGCCAAGGTCGAGTTCCCCCGCATCGATCCACGCGTCCCACCGCGATGAGAGTCTCTCCCGCTCGGAAAGCCTCGCCGCCCGGAAGCCAGCATCGGAAATCCCCATGGCATGCCAAGCGCACGCCCGTACGATCAACGAATTGGACTGACGCCGATGACCACCACCAACGACAGCAGTGAAAAGCGGCCTTTCAATCTTTCGCGCTGGGCTATCGGCCATCCCTCGATTGCGCGCTTCCTGTTCGGTCTGATTATCATCGCCGGCGGCCTCGGCCTGATGCGCATGGGCCAGAAGGAAGACCCGGATTTCACCTTCCGCGTCATGGTCGTCCAGGCGATCTGGCCGGGCTCCTCGATCCAGGAGATGGAGGACCAGGTCGTCAACAAGATCGAGCGCAAGCTGCAGGAAACGCCGCATCTCGATTTCGTTCGTTCCTACACCCGCGCCGGCAGCGCCATCATCACCGTCCAGATCAAGGGCGACACCAATGGCGAGGAGGTGAAGGACGCCTTCTACCAGGTGCGCAAGAAGGTCGGCGACATCTCAGGCGACCTGCCGCAAGGCCTGCTCGGCCCCTATTTCAACGACGAGTTCGGCGACACTTTCATCACGCTGCATTCGATCAGCGGCGACGGCTACAGCTACCCCGAGCTGAAGAAGTTCGCCATCCAGGCGCGCGACATGCTGTTGACGACACCGGGCGTCGAGAAGGCCGTCATCATCGGCGACCAGCCGGAGAAGATCTATATCGACATCTCATCCAAGGCGCTGGCCGAACGCGGCCTGACGCTGACCGACCTGCAGAACGCCATCAAGGGCCAGAACAATGTCGACCCGGCGGGCTCCGTCGACACCGGCCTGCGCTCGGTGCGCATCTCGGTCGAAGGCGACGTCACCAAGGCCGCCGACATCAGGGAATTGCGGCTGCGCGCCGGTGGCCAGGTGACGCGTCTCGGCGACATCGCCACCGTGTCCTCCGGCCTCGAGGATCCCTATCAGCGCAAATATCGCATCAACGGTCACGAAAGCGTACAGGTCGGCGTCGTCATGGCCAAAGGCTTCAACGTCACCGATGTCGGCAAGGATGTCGAGGCGACCTATAAGCGCTTCGAAGAGGCGCTGCCCTATGGCGTTTCGGTCGACCAGATCTCCGACCAGCCGGAAGTCGTGCGCGATGCGGTGAAGGAGTTCATGGAGGCGCTCGGCGAAGCGCTGCTGATCGTGCTTGCCGTCTCGCTGCTGTCGATCGGCTGGCGCTCCGGCCTGGTCATCGCCATCGCCATCCCGCTGGTGCTCGCCGCCACCTTCGCCATTATGTACGAGCTCGGCATCGACCTGCAGCGCATTTCGCTCGGCGCGCTGATCATCGCGCTCGGCCTGCTCGTCGACGACGCCATGATCGTCGTCGAGATGATGGAGCGCAAACTGGAGGAGGGGCTGGTCAAGATCGAGGCGGCGAGCTTCGCCTATTCCTCGACCGCCTTCCCGATGCTGACCGGTACGCTGATCACCACCGCCGGCTTCATCCCGGTCGGCTTCGCCGCCTCGACGGCCGGCGAATATGTGCGCACGCTGTTCTATGTCGTCGGCATCGCGCTGATCGTGTCGTGGTTCGTCGCCGTCTATTTCACGCCGTGGCTCGGCTACATGATCCTCAAGCAGCGCAAACATGCCGGCAATCACCACGACGCCTTCGACACCCGCTTCTATCGGCGGCTGCGCGCCACGGTCGGCTGGGCGGTGCGCCATCGCATCATCGTGCTGGTGATGACGCTGGTCACCTTCGCCACCAGCCTGTGGGCGTTCCAATTCATCCCGCAGAATTTCTTCCCGCAATCGTCGCGTCCGGAAATCCTGGTCGATCTCTGGCTGCCGGAAGGCACCTCGATCAAGGAGGTCGAGACGCAGGCCAAGGCGCTGGAAGCGAAGATGATGGACGACAAGGACAAGCGCTTCATCGCCACCTATATCGGCGAGGGCGCGCCGCGCTTCTTCCTGCCGCTCGACCAGCAATTGCGCAACCCGAACTTTGCCCAGCTTCTGGTGATGGCAAATGACGAGCCGGCACGCGAGAGGTTGATCCTCAAGCTGCGCTCCGTCCTGGCGCAGGATTTTCCCTCGATCCGTTCCAAGGTCGACCGCCTGTTCCTCGGTCCGCCGACCGGCTGGCCGGTGCAGATGCGCGTCATGGGTCCGGACCGCCAGGAGGTGCGCCGCATCGCCGACCAGGTGAAGGCGAAATTCGTTGAAAATCCGCTGCTTGGCGCCATCCATGACGACTGGCTGGAGCCGGTGCCGGCGATGAAGCTGGTCATCGACCAGGATCGGGCACGGGCGCTCGGCGTCACCTCGCAGCGCATCCGCCAGATGCTGCAGGCATCGATGTCGGGCGCTCCGCTGGATGACTTCCGCGACGGCGAGGAGACGGTGTCCATCGTCGCCCGCGAACCGGATGCCAGCCGCAACCTGCTGTCCTCGGTCGACTCGGTCTATATCCCGACCGATTTCGGCGGCTTCGTGCCGCTGTCGCAGGTGGCCAAAGTGGTGCCGGTGCTCGAGCAGGGCGTCGAATGGCGCCGCGACCGTTTGCCGACCATCTCGGTGCGCGCGACGCTGCCCGACGGCGTCCAGTCGAACGATGTCGTCACCAAGCTCTACAACGACATGCAGGGCATGCGCGCCGGCCTGGCGCCCGGCTACAAGATCGAGATCCAGGGCGGTGCGGAGGATTCCGCCGAAAGCCAGGCCTCGATCGCCGCCAAGGCACCGGTCATGCTGGCCATCATCGTCGTGCTGTTGATGATCCAGCTGCAGCATTTCGGCAAGGCGATGCTGGTGCTGGCCACCGGTCCGCTCGGCATCATCGGCGCAGCAGCAGCATTGCTGATCAGCGGCGCGCCGTTCGGCTTCGTTGCCATCCTCGGCGTCATTGCGCTGCTCGGCATCATCATGCGCAACTCGATCATCCTGGTCGACCAGATCGACCAGGATATAGCCCGAGGCATGGAACGATCGGAGGCGATCATCGGCTCGGCCGTCCGCCGTTTCCGGCCGATCGTGCTGACGGCGATGACGGCGGTACTGGCGCTGATCCCGATCTCGCGTGCCGTGTTCTGGGGGCCGCTCGCCTACGCCATGATGGGCGGCATCCTGGTCGCCACCGTGCTCACCATCCTGGTGCTGCCGGCCGGCTATGCGCTGTTCTTCGGCCGCGAGCCGAAGAAGGCCAAAGAACCGGCGGGCGAGGCAGTGCAGGACAACGAACAGCCGCAACTCGCCCTGGCAGCCGAGTGAGCCCAGCTGGCGCATAGGATGCGCCCTTGGAAAAATGCTACAACGCCGTACGTTTTGACGTGCGGCGTTGTGGCGTTCCGGCGGTCATGATGCCCCCTTTGTCGCGTGGAGGATGATCATGACCCTGGCCCAGACCTCGATCGCCCTGCGCCAACCGCTCGACGGACGCCATCGCCAAATGTTCATCGACGGCGCCTGGGTCGATGCCCGCTCAGGCCAGACCATGGAGAGCCGCAACCCGGCGACCGGCGCGGTGGTCGCCACGGTGCCGCGCGGCGACCGTCAGGACATAGAATTGGCAGTGGCCGCGGCGCGAAAAGCCTTCGAAGGACCATGGAGCCGGTTCAAGCCCTATGAGCGGCAGGTGTTGCTGCTGAAGATCGCCGATCTCTTCGAAAAGCACTGGGAAGAGATCAGCCGCTCCGACACGACGGACATGGGCATGCCGATCGTACGTACCCGCGCCAACCGCAGCCGCGTCATCGGCATGCTGCGCTATTACGCCGGGATGGCGACGGGGCTGCATGGCGAGACCATCGACAATTCGCTTGCCGGCGAGATCATCTCCTTCACCCGCAAGGAGCCGGTCGGCGTCGTCGGCGCCATCATCCCGTGGAACGCGCCGACCGCGGCGTCGATCTGGAAGATCGGTCCGGCGCTCGCCACCGGCTGCACCATTGTGCTCAAGCCCTCGGAAGAGGCGCCGCTGACGCCGCTCTTGATCGCCGACATCATGAACGAGGCCGGCGTGCCCGCGGGCGTCGTCAACATCGTCACCGGCACCGGCGCCGAGGCGGGTGCCCCACTCGCCGAACATATGGGCGTCGACAAGATCGTCTTCACTGGCTCGACCGCGACCGGCCAGTCGATCGTGCGGGCGTCAGCCGGCAATCTGAAGCGCGTCTCGCTGGAACTCGGCGGCAAGTCGCCGGTCATCGTCTGCGCCGATGCCGATCTCGACAAAGCGGTGCCGGTGGCGGCGATGTCGGTGTTCGCCAATTCCGGCCAGATCTGCATTGCCGGCTCGCGCCTGTTCGTCGAGCGCTCCATCCACGACGAGTTTGTCGCGCGGCTCGCCGCTTACGCTGAGAGCCTGCGAATCGGCGACGGCATCGATCCGGCGACCGAGATCGGCCCGCTGATCTCGCTGCGGCAGCTCGAACGTGTCACGGGTTATCTCGATGCCGGAGCAGCCGAGGGCGCGAGACTGGTGACCGGCGGTGCACGGTTGACGCAAGGCGCGCTTGCGGCCGGCAATTTCGTCGCGCCGACCGTCTTTGCCGGCGTCTCCGACGACATGAAAATCGCGCGTGAAGAAATCTTCGGGCCGGTCATTTCGGCGCTGCCCTTCGACACGCTGGACGAAGCGGTCGAGCGCGCCAACAACACACCCTACGGCCTTGCCGCCGGAGTCTTCACCCAGAACGTCTCCACCGCGCACCAGCTGTCGCGGAAGATTCGCGCCGGCTCGGTCTGGGTCAACACCTACCATGCCATCGATCCGGCGGTGCCGTTCGGCGGCTACAAGATGAGCGGCTATGGCCGCGAGGGCGGCGCCGAACACCTCGGCGAATATCTCAACACCAAGGGCGTGTTCATCAAAATAGATTGAACGGCGGCCCACACGAAAATGCTCCGCGACGCGGGTTTTGCAAAACAGAATTCCTTTCCAGGACGGCAAAGCCGTCCGATCTTGGCGATATATCGGAGCGGTAGCATGATCCCAAAAAGTGGGTACCGGTTTTTGGAAAAGATCATGCTCCAACAAAGGATCGCGCTCGTCCACCTCAGGTGATCATCCCATGGCAGACAACAAGCAATTGCGGCTCGGCGCCTTCATGCGCCCGGTCAGTCTTCACACCGGCGCCTGGCGCTACCCCGGCTCCTATCCTGACGCCAATTTCAACTTCGCCCATCTGAAGCGTTTCGCGCAGACGCTGGAGGCGGCCAAGTTCGACGCCTTCTTCATGGCCGACCATCTGGCCGTGCTCAATATGCCGATCGAGGCGCTGCGGCGCAGCCACACGGTGACGTCGTTCGAGCCGTTCACGCTGTTGTCGGCGCTGGCCGCCGTCACCGAGCATATCGGCCTGGTCGCCACCGCATCGACGACCTTCGACGCGCCCTATCACATCGCTCGCCGCTTCGCCTCGCTCGACCACATCAGCGGCGGCCGCGCCGGCTGGAACATCGTGACGACATCCAATCCCGATGCCGCGCTGAATTTCGGTCTCGACGAGCATGTCGAGCATGACGAGCGCTATCACAACGCGCGGGAATTCTACGATGTCGTCACCGGCCTGTGGGACAGCTTTGCCGACGACGCCTTCATCCGTGACGCCGAAAGCGGGCTCTATTTCGATCCCGCCAAACTGCATGTGCTCAACCACAAGGGCGAGCATCTCTCGGTGCGCGGCCCGCTCAACATTGCGCGCCCGGTGCAGGGCTGGCCGGTCATCGTCCAGGCCGGAGCGTCGGAAGCGGGACGGCAATTGGCGGCCGAAACGGCTGAGGTCATCTTCGCCGCTCATTCCGATCTCGCCGCCGGGCAGCGCTTCTTTGCCGATGTCAAGGGCAGGGCGCAAAAACTCGGCCGCGATCGTGACGATATCAAGATCCTGCCCGGCGCCTTCGTCATCGTCGGCGACAGCGTCGAGGAGGCGCGGGCCAAGCGGGCGAAGCTCGACAGCCTAGTCTACTACGAGAGCGGCATCGCCTCACTGTCGATCGCGCTTGGCCATGACGCGTCGGCCTTCGACCCCGACGCGGCTTTGCCGGAAATCCCCGAGACCAACGCCTCGAAGAGCGGCCGCGAGCGCGTCATCGAACTGGCGCGCCGGGAGAATTTGACCGTCCGCCAGCTGGCGCAACGGCTCGGCGGCTATTCCGGCCTTGCCTTTGTCGGCACGCCGAAGACCATCGCCGATGCGATGGAGGAATGGCTCGTTGCCGAGGGATCCGACGGCTTCAACGTCATGTTCCCCTATCTGCCCGCCGGGCTGGACGACTTCGCCGAGAAGGTGGTGCCGGAGCTGCAGCGGCGAAAGCTGTTCAGGCGGGAATATGAGGGCACGACCTTGCGCGAGAATCTCGGCCTGAAGCGGCCGCCGAACCGGTTCTTCGAAGGCGAGGAAGCGGCCATCCGCAAGGCCGGCTGACGCTTCAGGGAGACATCAAAAGCAAATGGGCGCGCCAAAGCGCGCCCATTCTTTTCAAGCCGTCATTTTCAGATGACGAAGTACCAATTGGCGAGCAGCATCACCACCACGCCGGCTACCAGCGTCAGGTAGGGCAGCATGCCGGCCTTTTTGACCGAGAGGTCGGCTCCCGTCATGCCGAGATCGGCCAGCATGTGGTCAGGGAACTTGCCCTTGTCCTGGACATAATGCCGGTAGCAGAACACCGGGATGATCAAGGCCGCGGTGATCAGGCCGGCCCACAGCGCCATCGGGTTCCACACCTTGGCGCCGGCGCCCATGAAGATGGCGTTGACATAGGCGAAGATCGCACCGAGGCCGAGCAGCCAGCTCGGCGCCTTCCACGGCCGGTTGATGTGGCCGTTGTCGATGCGGTGGATCCAGCCGGCATTGAGGTTGAGGAAGTTGAAGATGATGTAGCCGCAATTCGACACGGCGAGGATGAAGAAGAAGCTCGTCGCATCGGCCGAGGCGATGGCCAGCACGATCAGGTTGAAGACGAGATCCGTCCACATGGCGCGGGTCGGTGCGCCATGTTCGTTGACGTGGCTGAGATAGCGCGGCAGCCAGCCATCGACCGAACCCTGGTAGAGCGTGCGCGACGAACCTGCCATTGCCGTCATGATGCACAGCACCAGCGCCAGGATCATCAGCATCACCAGGAGGCTGTGGATCAATGCGCCGCCGCCGACCATGCCGGCCAGCGCGTCCGCCACGCCGGAGCCATCGACGATCGGCGTCGCCAGCATGCCGTTCAAGCCCAGCACACCCTGGAAGGTGAACGGCACCAGAATGAACAGCAGCATGCAGAGCAGGCCGGAATAGAAGATCGCCTTGAAGGTGTCGGTGCCGGGGTTCTTGAACTCCGAGGTGTAGCAGACGGCGGTCTCGAAACCGTAGGTCGACCATGCGGCGATGAACATGCCGCCGAGAACCAAGGTCCAGCCGGCAACGTTCCACGAGCCGGGCTCCGGCGCGTAGGCGGCGGCGAGCGGCACCAGCGGCGAAAAATTCGCCCAGTTGATCTGGCCGGTGACGATCGGCACGACACCGACGATCAGCATCGGGATGATGACCAGCAGGCCGATGTACTTCTGCACATTGGCGGTGCCGAGAATGCCGCGATGCTGGATCGAGAAGATGATCAGCATCAGCACAGCGCCGATGAAGAAAGTGGCGTTGAGGGTGAAGGAGACAGGACCCAGCGTGTGGCTGAACAGCGTCCAGTTGCGGATCGCCGGCGTGGCCGCCGCGGTCACCGCGGCGATAGCGTCGGCAGGCGCCGTTCCGGCATGCGCCGCGATATAGGCGACGACATCCGGTGAGGCATCGGTGAACAGTGGCACCGGCGCCAGCGCATTGAGGATATAGGCGGCGGCGATCGAGCAGCCGAGCGACAGCACCGGTGACCAGGCGAACCAGTTGCACCACACCGACAGCGGCGCGATGAATTTCGAATAGCGCAGCCAGGCGGTGGCGCCGTAGATCGAGGCGCCGCCGGACTTGTTCGGGAACAGGCCGGCGATCTCGGCATAAGTGAAGGACTGCAGGAAGCCCATGATCATGGAGGCGATCCAGATCCCGAAGGCAAGCGTTCCCGTCGTGCCGGCAATACCGCCGATCGAAAACAGGACCAGCGCTGGGACGCCGCTTGCCACCCAGAAGGCGCCGCGCCAGTCGATATTCCGGTGCAGCTTGCTTTCGGCAGGCTGCTCCAGGGCCGTGCTTATGGTGCTCATGTCTGTGAATTCCCCTTTTTCGCTGTTCCCGCCGGCGATGCCTCGACTGCGCGAAGCTTGTTCCCCGGCACATGACCGTCACGACTCCGGTGTTTCCACTCAGTCGTATTTTTTTCTTAACAGTGAAGATTGATCCGGCGCGCTTTCACGTCAAGCGTTTTGTGACGTCGTGCACATCACGCTTGCGAAACAGGACCCAAACGACGTCGGCAACAGCCGGCGAAGCAGTTCGGTCAGGCTTTGAGAGCAACCTTCAGGAGCGTGGCTTGGTCTTCTGCGGATCGTAGTGGGCGAAGGCCACCACGCGCGCCGGCAGACGCTTGGCATGGCCGTCGAGCTTGCCGATCTCGACCTCTGTGCCGATGGCCGCGTGCGTGACGTCGAGCCGCGCCAGCGCGATGTTCTTGTTCAGCACAGGCGAGCGCATGCCGGAGGTGACGATGCCGATCTGGGCGCGGCCGACATGCACACAGTCGCCATGGCCGACCGCGACATTGCTGTCGATATCGAGGCCGACGAGTTTGTGCTGCGGGTGTTCCTTGCGCCGGATCAGCGCCTCGCGGCCGATGAAATCGTCGGTCTTGGTCTTCAACGGCACCGTGAAACCGATGCCGGCCTCGAACGGGTCGGTCTGGTCGGAAAACTCGTAACCTGCGAAGATCAGCCCGGCCTCGATGCGCACCATGTCGAGCGCCTGCAGCCCCATCGGTTTCAGCCCATGTGGCTGGCCGGCCTCCCAGATGGCGTCGAACACGTTTTCGGCGTCGCGCGGATGGCACCAGACCTCGTAGCCAAGCTCGCCGGTGTAGCCGGTGCGTGACACCACGACCGGAATGCCATTGCCGCCGCCGATACGCGCCACCGCGAAGCGGAACCATTCGAGCTCGTCGATCGACGGCTGCAGCGGCGAGGTCCAGATCACTTCCCGCAAAATGTCGCGGCTCTTCGGCCCTTGCACGGCGACATTGTGCATCTGGTCGGTCGATGAGCGCACCAGCACGTTGAGGCCGAGTTTCTTTGCGGTGTCGCGCAGCCATTCGCCCGACAGATCGTCGCCGCCGACCCAGCGGAAATTGTCCTTGCCGAGTCTGAGCAGCGTGCCGTCGTCGATCATGCCGCCATGCTCGTAGCACATGGCGGAATAGACGACCTGGCCGACGCCGAGCTTCTTGACGTCGCGGGTCAGCGTGTATTGCAGCAGCGCTTCGGAATCCGGGCCGGTGACCTCGAACTTGCGCAGCGGCGACAGGTCCATGATCACGGCATCCTGCCGGCAGGCCCAGTATTCGGCGATGGGGCCTTCCTTGGCGAAAGAATTGGCCAGCCAATAGCCCCTGTACTCGGCGAAGTTGCGGGTGTGCTTGGCGAAGGATGAATGGAAAGCTGTCTCGCGGGTCATTTTCGGTTCCGAATCGGGCGTCATGCGTCTGGCGATCGCTCGCGAGAATCTGTGCTGGCCGGAATAGGTCCGCACATGGATGTCGGTGAGGTCCCAGCCATTGGCCGGCGTCGTATCGTCGGGGCAGGCGGAGGAAACACAGACGATGTCGGTCAGGGCCTTGAGCAGCACATAGTCGCCGGCCCGCGACCACGGCTCATCGGACACCATGACACCATGAGCGTCGATCGCCGTGTTGAAGAAGAAGTTGATCGCCATCCAGCCGGCGCGGGCATTCACGCCTTTGTCCGAAAGCGCGCGGTTAAAATTTTCCGAGCAGTTGGTGTGGCCGGGATAGCCGATGTCGTCATAATATTTGGCAGCGCATGCCAGCGCGAAAGCATCGTGCCGGCCGCACGTGTCCTGCACCACCTCGACCAGCGGCTCCATGTCCTGGTCGTAATATTTCGAGTGCAGGCCGGGCATCGGATAGCTCGACCCCATCAGCGTGCGCGTCGTCGTCACGTCGAGCGGATGATCGAGACCCTTGTCCAGCTTGCGTGCCGAAAAGCACTGGAAGTCGGTACACTGGCGACCGTCGACATCGATGATCTGCAGATAGTCGCCGGCCTTGACGAAGTAGGATTCGGCGGTTGCCGAATGGACGCGAAGATCGAGTACGGGGTCGGCGAGCGGATCGGCGAGTTGTGACTTCGATTTCAGGCGCACCGTGGCGCGACGGACGATGACGGTGAGCGGCGTTGCCGTATCATGGCCATCAACCAGCATCGGCCCGCCGGGTGCTGCAACCAGCATCGCACCGTCACGCGCGACGGTGAAGGCCTGTTCCGTACCGGCTGGCGTGGCGCCGCCGAACACGCGCACCGCCTTGGGCTGGTCGAGCTGCACCTGGCGGCGCTCGAGCCCGCGGCGCACGGAAGCGAGGCTGTCATCGCCCTCGGCCAGCAGCGCCTTGATCCCAGCAGCATTTCTGTCGGATTTTTCGCCTAGGATGGAAGGGTCGGTGGCGCCTGACTTGTCCCAGGCCAGCAGCTCGCAAGCCTGACCGCCCTCGACATTGCGCACCGTGATCGTATCGCCGGCCTCGACCTCGATCAGCACCGCGCCATTGCCCTGGATTGTATACCGCTCCATGCCGGGCGGCAGCGCGATCTGGCCGGGCCTCAGGACGAGGCTCGGCCGGGGCGGTCCGGCTGAAACAGTGGGGTAGGGCGACTGGCTCATCTCAGCCTTACGGTTCGAAGTTTGCCTGTGTGTAAAATTACTTTAGCTGTAAGAATAGCAGCGTGGTTGCGTTTGGCAAGGCGGAGGGAGCACAAGCTCCCCCTTCTCCCCTTGTGGGAGAAGGTGTCGCCGAAGGCGACGGATGAGGGGTGTTCCAGCGGAGTGAGGCGTCGGTGTTTCCTGGAACACCCCTCATCCGTCTCGGCGCTGCGCGCCGATCCACCTTCTCCCACAGGGGGAGAAGGGAAGAGCGCGCTACGCCACTCTCTCGGAATACCCGATCTCGACACCATACTCCGCCGCCGAATCCAGCATCGTGTGCCACAGGCTTTCAGCAAACGTCGCAAACACCAGAACGTTGAACACGGCCTGTCCATCCGGCTTGTCGGCGCCGCGCCAGAGCGTGACACTGGTGTGGTCCATCGAGGTCGCGGCAGCAGCGCCAACCGGAAACGCATCGGGATGCAGATCGATCGACGACAGCTTCGCCAGCATCGTCCGCGCCCTGGCGCCGGAGACGCTGATCAGCGCCCGTGCATGCGACTGGTCCGAGAGTGACGCGGAAGATGCAAACGTCTGAGCGAGCGCCCCAGTCCCGTGCTTGCCGCCCTTGGACAGCGCAAAAAACTGGTCCGGCCCCGACCAGATCAGCGTCGCGTCGGCGGTGCTGACTGCCTTCGGCATTTCCGGAGCGTCGACACCGAAGCGTGCCTTAGCGGCTTTGCTCATCTCGGCCGCCTTGCCGCGCCGCGCCATCACCTGGACGAGGTCGAAGTTGCGGATTTCGGTCAGCGCCACGCCGGCATCGCCCGGCGCACCGTACGGCCCGACAGCGAGTGCGCGGTCGAGCGGGCTGCGAACATCCCAGGAAAAATCAGCCACGCTGGCGCCCTCCATCCGGGTCGTAGAAGACGGGATTGCAGAGTTCGACATCATAGTCCTCGCCGCGCAGCGGATCATGCGCGTGGACGATCTCGCCGATGCGTTCGCGGCCGCGTTCGACCAGGCCGAGCCCGATCCACTGGTCGAGCGTCGGCGAGAAGCAGACCGAGGTGATGTAGCCTTGGTCGTTGTCCGGCCCGGGCGTCTGCCCCTTCGGAATGACATGCGCGCCGGAGCGCAGGCGGCGCGCCTTGTCGACCGGCTTGATACCGACCACGACCTGGCGGTCCGGCGCGACCAGCGCTTGGCGACCGGCCATGACGCGGCCGATAAAATCCTTTTTAGTCGACATCATCTTGCCGAGGCCGAGATCGGCCGCGGTCGTCGTGCCGCTCAGCTCCGGTCCGGCGACATGGCCCTTTTCGACGCGCATGACGCCCAGCGCTTCGGTGCCGTAGGGCGTCACGCCGAACGGCTTTCCGGCCTGCATCAGATTGCGCGCCATCGCCTCGCCATAGCGGGCCGGAACCGAAATCTCGAACGCCATCTCGCCGGAGAAGGAGATGCGGAACAGCCGCGCCTTGATGCCGCCGCGCAGCGCCACTTCGCGCGCGCCCATGAACGGAAAACCTTCGTTGGACAGATCTTCGGCTGGATCGACGATTTCCTTCAACAGGTCACGGGTCTTCGGCCCGGCGATGGAGAACTGCGCCCATTGGTCGGAGACCGAGGTCAGCTGCACGTCGAGTTCGGGAAACAGCACCTGGCGGCAGAATTCGAGATGCTGCATCACCGGCCCGGCCTTGGCCGTGGTGGTGGTCAGGAAATAATGATCCTCGGCCAGCCGCGACGTGGTGCCGTCATCATAGACCAGGCCGTCCTCGCGCAGCATCAGCCCGTAGCGCGCCTTGCCGACGGCGAGGCTGGAGAAGGTGTTGATGTAGACGCGGTCGAGAAAGGCGCCGGCATCGGGGCCGTGCACGTCGATCTTGCCGAGCGTCGAGACATCGCAGAAGCCGACGCCACCGCGCACCGCCTTGACCTCGCGGGTGACCGAGTCCAGCCAGTCCTTCTCGCCGGCGCGCGGATACCATTGCGCCCGCTTCCACAGGCCGGTGTCGACAAAGATCGCGCCCTGTTCGGCGGCCCAATGATGCGACGGCGTCAGCCGCGTTGCATGAAAATTCTCGTCGCGATGATGGCCGGCAAAGGCGCCGATGGCGACCGGCACGTAAGGCGGGCGATAGATCGTCGTGCCGGTCTCGGGGATGGATTTGCCGGAGACGGCCGCCATGATGGCGAGACCGGCAAAGTTGGACGTCTTGCCCTGGTCGGTCGCCATGCCGAGCGTCGTGTAGCGCTTCAGATGCTCGACCGATTCAAAACCCTCGCGCTGCGCCAATTCGATGTCCGAGGCCGTGACGTCGTGCTGCTGGTCAACGAACGCCTTGCCTTTACCCGCGACATGCCAGAGCGGGGTGAGCGAGAAGGCCTCATCATCGGCGACCGGTGCTGCGCCCGCATTGCCATTGCGCCCCGCGTCGCGCGCGGCTGCAGCACCAGTGGCAAAGCCTTGGCTGAGGCAGGCGCCGAGCCCGAAATCGCCGTTGGCGGCACCTGCCGCGGCCATGCCGGGAGGCGCGCCGTCGGGCACGAAGGCTGAGATGTCGTCGCGCCATTTCGGCCGGCCGCGATGGTAAGAGGTGAGCCCGACCGCTGGGTTCCAGCCGCCGGAAACCGCAAGCCCGTCGGCCTCGACTTCGGCGCGTGCACCACCGGTCAGCGACACCGAAATCTTGCGCACGCCGTCCTTGCCGCCATCGACGCCGCCGACCGAGCCATGCAGCACGGTGAAGCCGTTTTTGGATGCCAACGATCGATGAGCAGGCGATACATCCGGTCGTGCGTCGATGACCGCCGCGATCGGCAGTCCGGCGCCGAGCGCGGTCTCGACCGTGCGCCAGCCATCCTCATTGTTGGTGAACAGCGCGAGGCGCTTTGCCGGCGTGGCGGCATAGCGTGTGACATAGGTCCGCATGGCTGACGCCATCATCACCCCGGGCGTGTCGTTGCCGGCGAAGACGATGGGCCGCTCGATCGCGCCTGCCGCGACGACGCAGCGCTTGGCCACGATCCGCCACAGCCGCTGCCGCACCTGGTGTTCGGGCGGTGTCGGCAGATGATCGTTGACCCGCTCGATCGCGCCATAGGTGCCGCCATCATAGACGCCGAACAGCGTCGTGCGCGTCATAATGCGAACGTCCGGCATTGAGCCAAGCTCGGCCAGCGTACGCTGGGTCCATTCCGCGGCCGGCAGCCCGTCGATGGTGCCGCCATCCGACAGCAGCCTGCCGCCGGGGACAAAATCCTCCTCGCACAGGATGACGCGAGCGCCGCTGCGACCGGCGGCCAAAGCTGCCGCCAGACCCGCCGGGCCGGAGCCGGCGATCACCACATCGCAATGCACCCAGGCCTTGTCGTAGTGATCCGGGTCGGCGACGACCGCCGCGCGGCCAAGACCGGCGGCGCGGCGGATTGCCGGCTCGTAGATCATCTCCCAGAATTTCGCCGGCCACATGAAGGTCTTGTAGTAGAAGCCGGCGACGAAGATCGGCGCGAACAGCTGGTTGACCGACATCACGTCGTGGCGCAGCGACGGCCAGCGGTTCTGGCTGGCCGCTTCGAGCCCTTCATAGAGTTCGGCGGTGGTCGCCTTGGTGTTGGCCTCGCGCCGTGCGCCAGTGCGCAGTTCGACCAGCGCGTTGGGTTCTTCCGAACCGGCGGTGAGAATGCCGCGCGGACGGTGGTATTTGAACGAGCGGCCGACCAGCTTGACGCCATTGGCGACCAGCGCCGACGCCAGCGTATCACCTTGGAAGCCTTGGAAGGTCTTGCCGTCGAAGCGGAAGTTGAGCGGCGCCGAGCGGTCGATGAGACCGCCATTCTCCAGCCGGTTTGTCTGTGCGCCGGCCATCACGCGCCAACCTTTGCTGCACCAGCACCCGCCGTCGGCTCCACCGCCGAAATCTCATGCGTCAGCGTGTTGCGGGTGACCTTCAGCCAGGCCCGGCAGCCGCCGCCGTGATACCAGTTCTCAGCCATCACGCCAGCGATGTTGTCGCGCAGATAGACATAGTCGTAGACGGCATCTTCGCCGGCACCGGCCGCCGGTCGCGCAGGCTTGGCGTCGCCGAGATAGGTGAACTCCCCGAGTTCGCGTTCGCCGCAGAAGGGACAGACAATACGCATGGGTTTCCGACTGTCCTTAGTGCAGGTTCGGTTGGGCGCCCTGGCCCTTTTCGTCGATCATGGCGCCGCGCTGGAAGCGGTCGAGGCGGAACAATGCCGCCTCCTTGTGCGACTCGTCGCGGGCCAGAAGATGGGCAAAGACGAAGCCCGAGCCCGGCGTTGCCTTGAAGCCGCCATAGCACCAGCCGGCGTTGAGATAGAGCCCGTCGACCGGCGTCTTGTCGATGATCGGCGAGCCGTCCATCGACATGTCCATGATGCCGCCCCATTGGCGCAGAAGCCGCACGCGGCCGATCATCGGGATCAGCGCCATGCCACCTTCGCAGACATCCTCCATCACAGGCAGATTGCCGCGCTGGGCGTAGGAATTGTAGCCATCGATGTCGCCGCCGAAGACCAGGCCGCCCTTGTCCGACTGGCTGACATAGAAATGCCCGGCGCCGAAGGTCATGACGCCGGGGATGAGCGGCTTGATCGCTTCCGAGACGAAGGCTTGCAGCACATGGCTCTCGATCGGCAGGCGCAGGCCGGCCATCGCCGCGACGCGCGAGGAGGAGCCGGCAACCGCCATGCCGACCTTGCCGGCGCCGATCTTGCCGCGCGACGTCTCGACGCCGGTGACCTTGCCGTTGCCGTCCCGGACAAAGCCGGTGACTTCGCAATTCTGGATGATATCAACGCCGAGTTCGCTCGCCGCATGCGCATAGCCCCATACCACCGCGTCGTGGCGCGCCGTGCCGCCGCGCCGTTGCAGCAGACCGCCCTGCACGGGAAAGCGCGCATGGTCGAAATTCAGGAAGGGCAGCATTTTCTTCAGCGCCGCCTGATCGAGCAGTTCGGCATCGATGCCGTTAATGCGCATCGTGTTGCCGCGCCGCGCATAGGCATCACGCTGCGCGTCGGAGTGGTAGAGGTTGAGCACGCCGCGCTGGCTGACCATCGAATTGTAGTTGAGGTCCTGCTCCATCCGCTCCCACAGCTTCATCGACAATTCGTAGAAGCCGGTATTGCCGGGCAGGCCGTAATTGGAGCGGATGATGGTGGTGTTGCGGCCGGCATTGCCGGAGCCGATCCAGCCCTTTTCCAGCACGGCGACGTTTCTGATGCCGAACTCGCTGGCCAGGAACCAGGCGGTGGCGAGCCCATGGCCGCCGCCGCCGATGATCACCACATCGTAGTGGTCTTTCGGGCTGGCGTCGCGCCATGTGCGCTGCCAGTTCTTGTGGCCGGAAAGAGCAGCACGGGCGAGCGAGAAGATCGAATATTTCATCAGGTCATTCCGAGGTCGCTCGCTCCACGCTGGTGGTTAGATATCCAGCGTGTGGTCGCGCTCCCATTGCGTGAAGTGCGAAGCATAGGAATTCCATTCCTGGTGCTTCAGCTTTAGGTAGGCCGACGAGAATTCCTCACCCAGCGCCGCCTTCAACGATTTGTCCTTGTCATATTCGCGCAGCGCGTCGAGCAGGTTAAGCGGCAGCTTCGGCGCACCCTTAACCGTGTGGCCGTGCTGATACATGTCGATGTCGTAGCGCTTGCCGGGATCGGCCTTGGAGCGGATGCCATCGAGGCCGGCCGCGATGATGACGGCCTGCAGCAGATAGGGGTTGGCGGCGCCATCGGGTAGGCGCAGCTCGAAGCGGCCGGGGCCGGGCACGCGCACCATGTGGGTGCGGTTGTTGCCGGTCCAGGTCACCGTGTTCGGCGCCCAGGTGGCGCCCGAAATGGTGCGCGGCGCGTTGATGCGCTTGTAGGAATTGACCGTCGGGTTGGTGATTGCGGCGAGCGCCGAGGCATGTTTCATGATGCCGCCGAGGAAGTTCTTGCCCTTGGCCGACAGGCCGAGCTCCATGGCATTGTCGGCAAAGACGTTGGTCTTGCCTGCCTTGTCCCACACCGAGATATGCGCATGGCAGCCATTGCCGGTCAGGCCCTGGAAGGGCTTTGGCATGAAGGTGGCGCGCAGGCCGTGCTTTTCGGCCACGGACTTGACCATGAACTTGAAGAAGGAGTGCTTGTCGGCGGTCGCCAGCACGTCGTCGAAGGCCCAGTTCATCTCGAACTGGCCGTTGGCGTCCTCATGGTCGTTCTGGTAGGGGCTCCAGCCCAGCGCCAGCATATGGTCGCAGATCTCGGCGATGACATCGTAGCGGCGCATCACCGCCTGCTGGTCGTAGCATGGCTTCGACGCGGTATCGTATTTGTCGGAAATCACGCTGCCGTCCGGCGAGATCAGGAAGAACTCCGCTTCGACGCCGGTCTTGACATGCATGCCGTCGGTGGCGGCTTCCGCGATCAGCCGCCTCAGCGTGTTGCGCGGCGCCTGCTCGACTTCCTTGTCGTCCATGATGCAATTGGCGGCGACCCAGGCGACATCGGGCTTCCACGGCAGCTGGATGACCGAATCCGGATCCGGTACCGCCAGCATGTCGGGATGCGCCGGCGTCAGGTCAAGCCAGGTGGCAAAACCGGCAAAGCCGGCGCCGTCCTTCTGCATGTCTGATATCGCCTGCGCCGGCACCAGCTTGGCGCGCTGGCCACCGAACAGGTCGGTGTAGGAAATCATGAAATATTTGACGCCGTTCTCTTTGGCGAATGCGGCGAGATCGTTCCCCATTATAGTTCCTCGCTTATGTGATCTGGCTAGTCTTGGTCTAGAAGCCGTTCTTCCCCGGTATCCAGTTGGTGCCGGCAAGCGGCACGCCGGCCATGGCGGCGGCTTCGATGGTGAGCGCGACGAGATCCTCGGGCTCGAGATTGTGCAAGCTGTTCTTGCCGCAGGCACGCGCGATGGTCTGCGCCTCCAGCGTCATCACCTTGAGATAGTTTGCCAGCCGGCGCCCGGCGGCGATCGGATCGACCCGCTTCATCAGTTCCGGGTCCTGCGTGGTGATGCCTGCAGGGTCGCGACCCTCGTGCCAGTCGTCATAGGCGCCGGCCGTGGTTCCGAGCGCATTGTACTCCGCCTCCCAGCGCGGATCATTGTCGCCGAGCGCGACAAGGGCTGCCGTGCCGATCGACACCGCGTCGACGCCAAGAGCCAGCGCCTTGGCGACATCGGCGCCGTTGCGGATGCCACCGGAGACGATCAGCTGCACCTTGCGGTGCATGCCGAGATCCTGCAGCGCCTGCACCGCCGGCCTGATACAGGCAAGCGTCGGCTGGCCGACATTTTCGATGAACACTTCCTGGGTCGCCGCGGTGCCGCCCTGCATGCCGTCGACCACGACGACATCGGCGCCGGCCTTCACGGCAAGGGCTGTATCGTAATAGGGCCGGGCGCCGCCGACCTTGACGTAGATCGGCTTTTCCCAGTCGGTGATTTCGCGCAGTTCGAGGATTTTGATCTCGAGATCGTCGGGCCCGGTCCAGTCGGGATGGCGCGAGGCCGAGCGCTGGTCGATGCCCTTGGGCAGCGTGCGCATTTCGGCGACGCGGTCGGAGATTTTCTGGCCCAGCAGCATGCCGCCGCCGCCGGGCTTGGCGCCTTGTCCAACGACCACTTCGATGGCATCGGCGCGGCGCAGGTCGCGCGGGTTCATGCCGTAGCGCGACGGCAGATACTGGTAGACCAGCGTCTTCGAATGTCCCCGCTCTTCCTCGGTCATGCCGCCATCGCCGGTGGTGGTCGAAGTGCCGGAGAGCGTGGCGCCACGTCCGAGCGCTTCCTTGGCCGGACCGGACAGCGAACCGAAGCTCATGCCGGCGACGGTGATCGGTATCTTCAGCTCGATCGGCTTCTTGGCATGGCGCGAGCCAAGCACGACTGATGTGTCGCAGCGCTCGCGATAGCCTTCCAGCGGATAGCGCGAGATCGAGGCACCGAGGAACAGCAGGTCATCGAAATGCGGCAGCTTGCGCTTGGCGCCGGCGCCCCTGATGTCATAGATGCCGGTCGCCGCGGCGCGGCGGATTTCGGAGAGCGTGTAGTCGTCGAAGGTCGCGGATTTGCGCGGTGTCGTCGGCGGGTTCTTGTAGGTCATGCTGCCTCAATACGCGTCGGCGTTGTCGATATTGAAATTGTAGAGCGTGCGCGCCGAGCCGTAGCGCTTGAACTCCGACGGCTTGACGCCGGTGACGCCGGCGCGGTCGAGCAGGCCTTGCAAGAGTTCGATATGCTCGGGCCGCATCTCCTTGGCGATGCAGTCGGCGCCCAGGCTCTCGACCTTGCCGCGCACGAACAGCCGCGCCTCGTAGATGGAGTCGCCCAATGCATCGCCGGCATCACCCAGCACCACCAGATTGCCGGATTGCGCCATGAAGGCCGACATGTGGCCGATATTGCCATGCACGACGATGTCGATTCCTTTCATCGAGATGCCGCAGCGCGACGAAGCGTTGCCCTCGATGACCAGAAGTCCGCCCTTGCCGGTGGCGCCGGCATACTGGCTGGCATCGCCCTTGATAACGATCGAACCCGACATCATGTTCTCGCCGACGCCGGGACCGGCCGAGCCGTGCACGGTGATCGCGGCGCCGTCATTCATGCCTGCGCAATAATAGCCGACGCTGCCGCGCACATCGATGCTGACCGGCTGGTCGACGCCGACAGCAACCGAATGACTGCCCTTCGGGTTCACCACTTCCCACGCCGTTTCGTTGGAACCGGGCGTCAGATCGTGAAGCGCCTGGTTGAGCTCTCGCAGCGACGACACATCGAGATCGAAGACCCGGGAGGCGTGGTCTTGCGCCGCCTTCGAAAGTTTGGTTGCCGGCATGGGCTCAATGCTCCCAGAAATAGACGGTTGCGGGTTCCGGTTCCCAGACCCTCGCATTGTCTATGCCGGGCAGCTTGGTCAGCGCGCGATATTCCGAGCCGAAGGCGACATATTGGTCGGTCTCGGCCATGACGGCCGGCTTGCAAGCGATCGGATCGCGCACCACGCCGAAACCGTTCTTGGTGCCGACGACGAAGGTGAAAAAGCCGTCGAGGTCGGACAGAGTACCTTCCAGGGCCTCGCCGAGGTTCTTGCCATGCGCCATCTGCGAGGAGAGATAGGCGGCCGCGACCTCGGTGTCGTTTTCGGTCTCGAAGGTCATGCCTTCGCGCCGCAGTTCGCGCCGCACATTGTTGTGGTTGGACAGCGAGCCATTGTGCACCAGGCACTGGTCGGCGCCGGTCGAGAATGGATGCGCGCCCATCGTGGTGACGGCCGATTCCGTCGCCATGCGGGTATGGCCGATGCCATGCGTGCCGGTCATCGAGCGCACGTCGAAGCGGTCGACGACTGCTTCCGGCAGGCCGACTTCCTTGTAGATTTCCACCGCTTCGCCGGCGCCCATGATGCGCACGTCGGGGCGGATCGACTGCAGTGCCTCGCGCGCGGCGTCGACCTTGCCTGGCACGGTTCTGAGCACCGCATGCGTCGACTTCACCGCAATGCTCACCGGCGCGCCGATCGCCTTGGCGAGTTCGGCGTCGAGGCCGCGGAAATCGCGCTCGGGCTTCGCCGACTGGATGGTGATCTTGGCTTCATTCTTCGAAGGTGCGCCGTAGATGGCGATGCCGGCGCTGTCGGGGCCGCGATCGCTGAGCGAGATCAGCATCTGCGACAACATCGAGCCGAGCTGCGGCTCAAGCGACTTGTCCTTCAAAAAAAGTCCGACGATTCCACACATGTCAGCCTCCCGGCGTTTACCACTAAGAGATGATGTACCGAATGCGCTGCCCGAATTCAATCGTATGAAAAAAATATTCCTGTAGTTACGTATGCGGCTCAATGCCGCCCTGTCCACTATCGCCGCCCGCGCGGGCACTGTGAACCCATGTGGCGGCGCGGATGCGGGCGATTTTGTAGGCATCGAGGATCGACAGCGCATAGATCAGGAAGCCGCCGGCATGGCGGCCGATGAGGCTGGCGTCGGCAGGGGCGATCTTGGCCGTCACCCAGGCCAGGATCACCATGAAGAACAGGAACTGCAGGCCACGCACCGGCACGCCGAGTATGACATGGCCGCTTGCCGGCAGGACGATCGCGGCGCCGAGCACGAGATAGGGATTGGTCGGTGCGGGTGCGCTCATGCCACCTGCCTTTCCTGGCGGTTGATGGCATCGCGCAGCGTCGATGCCGAGGTGAGCAATCTCTCGATCAGCGCCGGATCGAGCCTTGCGCGCCCGAAGGCAGCCTGCCGAAACACGCCGTAGCGCGCCCGCTCGGCCTCGGCCAGCAGCCAGACGATGCGCACGCCGTTCGGGGTGATCAAGAGTTCCTTGGCGCGGCCTTCAGCAAAGACGTCGAGATGACTGGCGATGAGGTTCTGCGGAAAGCGCGACGCCCTGAGGTCGGTTCGCAGCACGGCCTCGGCCGGAAATCCCGGCGCCTTCGGCAGTGTGTGCTGGAGATGGTCGAAATTGGAGAAGGTCGTCGGCGAGCCGGGCCGCATCATCATGTCGAAGGTCGCCGGCACCGCGACCGGTTCGGTGATCGAGACGCTCAGCCAGCGCGCCGGCAGTTTTCGCGTCGCCAGCGTGTCGACGATGGTGCGCACCTGCACGCGCCGTTCGTTCCACGAACCCACCCAGGTGACGACGCCAACTGTGCCGTCGGAGATGTCGGCGGCATCCGGGATGACGGTCCGGATGCTCGCCGCCTCGGCGGCAAGAGCAGCCTTGGCCCTGTTGCGGCTGGCGCGCGCATGCCAGGCGAGGTGCAGGACGAGAGCCAGGGCGATCGCCCCGGCCAGCAATGCTGTCGTCACGTCAGACACCTCGTCCCGCCATGCCCGCCCAGACCGGCAGGCCCTCTCCTGTCAATAGCCCTGTGGCTTCGGCCACGGCATGGTGAACTGGTCGCCGCGGCGCACATAGCGGTAGCGGTAGAAGTGGAACCACAGCGAGATCAGGAAGTAGAAGGCCACCATGGCGATCAGCTGCGAGCCGAAGCCGAGGAAGATGGCAAAGAAGGTCACCACGCACAGGCAGAACAGCACGATGGCCGGCAGCGGATGGAAGGGGTGCGTGTAGCCGCGGCGGATGGTGCCGAGCGGCCACTTCTTCCGGAACATCATGATGTTGATGCTCATGAAGGTGTATTGCAGCACGCCTGACAGGATCGAGAAGGTGATCGCCTGGTTGAGGTCGGCGATGAAGGCGAAGGCGAGCGCAATCGGCAGCAGGAACAGGATCGAGCGATAGGGCGTGCGGTATTTCGGGTGCACGGCCGAGAACCAGGTCGGCAGATAACGGTCGCGTCCGAGCGAGAACCACGCGCGGGCCGCATCATTGATACAGCCATTCGCTGAGGCGAGTGCCGCCAGCAGCGTGGCGATGAACAGCAGGTTTTCCAGCAGCGCACTCCCCGTCAGCTTGCCGGCGTCCCAAAGGGGATAATAGGTGATGCCGAGATATTCCCAGGGCATCAGCGAGGCGCAGACATACCAGGTCATGGCGGCGGCGATCAAAAGTGTGATCATGCCGGCCATGGTGCCGTAGGGCAGCGAGCGGGCCGGCGAGCGTACTTCCTCGGCCGCCTGCGTGGTGCCTTCGATGCCGAGATAATACCAGATGCCGAACTGGAAGGCGGCGATGACGCCGATCCAGCCATAGGGCAGCGCATTACCTGGCGTGACCAGTTCGTTGAGCTTCAGCACAGCACCCTGTGTCCACGGGCTGACCGAGAAGAACAGGATGACGATCGAGACATAGGCGATCGCGGTGATGACGAAATTGACGTTGAGCGTCATCAGCACGCCGCGATAGTTGAGCCACGCCAGCACGACGATGGTGGCGGCAATGAAGGAATTGTGGGTGAGCCCCTCGACCCCCGCCTTGGCGACAATGGTGTCGCCGAGCAGGATGGCGTCCGAGACTTCCAGCATGGTGTAGGCAAAGACCAGGAACAGCGCGACGTTGAACGCCATCAGCGGTCCGACAATGTGCTTGGCCTGCGCGTACTGGCCGCCGGCGGCGGCGACAGTGGAGGTGACTTCGGAGTCGATCATGGCGACCGAAGTGTACAGCAGCCCGACCACCCAGCAGACGATCAGGGCTGCGAGTGCGCCGCCCTTGTCGGCCGAGAAATTCCAGCCGGTGAATTCACCGACCAGCACGATGCCGACGCCGAGCGCCCAGACATGGGCTGGGCCGAGTACCCTCAGCAGCGATACCCGGTCGCCGTGAATGGTGGTGGTGATGGTATTCTCAACCGCGGCGGTCATTGATCGATCCCCACTCAGATCCGGTGTTTTTCGGAAACGGCTTCAAGCTCGCCTTCGCGCGAGGAGGTCAGCACATCCTCGGAGTAGGTCGTGTCGATCTTGAACCAGTCGTAGAGCATCCACAGCGCAAGCACGACCGAGATACCCCAGCATGCATAAGACAGAGCTATCCACATGAGCGTGCTTCCCCAAAATCTCTGGCGTTGTCTGAATTTCTTGCGTTATTTGTCGTCGAACTTTTCGTTGATGACGTCGCGATATTCGCGGTCGGAGGCGCGGAACAGGAAGACGAAATAGCCGATCAGCACCGCCGCCATGATGATCAGCGTCGGCCAGTCGATGATGTAGTGGAAGCGGTTCTGGATGATGTCGTGCGCGGTCTCGGGCGTATAGCCGAGCTTTTCCCAGATCGACGCCATGGTCGGGTTCTGCCCGAGCGCTTCCCAGGTCTTGGCATCGAGCGCATCGATGGATTTTGCGGCACCTGCCAGGCCGAGTTTCAGCGGCAGCCACAGCGCCACGAAGATGGCGACCACGACGACGACGATATCGAAAATCTGCCCGGCCTTGCCTTGTTCCGGCGGCGTGTAGCGCGACATGTCTTCTACCCCTCAGGATTTGCGGTTGCGGGCCGCGTCGGCGTTCTTGATGTCGAGACCGTAGATGAAGTCCTTGTCTTCCTTGTAGTGATTGACCATCGCCAGGATGGCGGCCGTGTTGAAGATCAGCACGGCGGCCGCCGCGATGGCGACGACGATCTTGATCCCGGTGTCCGGGATGTAGGGCCATGTCATGATGAGCACGAAGAGGATCGTCGCCCACAGGCAGACGATCAGGAGCGCGGATCCGCGCACGTCGGAACGATACAGCGCTTCGATGCGCTGCTGCAGGTCTGACATCGGTTTTCCCCTTTATTCCAACGCCGGCTTCCGAATTGGCCGGTCGCTGCCCTCTTTCAAGAGAGTGAAATTTTTTTCATAAATTCAGACCGATTTGCGAAATTGTCAAGGCGAATTTACGTTTGGTTAACCGGTCATTTTGGCGTGGCAAATTTTGCCTGACAATGAAATTATTTGCTTATGGGTATTGCGACATCGGCAAGTTTGCGGTCAATATTCACCCAAAGCTCCCGCCGCAGCGCAGGGGGCAGGGAACACAATAGAATTTTCGAACGGAGGACTAGCGGATGACGGCATCCTGGAGATTTTCGACCTTGGCGGATCGCCACCGCGCGCTCGGCTCGAAGCTCGAAGACTGGAGCGGCATGGGCACCGCCTGGACCTACGACAAGGATGCCGACGAGGAATACACCGCCATCCGCACCAAGGCCGGGCTGATGGATGTGTCGGGCCTGAAGAAAGTCCACATCACCGGGCCGCACGCCTCGCATCTCATCGACCTCGCCACCACGCGCGATGTCGAAAAGATCTATCCCGGCAAGTCGGCCTATGCCTGCATGCTGAACGAGGCCGGAAAATTCACCGACGATTGCATCCTCTACCGCACCGGCCCGAACGCCTGGATGGTGGTGCACGGCTCGGGCACCGGCCATGAGGAATTGCAGCGCGCTTCCGTCGGCCGCGACGTGTCGTTGCGCTTCGACGACAATCTGCACGATCTGTCGCTGCAGGGGCCGACCGCTGTCGATTACCTCGCCAAGCACGTGCCCGGTATTCGCGACCTCAACTACTTCCATCACATGCAGACGCAGCTGTTCGGCTTCCCGGTGATGATCTCGCGCACCGGCTACACCGGCGAGCGCGGCTACGAGATCTTCTGCCGCGGCCAGGATGCCGGCACGATCTGGGACAGGATCCTCGACGAGGGCAAGAGCGCCGGCATCATTCCCTGCCGCTTCACCACGCTCGATATGCTGCGCGTCGAAAGCTATTTGCTGTTCTATCCCTACGACAACTCGCAGAAATATCCCTTCGAGAATGAAGGCCCCGGCGACACGCTGTGGGAGCTCGGCCTCGACTTCACCGTCAGTCCAGGGAAAACCGGCTTCCGCGGCGCGGAGGAGCATTATCGGCTGAAGGGCAAGGAACGCTTCAAGATCTATGGCGTTCTGCTCGACGGCAAGGAACCGGCCGACGAGGGCGCACCGGTCTACCGTGATGGCAAAAAGGTCGGCGTGGTGACCTGCGCCATGTATTCGCCGCTGGTCAAGAAATCGATGGGCATCGCCCGTCTCGACGTCGACTGCGCGGTCAAGGACACCAAGCTCGAGATCCGCAACAAGAGCGGCTCGATCAAGGCGACGGCGCAGCCGCTGCCGTTCGATGATCCGAAGAAGACCAAGCGCACCGCCAAGGGTTGAGGCATAGTCGACAGCGAGGGGTTTTAAGGCACAAAGAGAGAATGGCAGCCAAGACGATCATCAGCCGGCCCATTTACGGAACCCTGTCTCCGCAGCCCGGCAAGCATCATCTTTTCGTGGCGGATGCGGAAGGCGCGCTGGCGATCGTTGATATGGCAAAGACAGCTCCGCCCGGCTTCTTCGACGGCGCCGAGATCGTCTTCATTCCCGGTCCCGACGGCAAGTATGTCGAAGCCCTCGAAGCGCTGAAGTCGGCGCAATTTCACGTTGCGCCATCCTTCGCGAGCCTTTTGCCGCGCCTGAAGCAGACGCTGACCAACGCCCATATGGGCCTGCGCCTCTATCTCGCCGGCACCGAAGGGCTGATCGGCCAGGCCATGCAGGTCGCTCTCGAAGCCGGCATCGACCACACCTCGATGCAAACCGAGCATCGCGGTTCGCTGGCGCGGCGCATGCAGTGCGTGCACTGCAAGGGCATCACCGAGAACGTGACGACGCAGCCGGCCACCTGTGCGCATTGCGGCCTGCTGCTTCTGGTGCGCGATCACTATTCCAGGCGCCTCGCCGCCTTCCAGGGCGTCTGCATCAATGCCGAGGACCGCTCGGAAATTCCTCCTGTCGAGGAGGCCTTCCCATGAGCACCGGCACCACCAAGCTCGATGTCGTGGTCAGCGATGTCGTCCCGGTCAACGACCTCGTCACCCGATTCCATTTTCGCCGCCGCGACGGCGAGCTGTTGCCGACCTTCTCCGGCGGCGCCCATGTCGTGGTCGAGATGCGCGACGGCGACCTGACAAGGCTCAATCCCTATTCGCTGATGGGCTCGCCGCTCGACACCCGCGAATACACCATCTCGGTGCGCCGCGACGATGTCGGCCGCGGCGGCTCGCTGTTCATGCACCGGTCGGTCAAGCCCGGCCTGGAAATGGTGGTCAGCTATCCCGTCAATCTGTTCTCGCTCGACCTCAGGGCAAAGAAGCATCTGATGCTGGCCGGCGGCATCGGCATCACGCCGTTCATGGCGCAGACCACGCAGCTCGCCGGAGCCGGCGGCAATTTCGAACTGCACTACACCTGCCGCACCGCCTCGCTCGGCACCTATGCCGACGTTTTGCAGGAGCGCTACGGCCGCCGCATCCGGCTCTACCACGACGACCTGGAGGAACGCATCGAGCTCGACCGTCTGTTGTCCTCGCAACCGCTCGGCACGCACCTCTATGTCTGCGGCCCCGCCGGCATGATCAACTGGGTGCGCGACCGCGCGGCAAGCCTTGGCTGGCCGCCGGAGACCGTGCATTACGAGCATTTCGCGGCACCGCAACCCGGTCTGCCCTTCGACGTGACGCTGGCCGTCAGCGGCAAGACCATCCGCGTCGGCGAGCAGCAGAGCCTGCTCGAAGCCATCGAAGCCGCCGGCGTCGATCCGCCCTATCTCTGCCGTGGCGGCGTCTGCGGCCAGTGCGAAACCAATGTCATCTCGTATGACGGCAAGTTCATCCACAACGACCACTGGCTGAGCGAGGAAGACCACCGTTCCGGCTGCAAGATCATGCCGTGCGTGTCGCGCTTCGAGGGCAAGTCGCTGGTCTTGGAGCGGTAGAGCATTTTGCAGCCAAGTGGATACACTTGGCGTCGCAGAAATGCGGCTAAAACAAAGAGATAGAGCGGGCATGCCGCTCTAGGAGGAAATCATGGGCATCACCTTTCGTAAGGAAACGTTCCGCGACGATTTCACCTTCAAGAACAGCCCGGAGCACATCAGGCGGTTTCCGTTCCCGTTCCACGAAGACGCCTACATGTATGCCGTCAACATCGAGCCGCATGTCGTCGGTCCCAAGGGCTCCGTGCTGGAGAACCTGATCGACGTCGACGAGCACTATGTCGCCGAAATGCAGGACCGTGCTCTAGTGCTGGCTGAGGACCCGCTGCGCTGCCAGTCGCTGCCGCACATGACGCTCGCCGGCTGGGACCTGCTCGAGCTTTTGATGGAGCAGCAGGCGCTTGGCTATCCAGAGCATTTCACGCTGACGCGTGATGGCGACCGCTGGCGCTGGATCAACCGGCCGCTCGGCATCGACGACACCTTCACCTTCGGCGACACCTCGACACTGCCTTATGGCCCGATGGAATACATCACCCGCCAGAGCCAGGGCGATTTCTGCATCCTCGACCAGCGCGACGGCAATCTGTGGATGGATGCCGGCATGGTCACCACCCAGGCAGACTGGTCGCTCGATTTCGACATCGGCATGAACT
The DNA here is from genome assembly GCF_056403715.1 of Mesorhizobium sp. P2_F5. Taxonomy (NCBI): domain Bacteria; kingdom Pseudomonadati; phylum Pseudomonadota; class Alphaproteobacteria; order Hyphomicrobiales; family Phyllobacteriaceae; genus Mesorhizobium; species Mesorhizobium sp. P2_F5. Next base: position 101,143 of record NZ_JBFUEY010000014.1, on the reverse strand, counting down.
TCTTCGAGTGGCACGCGCCGGTGCCGCTGGCGCATGAGAAGGGGATCTTTGTCAGGGCGCTGAAATTCCTCACCAACATCCAGCAAGGCAAGCCGGCACGGCGGCTGAACTGGACGATGACCATCAATCCGCGCCTCGACACCAGCCCGGAAAATTACCACAAATGGGGACCAGACCGCGCGACGGTGACGCCGGAGAACGTCGGCGACAAGGTGCATCTGCGCGTCGAGCTGCAGAGCTTCTGGCGCCTGCCGCGCTCGAACGGCATCGTCTTCCCGATCCGCTGTTATCTCATCAAGATGGACGAGCTGGTGACGCAGCCGAAATGGGCCCGGCGCCTGCACCGGGTGATCCGCGACCTGCCGGAGGAACTGGCCACCTACAAGGGTCTGACGCGGTATCGGCCGACGCTGGTCGAGTGGCTGTCGAGGCTGGATGATGGCAGCGCGACATCACCGGGGTTTGGGCCGGATTGAATTTCTCCTGCTGATGTTGGCGCTGCCCCTCAAGCAGCCAATCTCCCCCCAAGAGGGGGAGATGCCCGGCAGGGCAGAGGGGGGCGCCGTAGAGCGCCGGCCTTTGCCCAATGTCCGCCCCAGTGCTTCGGCGAAGCTCACGACGCGCCCCCCAATCTAGCCACAATCACTACATGCTGGCAGACATTGTCGACATCGCGGATAACATCGTCGTTCCAGAAGCGCAGAATGGTCCAGCCTAGCGCCTCGAGCTTGGCGGTTCTTGCAGAGTCCAATTCCGACGTTTCGGCTTGGCCATGCTGGGAACCATCAAGCTCGACGATCAGCTTTTTGTCCGCACATGCAAAATCGACGATATAGCCGGCGATAGGCATCTGGCGCCGGAACCCAAGTCCCATCAGCCTGTGTGCCCTGATCTCATTCCAGAGCTTGAGTTCGGCATCGGTCATCACCTTGCGCATCCTGCGCGCATTGCGGCGGTTGTTGGCGGATACTGGATTATGCGTCATCGCGGTTCGCCCCCCTCTGTCCTGCCGGACATCTCCCCCTCAAGTGGGGAGATCGGATGTCACTTCGGCTTTCGCCAATCGCCAATGCTGCAAAAAGGGGGAGCCGTCGCGAAGCTGCCGATCTCCCCACGAGGGGACCAAGGGAGATCGAGCTCCTAGCCCGCGCTGTTCTGCGGATAACAAATGATCGACAAATAGCGCATCGGCAGTTTTGTCAGCTGCTCCGGCCCATGTGGCGCATCGGCGTCGAAGAACAGGCTGTCGCCCGGCTTCATCGGGTAGAGGTTGCTGCCGTGCCGGTACACCACCTCGCCCTCCAGCATATAGAGGAACTCCATGCCCTCATGCTGGAAGGTCGGGAACACATCCGAGTCCTCGGTCAGCGTGATCAGATAGGGCTCGACGACGACGCCGCTGGTGTTGGAGCCGATATGGCCGAGCAGATTGTACTGGTGGCCGGCGCGGGTGCCGCGGCGCTCGACATCGAGGCCTTCGCCGGCTTTGACGAAGACAGCGCTGCGCTCCTCCTCGAAGCGGCGGAAGAAGGCGGTGACGGGAACGCCGAGCGCCCGCGACAGCGCCTGCAATGTGGTCAATGACGGCGAAGTGATGCCGTTCTCGATCTTCGACAACATGCCGAGCGAAATGTCGGTGGCGACGGCGAGATCGGCGACAGTGATGCCGAGCTTTTTGCGGAAGGCCCTGACTTCACGGCCGATCGCCACTTCCAGCACCTTTTCGCGGGTGTCGCGAATGGCATGCGGGTTCTGCGTCAGCGGCGTGCGGATCGCGCGCCCGTCGGCAGCCTTCGGCAAGGCCTTGGCCTTGGCGGGAACGGCGCCGGACTTGAGATCGGATGCTGTCTTCGCCATGTCGCCGCTCCGAAGAATCGCAGATTTATTTCACTCAAGGTGAACATATTCGGTGCCGATACAGAAACGCAACCTCGACAGCAAGCCCCTTAAGTCGAATGGTGTCCGCACAGGATTTGCGCTGTCATCGGTTTTTGCCGGAAATCCGTTGGGGCGAAACGCGGTTTCGCCACAAGGCCTGTTGACAGCATCGAAGAGGCAATTAGTGTGACTGTGAGTGAAATTTGTTTCGTAAGAGCAATTCTGGGAAAAGTGTGGAACAGCTTTCCCGGGAAAAGCTCATAGCGCTCTCCTTTGGGAATTGCGTCGAGACAAAGTCGAAATGAGACCGGGAGGCCTGCCATGAAAACGCGTGTTGCCGTCATCGGAGCCGGGCCGTCCGGTCTGGCCCAGCTCAGGGCTTTCAAATCGGCCGCCGATAAGGGCGCCGAGATTCCCGAAATCGTCTGCTTCGAAAAGCAGTCCGACTGGGGCGGCCTGTGGAATTACACCTGGCGCACCGGCCTCGACGAACACGGCGATCCCGTCCACGGCTCGATGTACCGCTACCTCTGGTCGAACGGGCCGAAGGAATGCCTGGAATTCGCCGACTACTCATTCGAGGAGCATTTCGGCCGTCCCATCGGCTCCTACCCACCGCGCGCGGTTTTGTGGGACTACATCAAGGGCCGGGTCGAGAAATCAGGCCTGCGCAAATGGGTGCGCTTCAACAGCCCGGTGCGCATGGTCACCTTCTCGGATGTCACGAAGAAATTCACCGTCACCGCGCATGACCGCACCAACGACGTCACCTATTCCGAAGAGTTCGACAATGTCGTCGTCGCCTCGGGCCATTTCTCGGTGCCAAACGTTCCCTATTTCGAGGGCTTCTCGACCTTCAACGGCCGCATCCTGCACAGCCATGATTTCCGCGACGCGATGGAGTTCAAGGGCAAGGACATATTGATCATCGGCCGTTCCTATTCGGCCGAGGACATCGGCTCGCAATGCTACAAATACGGCGCCAAATCGATCACCTCCAGTTATCGTTCCAAGCCGATGGGCTTCAAATGGCCGGAGAACTGGAAAGAGGTGCCGCTGCTGCAAAAAGTCGTCGGCAAGACGGCGCACTTCAAGGACGGCACCACCAAGGATGTCGACGCCATCATCCTGTGCACCGGCTATCTGCATTCCTTCCCCTTCCTCACCGACGATCTGAAACTCAAGACCGCCAACCGCATGTGGCCGCTCGACCTCTATGAGGGCGTCGTCTGGGAAAAGAACCCGAAACTGTCCTATATCGGCATGCAGGATCAGTTCTACACCTTCAACATGTTCGACGCGCAGGCGTGGTTTGCCCGCGACGTCATCATGGGCCGCATCAAGCTGCCGTCGGTGCAGGCGATGGCCGAGCACGGCGCCAAATGGCGTGCTCGCGAGGAGACGCTCGAAGACGCCGAGCAGATGATCTGGTTCCAGGGCGATTACACCAAGGAGCTGATGGACCAGACCGACTATCCCGGCTTCGACGTCGAGGCGGTCAACCAGACTTTTATGGAGTGGGAGCACCACAAGGGCGAAGACATTATGAGCTTCCGCGACCACGCCTACCGATCGCTGATGACCGGCACCATGGCACCATTGCATCATACGCCTTGGCTGCAGGCGCTGGACGATTCGATGGAGAGCTATCTCGAGGTCAAAGGTGTGGCGGCCGAGTAGCTCCAGCCGACAAGAGGTTATTCTTGGCTGACGAAGATCAATCGGAGCTCTTATCTTCCGTCAGCGATCTGGGCTTCGTGCGCCTGCTGATAGCCGATCTACATGACGATCTTCCAGCCAAGGTCGCGAGATTTCGCCAGCTTTCCGACCTCTCCGCTGCACTTGGTTCAAGTGGGACGATGCTGCCCGGCGGTGAAACAACTTACGCAGCTTGGACTGAAGCTCGGACAAGCTTCGTGCACGGAAATTTTGTGGCAACGGTTCTACTGTGCCAAGGTCTTGCAGAGCATATGCTGGCCGCATATCTCGCCCTTGGTATCAACGGGGAGGAACTGCCAAATCGAATTTCGTTTCAGGATACGCTGCGCAGATGTGTCACACGAAAGGTGATTACGCAAAGTGACTCAGACGATCTTCGTCGTCTGATGGAATTGCGCAATCCTCTTTCCCACTATCGAAGTATTGACGACCCTTCGAATCTCTCGAGACGTGTTCTGAATACGATGTCGCCAGCCGAGGACCATTTACGGAGTGACGCTTCTTTCGCAATCAGCATGGCTGTGCGCCTGCTAGCGTTGCCTGCCTTTCGGTTGGGTGCTGAAGTTGGTCCTTAAGAACAATCATCCCAATCTCGCCCGTGCCTTCGCCGTCCAGGCATTGAACAGCCGGTCGGCAACGATGCCGATGAAGGCGATGGCGAGACCCGCAACGATGCCGCGCCCGGAATCAGCTTTCGACAGCGCGATGAACACCTCCTGGCCGAGATCGCGCGTGCCGACCATGGCGCAGATGATGATCATCGCCAGCGCCATCAGGATGGTCTGGTTGACGCCGAGCATGATTTCCGGAAGCGCCAGCGGCAGTTGCACGCGAAAGAAAGTCTGGCGCGGCGTGCAGCCCGAGACCTTAGCGGCCTCGATCAGCGCCGGCGGCACCTGGCGGATGCCGTGATTGGTGTAGCGGATCGCCGGCACCACGGCGAAGGCTATCGTTGCGATCATGGCGGTGACGTCGCCGACCCGGAACAGCATCACCACCGGGATTATGAAGCAGAAAGACGGCAGCACTTGCAGCGTATCGATGACGGGCGTGACGATCTTTTCGAAGCGGTCGCTGCGCGCGGCCATCAGGCCGATCGGGATGCCGATCAGGCAAGCGATGAAGGCCGAGATGCCGCAGAGATAGACCGTCGCCATGGTCTTTTCCCAAAGGCCGGTGACAGCGCAGAAGGCGGTCAAGGCGGCGACGAGGGCGGCGAGACGCAGGCCCGAGAGCTGATAGCCAGCGAGACCGAGCAGGAACACGGCGCCCAGCCATGGAAAGCCTTCGCAGAATGCGCGCAGCGGGTTCAGCACATTGAGGATCAGCGCCACGCGAAACGCTTCGATCACGTCGAAGAAGTTGATCGTCACCCAACTCACCGCTGCCTTCCATAGAGGTGCGGTGGTGAAGGTGATCGCCTTCGGCACCGCCGCGAAGGCCGGCACGAACAGACCGAGCAGCGTCGTCACGATGAGGATGGCGATGGCCAGTGATAGATTGGGATAGCGCCGCCAGAAACTCTGGTTCGCTTGCTGTTGAACGTGGCCCTTCGCTTGTTTGTGCGCGATCGCCTGACTCAGCCTATCGAGCGCGATGGCCAGCGCGACGATGGCGAGGCCGGCTTCCATGGCTTCGCCGACCTTCAGTGCGCGCAGCGCCAAGAGCACGTCGTAGCCGAGGCCGCCGGCGCCGATCATCGAGGCGATGATCACCATGTTCAGCGCCAGCATGATCACCTGATTGACGCCGACCATCAGTGTCGGCCGCGCCGAGGGCAACAGCACGCGCCATAATTTTTGCCTTGCCGTGCAGCCGGCCATCTCGCTGAAATCGTCGATCTCGGACGGCACCCGCGACAGACCCAGCATCGTCGCCCGCACCATCGGCGGCGTGGCAAAAATGGCGGTGGCGATCATCGCCGAGACCGGGCTGTTGCCGAACAGAAGCAGCATCGGAATGAGATAGGCGAAGGTCGGGATGGTCTGCATCAGATCGAGGGCAGGGGAGACGATCAGCCTCTCGGCCCACGGCTTGCGCCACGCCCAGATGCCGGCGAACAGCCCGGTGACGATGCAGAACGGCACCGCGATGGAGATCAGCGCCAGCGTCAACATGGCGCTGGTCCACTGGCCGAACAGCGCGATGTAGAGGAAACAGCCGCCGACCAGCAGGCCGAGCTTGCGGCCGCCGGCTGCATGACCGGCGATGAAGGCGACAGCGCAGACGCCGACCCAGGACAGACGCGGCAGCACATAGGCATCGGCGCCGTGGCCGATCTTGAAATTCTTGGCGAGCAGATTGAGCGCGAAATCGAGGGGCACACCGAGCACCGCGGTGATCGAGCGCGTCAGCCACGAAAGGTTCGACTTGATCCAGCGCATCAGCGCGCTGACCCAGTCGGCGACGGGAACGACCGCCTCGGCCGGATAATTGACCGCCCAGGGCAGCCTCTCCTGCAGCAGGAACACCAGCAGCACGGCGGCAAGTGCCAGCGCCCAGACCAGCAGCCAGCGCTGAACCGGCGGCCTCGTTTCGCTGGCGCTTGCCGTCACCGTCATGCGCCGGCCCTGTCCAGGCCGGCCAGCAGCCCGATCACGGCTTGCGGCGTCACTTCGCCGATCGGTTTGCCGGTGCCGTTGACCACCGCGAACGGTTTGCCTGAGGCGACGATGCTGGCGGAGAAGCTGGCGATCTTGGCATCCGGCGAGACCGTGCCGCCATGCTCCGAACCATCGCAGGCGCGCATCAGGCTGCGCGCCGAAATCACCTTGGCGCGGTCGACGTCGCGGGTGAACTCGGCGACGTAGTCGGTCGCCGGATTGACCACCAGCTGTTCCGGCGTGCCGATCTGGATGACCTCGCCATCCTTCATGATGGCGATGCGGTCGGCCAGCCTTATCGCCTCATCGAAATCATGGGTGATGAAGACGATGGTCTTGTGCAGCATGGTTTGCAGCCGCATCAGCTCGTCCTGCATCTCGCGGCGGATCAACGGATCGAGTGCCGAGAACGGTTCGTCGAGAAACCAGATTTCCGGCTTGGTCGCGAGACTGCGGGCAATGCCGACGCGCTGCTGCTGGCCTCCGGAGAGTTCGCGCGGATAGAAATGCTCACGACCCCGCAAGCCAACGAGCTCGATGACTTCGCGGGCCCGTGCTTCGCGTGTCGGCCGATCCTGCCCCTGAATGCTGAGCGGGAAGGCGATGTTGTCCAGCACGTTGAGATGCGGCAGCAGCGCGAAATTCTGGAACACCATGCCCATGCGATGGCGCCTGAGTTCGATCAGCGCCGCGTCGGAAATCTTCAAGAGGTCCTTGCCTTCGAACTCGACCTTGCCGTGGGTCGGCTCGACCAGCCGCGACATGCAACGCACCAGCGTCGACTTGCCGGAGCCGGAAAGCCCCATGATGATGAAGATTTCGCCCTGGCGGATTTCAAGATCGACGGCGCGCACCGCGCCGACCAGCCCGGCGGCGGCGACATCGGCCATGCTGGCCTTGCCGTCGCGCTCGCGAATGAAACTGGCTGCGTTCGACCCGAACAATTTCCAGACATTGCGGCAGGCAAGCTTTATCGGCCGCGCATCCTTTGGCACGCCAACTGCCTGCGGTTCAGTCGCTTCCGTCATCCAATGGTCCTTCTGGAAAATGGAGATATAGACCCGGCCGTTACGGCCGGGTCTGGCTTCCAGTCGGAACGATCACTGTGCCCAGGCTTTCCAGTCGGCTTCGTGGGCGGCGATCCAGGCGGCGGCGACGTCTTCCGGCGTCTTGCCGCCGAGATCGATCTCGCCGCTCATCTTGTTGAGCTCGTCGGTGTCGACCGTGTAGGCCTTGGCCACCTTGTAGGCGACCGGCCATTTGTCCTTCATGCCGGACCACGAGTACTTCCAGATCTCGCCATGCGGCTTGCCGCAATCATATTTGGCGTCGGGGTTGGTGCCCCATTTCGGATCGGTGTAGCACTCGGGCGTATATTCCGGGAATTGCACCCACTCGCCCTTGTACTTCGCCGGCGCCCAGTGCGGCGAATAGATCCACAGCATGATCGGCGCCTTGCGCTGATAAGCCGAGTCGAGTTCGGCGAACATCGCCGCGTCGGTGCCGGCATGGATGACGGTGAAGGGCAGCTTCAGCGCCTCGACGCGCTCGTCGTCAAACCCCTCCCATGTCACCGGGCCGCCGAGATAGCGGCCCTTCGGCGCCGTTTCGGCAGTCGAGAAGGCTTCGGCGCATTTCGGGTCCTTCAGCGCTTCCCAGTTGGGCAGGCCCGGGCACTTTTCCTTCATGTATTCGGGAAACCACCACTCTTCCTTGGCCTTCGGTCCGAGCTTGCCGAGCCGCTCGGTCTGGCCCGTAGCGTCGGAAGCCTTCATCGCCTCGCCGGCGGTCGTGTCCCAGAATTCCAGGCCGACATCGAGGTCGCCATTGGTGAGGCCGGTAGTCAGGCTGGAGAGGTAGTCGGCGGTCGGATATTCGACGGTGTAGCCGAGCTTTTCGAGAATGCCGCCAAGGATCTTGGCGTTGAGGTTGACGCTGGTCCAGTCGAACAGCGCGATCTTGATCGGGTCGTTGGATTCCGGTGCTGCGGCCTGTGCGGCCGGTGTCAGTGCACTTGCCGCAGCAAGTGCGAGGGCTCCCATTGATAGGTTCGAAATCACACTGCGAAATGACATGCTTGTTCTCCTGTCAAACCATGTGGAAATTCTTAGTCGTTCCCTTCTTGCGTCTTTTCTTGATTGTGTTGGAAAGGCGGGTCGTTGCGCAAGCTCGTTCGCACCATGCCATTGCCGCGGCGAGAGCCGACGCAGGCGAGATGGTGCTCAATCTGGTGGTGGTATGATGCTGGACGGGCCCGCGTCATGGCATCGCATGGATTGCTGCGCGAGCAATCGTCAACGGATCGATCGCCGCTCTGGCGGCGCTCTGAGAGGTGCGAGCCATCAAGGTCCCATGATCTCGGCCGGCGAGCCCCATCCCCGCCAAGGTCGTTTCATGGGATGAAATTATATATACCAACGTTCATGCGGCGCAACGGCTGATGCCTTGTGCACTGCGGAATTTCAGACTGGTCGATTGCCAGCCGTCAGGTCGGACCTCACGACATGATCAAACCGCCATCGACATTGATGGTCTGGCCCGTGATGTAGGTGGCGTCGTTGCTGGCGAGGAAGCTGACCAGGCCGGAGACGTCCTCGCCGCTGCCGGCGCGGCCCATGGGGATGTTCTTCACCCATTCAGCCATCAGCTCGCCGGGCTTGTAGTCGCCCATCAGCTTGCCCCAGGCTGCGTCATTGTAGGCCCACATGTCGGTGTCGATGATGCCGGGGCAGATCGCGTTGACGGTGATTTTCTCCTTGGCCACTTCCTTGGCGAGGCTCTGGGTGATGCCGACGACGCCGAACTTTGACGCCGCGTAGTGAGGCGTGTAGATGAAGCCCTGCCGTGCTTGGCCAGACGCCGTGTTGATCAGGCGGCCGCCATCGCCATGCTTGCGGATGCGGGTGATCGCTTCCTGGCAGCACAGGAACACGCCCTTGGTGTTGACCGCCATCACCTTGTCCCACTCGGCCTCGGTCATCGCCTCGATCCGGGCGATGGTGATGACGCCGGCATTCTGCACCGAAATGTCGACGCGGCCGAATTGCTTTTCGGCGAGGTCGTAAAGAGCTGTGACCTCATCCTTCTTGGTCACGTCCATGCGCATCGAAGTGACCTTGGCGCCCGCCGCTTTAAGGCTGGCGGCGACCTCTTCAACGCGGGCATCGATGGCACTGACCACGACCGCAGCACCTTCCTCGGCAAAGCGCTTGGCCATCGCCGCACCGATACCGCCGCTCGCGCCGGTGATAACTGCCGTCTTGCCTTCAAAACGCTTCTGCACTTTTTCTTCTCCTACCAGCAGACAAAACCGCCATCGACGATCAGGTCGATGCCGGTGACGAAACTCGCAGCGCGGCTGGCCAGAAACACGGTCGGGCCGACCATCTCTTCCGGCGTCGCCATGCGCCCCATCGGCGTATCGCGCTCGAAGATCTTGATCTGTTCGGCGACTTCCGGCCGCTTGTTCATCGGCGTCAGCGTGTAGCCTGGGCTCACCACATTGACGCGCAGGCCGCGATCGGCCCATTCCATGGCGAGGCTCTTCGACATGTGGATGACGGCGGCTTTCGACGAATTGTAGTGCGCCTGGGTCAAGCCGCGATTGACGATCGAGCCCGACATCGATGCGATGTTGACGATCGAACCCTTGCGGCGCGAAAGCATCGCGCGCGCCTCGGCCTGGCAGGACAGGAACACGCCGCTGACATTGACGTCATAGATCTTCTGCCATGTCTCAAGCGGCAGCGTCTCGGCCGGTTCGGCGCCGGCGATGCCGGCATTGTTGACGGCGATGGTCAGCGCGCCGAGCTCCTTCTCCGTGCGCGCGACCGCCGCCGCGAGGTCATCCTCCGACGTTACCGTCCCGGTCAGCACCAGCGCCTTGCGGCCAAGCGCGGCGATCCTGTGCGCGGTCTCTTCCAGCCCGCCTTTCGAGGCATGGCCGAAACAGGCAATATCGGCGCCGGCTTCGGCTAGCCCGATGGCGATGGATTGGCCGATGCCGCTGCCGGCGCCCGTCACCAGCGCCACGTCGCCGCTGAGATCGAATAATTTCATGTGTGTCTCTCTCCCTGAAATGAAGGGGCGCCAACTCCTGGGTTAGCGCCCCGCGCGGTCCGGTGCCTGGGAGGGTATCACCTGCTGCGCTGTGTTCCGATCCCCTTGCTCAGCTCGTCGCGAGTTCCATGACCGTGACATTGCTGGCTTCGCTGCGGTCGAGAATGCCGCGCTGGCGGCCGCGGCTCAGCACCAGCACGCGGTGCGACAGCCCCAGCACTTCCTCGAGGTCGGAGCTGACCACCACGACCGCCATGCCGGAGCGGGCGAGGTCGGCGATCACGTCGTAGATCGCAGCGCGCGCGCCGACATCGATGCCGCGCGTCGGCTCATCGAGGATGAACACCTTCGGCGGCCGCGACACCCATTTGGCGATGATCACCTTCTGCTGGTTACCGCCGGAAAGTTTTGAGACAGCCTGGTTCGGCTTGCCCTTGACGCCGAGCCTTGCGATGCCCGCCTCGGCGAATTTCTGCACTGCTTTAGGAAATACCCAGCCCTTCGGCGCGACATGGTCGAAATTGCCGAACGCCAGGTTTTCGCCGATGGTCTGGTCGAGCACCACGCCTTGCGCCTTGCGGTCTTCCGGCACCAGCACGACACCGGCCTTGATCGCTGCCGCCGGCCCGCTGAGATGCACCGGTTTGCCGGCGACGCGCACCGAGCCCGACGAGATCGGATCGGCGCCGGCGATCGCCCGCACCAGTTCGGTGCGGCCGGCGCCGATCAATCCGGCAATGCCGAGGATCTCGCCAGCTTTGACCGAGAAGGAGACATTGTTGAAACTCTTCTCTGGCGAGGACAAGTTCTCGACCTCAAGCAGCGTTTCCTCGCGCGATGGCGACAGATGCGGGAACATCCGCTCGACCGAGCGGCCGACCATCTGCTCGACCACGGTGCGCACGGACACGTCGGCGCGCTCGTGGCGCGCGACGATGCGTCCGTCGCGCATTACCACCACGCGGTCGGCGATCTGCGCGATCTCATCGAGCCGATGGCTGATGTAGATGAAGGACATGCCTTCCGCCTTGAGCTTGCGGATCTGCTGGAACAGCAGTTCCGTTTCCTCACCGCCGAGCGCTGCTGTCGGTTCATCGAAGATCAGCAATTCAGCATTCAGCGTCAGCGCCTTGGCGATCTCGACCTGCTGCTGGGCGGCGATGCGCAGTGTGCGTACCTTGCGCTCGGGCGAGACGTCGAGGCCAAGCCGCTTCAATTGCGCCGAGGCCTTGGCGTTCATCTCAGCACGGTCGATGCGGCCGCCGCGCATCGGCAGCCGCCCGACATAGACATTTTCCGCCACCGACAGGTCCGGCAGCAGCTTCAGTTCCTGATGGATCATGCCGACGCCGGCATCGATGGCCGCGGCGGGCGAGGCGGGGGAATAGGGTTTCCCCCGCCAGCTGATGGTGCCGGCATCGGCCCTGATCGAGCCGGCGATGATATTGGACACAGTCGACTTGCCGGCACCGTTTTCGCCGAGCAGCGCCACGACCTCGCCTGGCCGTACCTCGAAGCTCGCATCGGCCAGGACCTGGACCGGTCCGTAGCTCTTGCAGAGGCCGTTGACGAAGAGCCCGTTGTGCGGGCTTTCGCTGTGGCGAGGTTCAGGGGACATCGTGGCGCTCTCTTAAGCGGTGCCGCAGCTTACGGATGCTTGGCGATGAACTGCTCGACATTGTCCTTGGTGGTCAGCGTCGCATCCTGCAGCTGTTCGGCCGGAATGCTTTCGCCAGCCACCAGCTTGATCGCCGCATCGACGGCGAGCCTGCCCATGCCTTGCGTCTGCTGCGTCGCGGTGACGTCGAACACGCCGTCCTTCAGCGCCTTCAGCGCCGCTACGTCACCGTCGAAGCCGGCGACCCAGACCTTGTGGCCGGGATTGGCGACCTTGACCGCCTGTGCCGCACCCAGCGCCAGCGCATCGGCCTGGCCGATGACGATGGAGACATCAGGATGCGACTGCAAAAGGTCCTGCGTCAGCTTGAAACCTTCGTCCTGGTGCCAGCCTTCGCTCCACAATTCGCCGACCACCTTGATGTCGGGATAGGCCTTGAGCGCTTCGCCGCAGCCCTTCGAGCGGTCGACCTCGGGCGTCGTGCCCTTCTGGCCATGGATGATGATCAGCTCGCCTTTGCCGCCGGCCTGCTTGGCAATGTAGTCGCACACCGCTTGCGCCGAGGCGACGCTGTTGGTGGCGATGAAGGTGTCGCCGGGCGCGCCGTCGGCGTTGCGGTCGACATTGATCACCGGAATGCCGGCTGCCTTGGCTGTCTTGGTCGGCACGGTGGCGGCGGTGGCGCCGGCCGGAATGTAGATCAGCGCGTCGATGTTCTGCGTGATCAAATCCTGCACCTGGCTGACCTGCGTCGCCGAATCGCCCTTGGCGTCGACAGTGACGATCTCGATGCCCTTCTCCTTGCCGTAGGCTTCGACCGACTGCTTGATCTGGTTGAAGAAGTCGGCCTGCAGGTTGGCGACGGCGAGGCCGAGCTTCTTGGCCTCTTTGGCCGAGGCCATGTCGGTCAGGCCGAGCAGGGGAATGATTGCGGCCGCGGCAAGCAGCAGTGAACGTTTGGTCAGCATGTGTTTCCTCCGTTGATAGTCAAACTGTCCCGCCTGCGCATCGCGCCCCTTGGAACATCCCAGTTTCGGATCGACCGATCCGCCTATCGCCCGGACGCTCCGGGCGAATTTCTCATTGACCTCGCCGACGCCAAGTGTCGGTGGCGACCGCCAGCGCGATCACCACGCCGATCACCACCTGCTGGATGAAGGGCGAGACACCGAGCAAATTGAGCCCGTTGCGCAGCACACCGATGATGAGCACGCCGACCGCAGTGCCGCCGATCGAGCCGACGCCGCCCGACAGGCTGGCGCCACCGATCACCACGGCGGCGATGGTGTCGAGCTCATAGCCAAGGCCGGAGCTCGGCTGCACCGAATCCAGCCGCGCCGCCAGCACGATGCCGGCAAGCCCGGCGAGCACGCCGCAGATAGCGTAGACCCAGTTGGTCAGCGACTTCACCGGAATGCCGGAGAGCCGGGCCACTTCGGCGCTGCCGCCGATGGCGTAGAGGCTGCGGCCGGTGGCGCGGTAGTTGAGGAAGATGGCGAAGATGATCGCCAGCACGATCATCAGCCCGACGGTGACCGACAGAAAGCCGAGATGGCGGATGATCGACAGGTTGGTGAACCAGTCGGGGAAGCCGACGATCTGCGAGCCGTCAGTGATCATGTTGGCAAGACCGCGCGCCACCGACATCATCGCCAGCGTGGCGATAAAGGGTGGTAGCCGGGTGACGGTCACCAGCAGGCCGGACACCAGTCCGCAAAGACCGGCGACGACCAGTGCGGCGACGACGCCGGCCGCAAGCCCGAGATTGAGATAATCGGGGTGGGCAACGAAGCCCATCACCATGGCGGCCAGCGCCAGCACCGAGCCGACCGAGAGATCGATGCCGCCGATCAGGATGACCAGCGTCATGCCGATCGCCATGATGCCGAGCACGGTGATCTGGTCGAGCACGTTGAGGATGTTGCGCACGGTGAGGAATGTGTCGGTGGTCAGCGTCAGCGCCAGGCACAAAAGCACCAGCCCGATCAACGGTCCCATGGTTCCGGCGAACAGCGCCGAAAGCCTCGTGCTCGTCGCGCCTTGCGCGCCGGTCGCGGCTTTCAACTCGCCTGCATCATTGCTCACGGCCACTTCGTCTCCTCCGTCAGCGAAACGGCGCTGGCCCGCCGTCCGCTCTTGTTCACCAGGCACCTCCCTGTGAACAATTTATCTTTGATATGCAATTTTGTTCAGCTAAACTGTTCATTAGAAAATTGTCAAGAGCCGTTGAGCCATTCGGCGATGGTTTGCGCCACCGGGCGGTTTGTCCTAGGGAAGGCCAGGGGGCGGCGCTTTGCGGAAAAGATTTCCGAAATCTGCCGCGGGAGAGCACGAGCATGGCGACCGTCGAAAATGAGAAGGCCTCGCGCTTCCCCGATGCCGAGCTGAAGGCCCGCGCTGCCTGGCACTACTATGTCGAGGGCCTGACGCAGGAGCGCATCTCCGAGATCCTTGGCGTCGGCCGCATCAAGGTGCACCGCATTCTATCCGCCGCCCGCGAGGAGGGCATTGTCCAGTTCCGCATTCGCGACAGTGTCGTCGAATGCGTGCAGCTTGAGGAAAGCCTGAAGCAGCGCTTTGGGCTCAGTCAGGCCGTCGTGGTGCCATCAGCCGCCGACCGCAGCAACGCGCCGCTGATGATAGGCCACGCCGCCGCCGCCTATCTCGCCGACAACGTCAATGCCGGCGATGTCATTGCGCTGGGCTGGGGCCGCACGCTGAAATTCGCCATCAACGAATTGCCGAGGCGGCCGATCGCCAGAACCACGGTCGTTTCGATGCTCGGCGGCCTCACCCATGCGCAGCCGCTCAACCCGACAGAAAGCGCCTGGGAGTTCGCCGAAAAGATCGGCGCCGAATGTTTTCTTCTGCCGGTGCCGGTCTATGCCGACAGGCCCGAGCAGCGCGATGCCTTCATGAGCCAGCGCAGCGTCCAGGACGTCGTCTTCCGAGCGCGGCGGGCCAACATCGCCGTGCTCAGCGTCGGCTCATTCTCCAATGACAGCCCGATCGCCAACTACGGCTTTATCAAACCGAGCGAACTCGAGGAGCTGCAGGCAGCCGGCGCGGTTGGCGACCTGCTCTGCCACTTCATCGACGCCGAGGGCCGCCCGGTCGACCATGAGGTCAACCGCCGCGTCTGCGCCTATCCGCTGCAGGATCTGTCCGACATTCCCAACATCATCCTGGTTTCGGGTGGGCAGGAGAAGATCGCCGTCATGCGCGCGGCACTCGCCAACACCAGGATTTCGGTGCTCATTACCGATGAGGATGCGGCCAAGGGCTTGCTCGGCCGGTAGTATTTTGCAGAGATTTCACGGCGGAGGTCAAGCACGTCCCCGGGATCCTGCCGCGACAATCAAAAGAAGGCGGTGGCGTAGCGATCCTTCGCGCCCCCCTCTGTCCYGCCAGCTCTCACTGACTAAACCTGCCCAACCTCACCCAGTCGCGCATGAATATCGCGCGTCGCATGATAAAGATCGCGGTAGATCGCCTTGCGCGCCCGGTAAGCCCGCACCAGCGCGGTGTCCGGATCGACACGCCGGGCCGACGCGGCCGCCATCGCCTTCGCCGCCTCTTCCGGCGAGGCGAACCAGCCGATCGCCGAGGCCGCCAGTATGGCCGCGCCGAGTGCGGCCGCCTCGTTGACCGGCGACACGAACAGCGGCCGCTCGAGAACGCTGGACATGATCTTCATCAGCAGCGCCGAATTGGTGCCGCCGCCGGCGGCGATCATCTCCTCCGGCTTGCCGCCGCTCTCGGCTTCCATCGCCTCGCTGGCGATGGCCTGCTCGAAAGCGATGCCTTCCAGCGTTGCGCGAAAGAGATGCCTGGGCTCATGGTTGAGCGACAGGCCGACAACGGCGCCACGCGCCGCGCCATCCCAATAGGGGCTCATGACGCCGGCCCAATAGGGCATGACCAGCAGGCCGTCACTGCCGGCCGTGACATCGACCGCAAGCTTCTCCAACTCCGCTGCGGAAGCCGCGCCGGTGGTGCGCACGATCCAGTCGACCAATTGCATGCCCGAGCGCAGCACGGTCTCCAGCATGAAGCCGGAGCCGGTCGGCGAGACCAGTGTGCGAAACGCATCCGATGTGGTGACCGTGCCAGAATAGCAGCCGCAGACGACGCCGGAGCCGAGCGAGAGATAGCTCTTGCCGGCGCCATAGACACCCATGCCGAGGCCCATAGCCTGGCCGTCGCCGGCACCGGCGACGATTGGCGTACCGGCCTTCAGGCCAGTCAGCTGCGCAATGCTTTCGGCGAGTCCGCCGCAGATTTCACCGGGACCGACCAGCGCCGGCAACTGCTCGGGCCTAAGTCCCGCGGCCGCGATGAGTTCGGGGTGCCATTGTCCTGTCGCGACGTCGAGCAGGCCGAGCGGATCGGCACTTGCCGTGCTGGTGACGAGACGGCCGGTCAGCCGATGGACAAAGAAGCCGTGCACGTCGACGAGTGCGGCGGCGCTGTAGAGCACCTGCGGCTGGTGCTCCGCCAGCCAGGCAATGGCATAGAGTGCCGGCGTCGGGTCCGGCGGCTTGCCGCTCCAGTCGCGGATCTCTTCGCGGCCGAGCTCGGCCGACAGCCTGGCGACCTGCGGCCGGGCGCGCTCATCAAGCCACAGGATCGCCGGAATGAGCGGCTTGCCGGCATGATCGATCAGCGTGAAGGTCTCGCGCTGATGAGCGATGGCGATCGCCGCTACGCGCGCCGCTCCTATCTTGTCGGTGACCTCCTTCAGCGCGCCGACAAGGGCTGCCCACCAATGTTCGGCATCCTGCTCGAAATGGCCGGGCTTCGGGTTTGAAAGCGGATAGGTTTCGCGCGCCTGGAACAGCTCCACGCCGTCGCGCGCGAAAGCGATCGCCTTCACCGCCGTCGTCGAGGCATCGATCCCGATAACGACATCGTCCATCACAGCTATTCCCGAAGGGTTCAGGCGGCGTTGGTCACGAACCGTCCGTCCGACTGGTCGAGACGACGGCGGATCTGCGTTATCACCATCGAATCGTCGGGTACACAATTTTCATAGGTGAGGAAGTCGCCGGTCTTGATCGGCTTGACCACCTTGGCGCGTTCGGCAAGCCCGAGCGGCAGCGCACCCTTGGCGCGCGCGTCCTCCCAGGTCATGGCAAAGCCGCGATAGTCGGTCTCTCCGATCATGCCAAGCGATTGCCCGGCGCCGAGGTCGCTCTTGGCCACCGCCACTGCCTCGGCCACCGGATGGTCGAGCGGCTCCATGTCGGCGCGCTTGTAGACAACGGCGCGCGCCGCTGACAGCGGCACTTCCAGGCTGGTCAGGTGGTAGGGCCGGAAGATCGTGAAATAGGGGCCTTTGCCGACCTTCAGGTCGATCATGCGCTCCATCACGCGCGGGTGCCTGGTTTCGATGATACAGAAAACGCCAGGCGCCACGCCCTTGCCGATGGAATAGTCGACCACGCCCTTGCGGTGCAGCACGCCGCCATCTTCGCGCGGGCAGAGCACACTGGCGAGCTCCTTCAGCGACGCGGTCGGGCCGTGCATGCCCGGCACGTCGGGCACCAGGCCGGTGGCGTTGGCGATCGCCACCATTTCGATCGCCGTCTTGGAGCCGTCGACGAACTCGACCAGCATGCGCGCATTCATGTTGCGCTCGGCCGCTTCCTTGGCATAGTCGTCAGGCATGGCATCGAACTTCAGCGGGTTGTTCTTGCCCTTGCCGGCGGCGATGATGTTGAAGCCGAGGCTGCGGGCAAAGCCGATGATCTCCAGCGTGCAGGCAGGTTCGTCGCCGGCAGCACCCGTGTAGACGACGCCGGCCTTGCGGGCTTCCTCCTTGAGGAAGCGGCCGATGGTGATGTCGGCCTCGACATTGAGCATGACGATGTGCTTGCCGTTCTTCATCACTTCGAGCGCAAACAGCGTGCCGATGTTGGGATTGCCGGTGGCGTCGATGATGACGTCTATGCGGCCGGCCGCAGCCAGCGCATGCAAATCTTCGGTGACCGCGATCTTGCCGGCCTCGATGGCGCGGTCGATGGCCGAGGCATTGGCGGCCTGCACGATGTCGGAGCGGTCATGGCCGGCCAGCAGCGCTGCATCGATCGCCGCTTGCGGCCGCACCTCGGAAATGGCACCGATCCGCATGCCCGGCATCAGCGCCACCTGGACGACGATGTCGGTGCCCATCTGCCCGGCGCCGGCCAGGCCGATGGTGATAGGCCCCTGGGCTTCAGCGCGCTGCAGAAGTTCCGCTGCAAATTGCGGATGGGCCATATCGCTTCCTCCAGTCATGACGCGCCGCAGAATCTCCCCCCTCGTGGGGGAGATGTCCGGCAGGACAGAGGGGGGCGTGACGGATCGCTGCGGCCGCCATTTGGCGCCGCCTGCCACCCGACGATGATGACGGGGACGCGCCCCTCAGAAATATCCGTCCGACGCCGCCGTGGCCTCTTTCGATATTTCCGCCCCGTCGACCAGGATCTTGTCGACCAGTTCGTGGTGGAAGCACACCAGCCCCTTGATGCGCTCGGCCTCGTGCACCGGCTCGGGATAGTACCACACCATGTTCTCGTGCCGCTTGGTGGCGGTCGTCACGTGGTAATAGTTGGAGATGCCCTTGTAGGGGCAGCGCGAGATGTAGCGGCTGGGCGCGAACATATCGAGCCTGGTGTCGGCGATCGGCAGATAGTGGCGCACCGGATGCCCAGTCTCGAACAGGAACACGCCGCGGCGCGAATCCGCCACTTGCTCGCCGTCGAGGATGACCTGCACCCGCCGTGACGAGGGCAGGCAGTCGACCCGGCGGAACGGATCGCGGGCGTGGACGAAAATCTCCTCATCCTCCTCGAACCAGTGGCCCATCTTGCTCCACACGAACGACATATAGCCTGCGATCGGCGGGCAACCCTTGGCCGGATCGAGATAGCGCCATGCCCCATCCTCGACCAGCGTGATGCCGGTATTGAGCGAGTAGAAGGTGGCGGTGCCCTTGTAGGGATCTTCGGTCGTCGTCTTCGAGGGCAGCAGGAACTCCTCGCGCACATCCTCTATCGGGAAATAATAGACCGGCAGGTGATCGGATTCGTGGAACACCAGCGCTCTCGTCGTGTCGGCGACGGTCATCGATCCCACCTGCACCCGCAGCCGTTTCAGCGACGGCATGGTGAAGGCGACGTAGCCGGGCTCGAACTCGTACTGGACGATCTGGTCGAGCACCGGGAAATGCGGTCCGCGACCGCGCAGATGGGACTTGCGAATGGTAGTCTCCCGCTTCTTGTCTTTTGTGGCTGAACGCTGGTGCATGGCTTGAGCCGGATGAGGTTCTTGTTGAGCACGATCAAACCCGAACCGAAGGTCAACGCAGCAAAACCTGATCGCTTTTGTCACGCGGGCCTTCAGTCCGGGATCCTCTACCCCACGGATACGCGATCGAGCAGCAGCCCGGCCGCAATCGGCGGCAGGCCGCTGACATTCTTGCGCACCGGCACCAGAAGGTCGGGGAAATAGCTGAAGATGACCGGCGTCTCGTCGAGCAGCAGCTTCTGGATGTCGGAGGCCGCACTGCGCTGCGCGCCGATGTCGAGCGCCTTCAGATAGGAGGTGACCATACCGTCATAGGCGGTGTTCTTGAAATGCGCCGCGTTCCACGGCCCGTCGCTGACCAGCGGGCTCTTCAGGAAGACGTTCGGCACACTGCGATGCGCGTAGTCGGTAATGCCGAGCGGGCTGTCCAGCCAGTCGGACTGGCCGAACACCGCCTTGCCGTAATATTTGTCCTGGTCCTCTATGTTGAGCGCGATGCGGGCGCCGATCTCCTTGGCAAAATTCTGGAACAGTTGCGCATAGCCCGGAATGTCGGAATAGCGCAGTGTCGTCAGCGTGATGTCGAAGCCGTTGGCAAGGCCGGCGGCCTCCATCAGTTGCTTGGCCTTGGCGATGTCCTGCGCCCGCTGCGGGATCGACTTGTCGGTAGCCGGGAAGGCCGGCGCGAACGGGCTGTCATTGCCGGTCGCCGCCATGCCGCGGCAAAGACCATCGACCAGCTTGGAGCGGTCTATGCAGAGCGCCAACGCCTGGCGCACGCGCTTGTCGGTGAACGGCGCCATGTCGCAGCGCATGTGCAACTGGCGGTGCGCGGTCGAGGCAACGCGCAGCACCGTGATATCGGGGCTGTTCAGCACCACCTGGCTGACATCGAGCGGCACGGCGTCGAGCAGGTCGACTTCGCCCGCCTGCAGCGCCAGGATGCGCGGCTGCACGTCGCCGTAGAATTTGAATTCTAGCCGGTCGGGTAGCGCCTTTTCGCCCCAATAGTCGGGGTTGCGCACGAAGGTTGCGCCGACCTTGGGCGTGTAGCTTTCCAGCCGGAAGGGCCCAGTACCTTCGAAGGTCTTTTCGTAGTCGCCCTTGTAGCTCGCCGGCAGGATGACGGCGTTGTAATTGTCGATCGACACCGAATAGGGAAAGCTGCCGTTTGGCGCGTCGAGATGGAAGGCGACGGTGTGGTCGTCCACCTTCTGGGTGCCGCCTTTCGACAGCAGGCCCTTGAACACCGACAGCGCGTTGGAGGCGCCGGCGGGATCGGCCAGCCGGTCGAAAGTGGCGACGACGTCGTCGGCCTTGAACTCTTCGCCATTGTGGAATTTGACGCCCTTGCGCAGCTTGAAGGTCCACACGCTGCCGTCTTCGTTCGGCGCCCAGCTTTCGGCCAGCACCGGTCTTAGGGTGAGGTCCGGCTGAGTGACGCAGAGAAACTCGGCGGTCTGGAACACCAGCTGATAGCTGCCGCTGTCATAATAGGTGACGGGGTCGATGGCGCCGCCCGGCGTGGCGATGCCGGCGCGCACCGTGCCGCCCGGCTTGCCCTCGGCGCGGGCAGGCTGCGTGCCGTAACCCACCGCCGCGACAAGGCTGCCGAGGAACGGCAGCGACAGGCCGAGCATGCTGCCATGCCTGAGGAAATCGCGCCGGCCGATGCGGCCGGCCAGCAATTCGTCGACAGCGGAATTTTCGATGGCGCTTAAGGTCTTGCGGGCGGCATCGATGGTCTGGAAATGCTTCGGCATGGGCGGCATTCCTGTTTTCGCGGGGGGCTCCGCTAAATAGTTCACTGTTGACCCCGACCGGAAAGCGATATTTTTTGATGGCGGCCATCGAAATTTTCGATGGTGGAGCCAAATCATGGACACTGAAAATCTGCGCAGTTTTCTCGAGGTTGCCACCCATGGCAGCTTCACCGTCGCCGCCAGCCGGCTGAACCTCGCCCAGTCGACGGTCAGCGCGCGGATCAGGGGCCTGGAGGAGCAACTGGGGCGCCGGCTTTTCGTGCGCGACCGCGATGGCGTCACGCTGACGCCGGCCGGCCGCCAGTTCCTGCCGCACGCTTCCTCGATCACCCGCACCTGGGAACAATCGCGGCAGGACATCGCCGTTCCCGATGGCTATGAGACGCTGCTGCGGCTGACCGCACCCGCCTATCTGTGGGACCGCATCACCTCGTCCTGGATCGCCTGGATGCGCGAAAGGCGGCCCAACGTCGCGCTCCGGCTCGAAGGCAGTTTCCCCGACCAGGCGATCGACCAGCTGGCCGAAGGCCTGCTCGACATTTGCATCCTCTATCTGCCGCGGCCGCATCCCGGCGTCGTCTACGAGACGCTGGCCGTCGATCAGGTCGTGCTTGTCCAGCATGCCACCCAGACCAGACCATGGGCCGAGAACTACATTTTCATGGACTGGGGACTGGAGTTCCGCATCGAACACGACCGCGCCTTTGCCGGCATGATCAAGCCGGCCATATCGGCCGGGCTGGTGTTCATCGGCCTGCAGCATGTGCTGTCGCAGCAGGCTGCCGCCTATCTGCCGCTCAGCGCCGTCAGCGGCCATATCGAGCGCGGCGAAATACGCCGCATCGAGGATGCACCGGTCTTCCAGCGGCCGATCTATCTCGCCTATCCCGCCAACCCCGCCTCGTCGGATACGCTCAATGTCGCGCTCGACGGATTGCGCGCGTTGGCAAAGGACTGGACCGCGGCTGAAGGGTTTGCCGAAGGCGATCGCGTCTTCAGCATGGCCGATACCTATCGGGGCTAATGCATGTCGCTCAAAAGTGGTCCCGGTTTTGAGAGAACGACATGCACAAAACAAAGAGCTAAAGCGCGTCGCCTGAACCCGTTCAAACGCGACGCGCTTTAGCGCCTCAGGCAGGCACTGGCTGCTTCGGCGCCTGCAGCCTTGCCAGCTCCGCATAGGGAATATGGCAGCGGATCGAATGGCCGGGCTGGGCTTCGCTGAGCGGCGGCTCCTTTTCCTCGCAGATCGCGCCGATCTTGCGCGGACAGCGTGTGTGGAACACGCAGCCCGACGGCGGATTGGTGGCGCTGGGGATTTCTCCGTCGAGGCGAATGCGCGTCGTCTCGGTTTGGTCGAGTTTTGGCACCGCCGACAGCAGCGCTTCCGTATAGGGGTGATGCGGCCCGGCAAAGACGTTTTCGGACGGCCCGAGCTCCATGATGCGGCCGAGATAGAGCACGGCGATCTTGTCAGAGAGGTAACGCACCACGCCAAGGTCGTGCGAGATGAAGATGTAGCTGACATCTTCCTTCGACTGCAGGTCGGCAAGCAGGTTGAGGATCGCCGCCTGCACCGAAACGTCGAGCGCCGAGGTCGGCTCGTCGCAGACGACGATACGCGGCTCGCCGGCAAAGGCGCGCGCAATGGCGACGCGCTGCTTCAGACCGCCCGACAGCTGGCGCGGCTTGACGGCGAGATGCCGGTCGGTAAGCCGCACCGAACGGACGAGTTCTTCGAGGCGGGCCTGCAATGCAGCACCCTTCAAGCCGGCCAGCCGCTTCAACGCCCGGCTAATCAAATGGCGGATCGAATGCGAGCGGTTGAGCGCCGAATCCGGGTTCTGGAAGACGATCTGCATCGCCTTGATCTGGTCGTCGCTGCGGTTCTCCAGCCTGGGCGCCAGCGTCTTGCCTTCGAGCTCGATGGTGCCGCCTTCGTCGGGCGGCACGAGACCGAGCAGCAGCCGGGCGAAGGTCGTCTTGCCGCTGCCGGATTCGCCGACCAGGCCCAGCGTCTCGCCGGGCTTCAGGCTGACCGAGACATCCTTCACCGCCCGCAGCGCATGGCCATGGCTGGCATAGGTCTTGTTCAGCCCCTCGACGCGCAGCACCGCCGGCGCTTCCTTGCGAGCGGGGACCGAGACATCGCTTGGCGTAGCGCGCGGCAGCGCCTGCGCCTGCTCGTGATAGTGGCAGCGCGACAGCCGCACACCCCCATGGCCATCGTCAAGCTCATAGAGGGGTGGCAATTCGGTGCGGCAGCGGTCCGTCGCCAGCGCGCAGCGGTCGGCGAAGGCGCAGCCTTTGATGGTGGCGCCGATGCCGGGCAGGAAGCCCGGTATGGTGTCGAGGCGGCCATGGTCTTTGCGCTGGCCGCCGCGCGGCAGGCAGCGCAGCAGCGCCACCGTATAGGGATGGCGCGGATCGCTGAACACGCGATCCGTCGGCCCTTCCTCGACCAGCATGCCGGCATAGAGCACGCCGACCCGGTCGCACATGTTGGAGACGACGGCGAGATTGTGGCTGATGAACAGGATCGAGGCCGAAAGTTCGCGCCGCAACTGCGCGATCAGGTCGAGCACCTCGGCTTCCACCGTCGCATCGAGACCGGTCGTCGGCTCGTCGAGGATCAGCATGGTCGGATCGTTGGCCAGCGCCATGGCAATCGCCACGCGCTGCTGCATGCCGCCCGACAGCTGGTGCGGATAGCGCTGCATGACGCTCTTCGGATCGGAAATGCGCACACGGTTCAGCATGGCGATGGCGCGGTCTTCCGCCGCCTGTCCGGTCACACCGCCGAGTTCGAAAATCTCGGTCAGCTGACGGCCGATGCGCAGCGACGGGTTCAGCGCCTTGCCTGGGTCCTGATAGACCATCGACACGCTGTCGGCGCGGGCGCGCCTGAGTGCTTCGGCGTCGAGCTTCATCACATCCTGGCCGTCGAGCGAAATCGCCCCGCCGGTGATCGAGCCGTTACGCGGCAAATAGCGCACCACGGTGAGCGCCACCGTGGACTTACCGCAGCCGGATTCGCCGACCAGCCCATAGGCCTCGCCCTGGCCGATGTTCAGGCTGAGATTGCGCAGCACCGCGCGGTTGCGGCCATTGACGCGGTAGGCGACGGAGAGGTCATGGAGTTCGAGTGCGTTGGCGGCTTTCTCAGTCATTGAGCGCCCCCTGAACGCCGTCGGCCGCCAGATTGACGCCGATCACCAGCGAGGCGATGGCGAGCGCGTCGAACAGCACCGTCCACCAGAAGCCGCCGCCGATCATGCCGTAATTGCTGGAGATCGACAGTCCCCAGTCGGGCGAGGGCGGCTGGATGCCGAAGCCCATGAAGGAAAGCGTGGCAACGGCGAAGATCGCATAGCCGAGACGCACCGTTGTCTCGACGAGGATCGGCGGAATGACGTTGGGCAGGATTTCGACGAACATCGTATGCAG
Organism: Mesorhizobium sp. P2_F5; assembly: GCF_056403715.1. Taxonomy (NCBI): domain Bacteria; kingdom Pseudomonadati; phylum Pseudomonadota; class Alphaproteobacteria; order Hyphomicrobiales; family Phyllobacteriaceae; genus Mesorhizobium; species Mesorhizobium sp. P2_F5. Next base: position 76,766 of record NZ_JBFUEY010000014.1, on the reverse strand, counting down.
GGCGCTCTCATGCCGGAGCTGGGCAGCAGCGACATAGTCGAGTTCGCGTTCGGCCAGCACGGCCGAGCGCACGGTGCGGGCAATGATCGGCGCGAAGCTCAGGCCGATGACGACGATGACGGTTGCCTTGGAGGTGCCGAGCGCGACGATTGCCAGCAAGGCGACAATGACCACGGGGATGGCCATGAAGGCTTCGAGGATGCGGCTGACGATGTCGTCGACAATGCCCCGGAAATAGCCGGTGAAAAGGCCGAGCGCGGTGCCGGCCACCGTCGCCAGCAACGTCGCCAGCGGCGCAACCGTCAGGATGTCGCGCGAGCCGACGATGACGCGCGAGAAGACGTCGCGGCCGATCTGGTCGGTGCCGAACCAGTGCTCGCCCGAAGGCGGTGCCAGCGCGTTGATGATGTCGTCGGCAAGCGGGTCGTAGGGCGCGAAATGCTCGCCGAACAGCGCGCAGGCGACCCAGAACAGCACGATGCCAAGACCGACGAGAAAAGTCGGCGACCGCAGCAGCGAGAAGAACACTTCGGCCCAGGGGCCGCGCCGGGCGGCGGTGTCGGGCGCCGGTATGGTTTCGGTGGCGCTCATTGGTCTGTCCCCAGGCGAATGCGTGGATTGAGCACGGAATAGAGAAAGTCGGCGGCAAGGGTGGCCACCGCATAGACGATGCCGATGGTCAGGATGCCGGCCTCGAGGATCGGGAAATCCTTGCCGCGCGCGGCGGTGAAGATCAGCGAGCCGATGCCCTGGTAGCGAAACAGCGTCTCGATGACGACGAGGCCGCCGATGAGATAGCCGGTTTGCGTGGCAATGACTGTGATGGTCGGCAGCAGCGCGTTGCGCAGCACATGGCGCCAGATCACTGTGCGCCACGGCAGGCCCTTGAGCACGGCGGTGCGCGTATAGTCGGAATCGAGCGCCTCGATCATGCCGGAACGCGCCATGCGGGCGATATAGCCGAACAGCACCAGGAACAGCGGCAGCGACGGCAGGATCAGATAGTAGAGCTGCGTGAAGAAGCCGGCATTCTTCGGCCATGCCGCCGAAATCGGCAGCCAGCGCAGCCAGACACCGAAGATCAGGATCAGGATGATGCCGGTTACGAACTCGGGCAGCACCGTCACAGACAGGCCGCCGAGGCTGATGATGCGGTCGAGCGGGCGGTTGAGGTTGAGCGCGGCAATCACGCCGCCGAGGATGCCGATCGGCACCACCAGCACGAAGGCGACCGCGGCGAGCTTCATCGAATTGACGAGCGCATCGAGCACGAACGGCGCCACCGGCGAGCGGAAGATATAGGACGTCCCCATGTCGCCCTGGATGAAATTCCAGATCCAGCTGCCATATTGGGTGAGCAGCGGACGATCGACGCCGAGCGTGTGGTTCAGCGCATCGACGGCGCGCTGGTCGGCGAACGGCCCCAATATGGCGCGCCCGACATTTCCGGGCAGCACCTGGCCGCCCAGAAACACCATGATCGAGAGCAGGAACAGGGTGACGAGCGACAGCGACACACGCCGGGCGAGGAAGGAGAGAATGGCATCGACTCCTATGAAAGGCCGGCCATGCCGGGGACGTCGGACAAATTCAGTATGACAGGCGGCTCGAACGCCGTCACCGGCGGAACGGCGCCTGCAAATCGCGACACCTGGACCAGCGTCGAATTACAGGTCGGCGACTGGGCAAGGCGCGACGTGCCCCGGTCCGCCGTCAGCACATTCGGGTTGCCGTGCTTTTCCAGGCTGGGCGATTGCCCGGGTTCGACGGGGTCGAACCATGCGCCGGTCGGCAGTTGCACGACGCCGGGGATCACCCCGTCGGTCAGGATTGCCCCGGCCAGGCACGATCCGCGATCGTTGAAGACGACGACAATCTCTCCATCCAGGATGCCGCGCGCCGCGGCATCGGCCGGGTTCATCTGCAGCGGTGCGCGGCCGGACACCTTGCCGGCGCGGCTGACCGAGCCGTGGTCATACTGGCTGTGCAGCTTGTCGGCTGGTTGCGGCGACAAAAGATGCAGCGGAAATTGGCCGGCAAGGTCGCTACCCAGCCACTCCCGCGGCTCCCGCCACACGGCATGGCCCGGACAGTCGTCATAGCCGAAGGAATCGATCGTCGCGGAGAACAGTTCGATACGGCCTGACGGGGTCGCCAGCCGGTGCTGCTGCGGATCGGCACGGAACGAGCCAAGGAACGTCTGCGACGTAACCTTGCGGGCAAGCTCGGCGTGGCCGTCATGCCAGAAACGGTCGAATGGCGGCATCTCGACTCCGGCCGCGGCCGCATTGTCCCTTGCCTGGTCGTAAAGCAGGCGAATCCATTCGTCGGCCTCGCGCCCTTCAGTGAAGGCTTCGCTTGTGCCGAGCCGCGCCGACAGGTCGCGGAAGATACGATAATCGTCACGTGCCTCCCCGACCGGATCGATCGCCTGTTTCATGGCGACCACGTGGTTTTCGCGGTTCGAAAAGGCGAGATCGTTCCTTTCCAGCGGTGTGGTGACCGGCAGCACGATGTCGGCATGGCGCGCCGTCGCCGTCCAGAAGGGCTCGTGAACGATGACCGTCTCCGGCCGCTGCCACGCCTCGACGAGACGGTTCAGATCCTGATGGTGGTGGAATGGATTGCCGCCGGCCCAGTAGACCAGCCTGACATCGGGATAGGACAGCTCAGCGCCGTTGAATTCGAACGACCCACCGGGATCGAGCAGCATGTCGGCCACACGCGCCACAGGTATGAAATCCGGTACGCCGTTGCGGCCCTGCGGCACGGACGGCCAGCGAAAGCCGAGCTCCGGCCGTCCGGCGCCGTTCGTCGATGAATAGCCGAAGCCGAACCCGCCGCCGGGCAATCCGATCTGGCCGAGCAGAGCGGCGAGCGTGATCGCCGCCCAGTAGGGCTGCTCGCCATGGTCGGCACGCTGCAGCGACCAACTGACCATCAGCATGGTGCGCTTGGTTGCCATCTCCCTGGCCAGCGCGATGATTTTTTCCGCTGTCATGCCGCTCAGCGCCGCCGCCCAGGCCGGATCCTTCGGCTGGCCGTCGCTTTCGCCCATGACATAGGCCCGCACGACCTCGAAGCCGGTGCAGTAGCGCGCCAGGAAGGCTTCGTCGTGACGGCCCTCGCTGATCAGCACATGGCACAGCGCCAGCATGACGGCGGTGTCACTGTTCGGCCGCAGCGGCAGCCATTCGGTCTCCACACCGCGCGGCGCGTCGTCGCGCACGGGTGAGACATTGATGAGCCGAGCGCCGTTGGCGACGGCCCTTTGCAAGGCTGCCGAGGCTTCATGGCGTGCCGCGCCGCCGCCCTGGATCTGCGCATTGCGCCAAGGCAGCCCGCCAAAGGCGACGATGAGCTGGCTGTGCTGCTCGATCCCGTCCCAGGTGGAATGATTGCCGGTGAGGCCGTCGGTCCCACCGAGCACATGCGGCAGGATGATCTCGCCCGCGCCGTAGGAGTAGCTGAGGACCGAGCTTGTGTAGCCGCCGATTGTGTTGAGGAAGCGGTGGACCTGGCTTTGGGCATGGTGGAATCGCCCGGCGCTCGCCCATCCGTACGATCCCGCATAGATCGCGGCGTTGCCATGCGCGGTGCGGACCCGGTCAAGCTCGGCCGCGACGATGTCGAGCGCCTTCTCCCAGGGCACCTCGACAAAGGCTTCGCCGCCCCGCCGGCCGCGGACTGCCGATCTGTCCCCTTCGAGCCAGCCGCGCCTGATGGCGGGTCGCGCGACGCGCATGTTTCCCTGCGCGGCGCCGAGCAAGGACTGGCCGATCGGCGACGGATCGCGATCGCCGCTCCACGGTTCGACACCGACGAGCCTGCCGTTCTCGGTCCTGACCTCGTATGTCCCCCAATGCATGGTAGTGAGCAGGGTTCTGGACTCCATTGGACACGTCAATGTGGGATCATTCACGATGGCCCAAGCCGGGCAGGCGCCATGCGCACTGTCCCGGCTAGTCATCAGGTGCCAGCCCCTGGCCTGGGGCTGGCGGTTGTGGGATCAGCTCTTCCTCGTGTTCAGGCCTTCGATGCCTTTTCGAGGAACAGCTGCGACATCGCTGTCGGCTGTACGCCCGTCACGCCCTTCGCCGTCGCCGTCAGATAGTCGTAGAAATAGCCGAAGATCACCGGCGTTTCCTCGAGCAGCAGCTTCTGGATCTTGCCGGCATCCGCCTTCTGCGCTTCGAGGTCGAGGGCGGCGATGTAGCTGGTCGCCAGCGCGTCATAGTCCTTGTTCTTGAAGTGCGCTGCGTTCCAGGTGCCCTCGCTCTTCAGCGGCGCGGCTAGGAAAACGTTTGGCACGCCGCGGTGGCCGTAATCGGTGATGCCCATCACTGAATCCAGCCAGTTCGATTTGCCGAACACCGCATCGCCATAATAGGCGCCTTGATCGAGGATGTTGAGCTCGAGCTCGATACCGATTTCCTTGACCGCATTCTGGATAAGCTGGGCGTATTCAGGGATTTCCAGATAGCGCTCGGTGGTCAGCGTCACCTTGAAGCCCTTGCCGGCGCCCGCCGCTTCCATCAACTGTTTGGCCTGTGCGATATCCTGCTTGCGCTGCGGCACGGTCGGGTCGGTCGAGGGATAGACGGAGGCAAACGGGCTGTCGTTACCGACAACGGCGCGGCCCTTCATCAGTCCGGCGACCAGTTTGTCGCGATCAAGGCTGAGCGCGATGGCGCGGCGCACGCGCGAATCCTTGAAGGGATCGGCATCGCACTGCAGATGCAGCTGCTGGTGGGCGACCGATTTCAGGCTGATGATGTCTATGTTCGGATCGCTGAGCAGGCCGACGCCGGCCAAAACTGGCAGCTGGTTGATGATGTCGACCTGGCCGCCCTGCAGCGCCAGGATCATTGGCTGCGTGTCGGCGAAGAAGGTGAATTCGGTGCGCTCCGGCAGTGCCTTTGGTCCCCAATAGTCCTCGTTGCGGACGAAGGAGGCGCCGACTTTTGCCGTGTATTTTTCGATCTTGAACGGCCCGGTGCCGTCGAAGCTCTTTTCGTAGTCGCCCTTGTAGCTGGCTGGCACGATGACGGCGTTGTAGTTGTCCGACGACAGCATGTAGGGGAAGTTGCCGTTCGGTGCGTCAAGGTGGAATTCGACCGTATAGTCGTCGACCTTCTTCGAGGCGCCTTTCTGCAGGATGCCGTTGAAGACCGACAGCGCGTTGGAGGAATTCGCCGGATCGGCGAGGCGGTCGATGCTGGCCACCACGTCGTCGGCCTTCATCTCGCCGCCCGAGTGGAATTTCACGCCCTTGCGCAGCGTGAACGTCCACACCGTGCCGTCGGTGTTCGGCTTCCAGCTCTCCGCCAGCGCCGGCTGCAGCACCAGATCGGGGCCGTCGACGCAGAGGAATTCGGCCACCTGCTGCAGGACGACAAGGCCGCCGGCATCGGCGATGGTCACCGGGTCGATCGCCGCGGCCGGCACGCTGCTGGCGACGCGAATGGTGGCGCCCGGCGCACCTTGAGCGCGGGCGAGTGAAGGCATGCCGCCGAAGCCGGCCGCCGTGGTGATGCCGCCGAGCAGCGGCAGCGACAGGCCGAGCAGGCTGCCATGGCGAATGAATTCGCGGCGGCTGACGCGGCCGTCGACGAGCCCGTCGATGAGGTGGTTTTCGAGCGGCGTGCGCTGGCGCCGGACGAGGTCGAGAAGGCGGTAATTCTTGATCATGGGTTCTACCCTTTCCCCTGCATTTTTGGTTGGTTGGTACGTTCTTATGGCTGACGAAATTCCTGGGAGTTCTCCTTATCCCGGCCGTCAACTAAGTCTCTCGACCGGGACTGTAGCACGCGATTTTTGGCGGTCCATCCGGTCCTTCGGCGAAGAGGGACCGGATTTCACGAGGCAATGCTTTTAACCCGTTCGTCCCGCGCGCTTGTGATCGTTGTCCCAGCCGCAGGCTTCTCTTGTTGTATCCGTCTCTTGTCGGCTTGTGTGATCACTCCTCGTTGTTTTGACGCAATTGCGGGCGGAAAACCGCCTAGTTCAAAGGCAGCCGGCGATAGGTGCCGGGCTTTTCCGGATCGTGGTATTTGTTGCACGGCCCGTTCAGGGCGAAGTCGCGATGGCAGGCGGCAAGCCTGTCCTGCGACAGCTTGACGCCGAGGCCGTGTCCTTCCGGCACCGGCACGACATTGTTCTTCGGCACGAACGGCCCTTCCTCGATAATATCCATCGGCTGCATGCGAAACAGCGACTGGTTGGGCTCCCGGATCCAGCCAAGTGCCGCGCACAGATGCAGGTAGCAGGCGCTGCCGACGCCGGTGTCGCCGCTGTAGCACCAGTAGTCGATGCCGGCATGCTCGCAGGCGCCGACAAAGCGCTGCATGCGGCCGATGCCGCCATGCGCGGTCGGGTTGCCGACAAAGGCGTCCGGCACCTTCAGCTCCATGGCGCGCGCAATGTCGATATTGTGGGTCGAGAACGGGATCGAGGTGTGACGCCGCAGCTCACGCATCTCCTCGATGGTCGCGACGGGATCCTCCCAGTTGCGCACGCCAAGCTCCTCAAGCGGCCGCGCCAGCTGCCTGGCCGTGGCCAGCGAGTAGGCCTGGTTGGAATCGATGCGGATCATCACATCGTCGCCGAGCTTTTTGCGGATCAGCTCGACCATCTTCAGGGAGAGTTTCGGATCATCCGTCGAGAACTTGCCTTCGAAGAAGGTGGTGCCGAAGCGCTCATGCAGTTCGACGCAATAGTCGGCGACTTCTTCGGGCGTCTTCTCGCCTTTCACCTTCGCACCATCGCCACGCAGCGAAAAATAGTCGGTGAAGGGAATGTCCTTGCGCACGGCGCCACCGAGCAATTGGTAGAGCGGCTGCTTCCACGCCCTTCCGCGCAGGTCCCACAGGGCCACCTCGATAGCGCCGAAGGCCATGATGCGGGTGCGGTCGTTGATCGACTGCACGCCGCTCCAGAAGGGCAGGCAGACTTCCTCGGCGCCGGCTATGTCGAAAGCGTCGCGGCCGACGAGCCGCTGCGCCAGCACATCGTTGATGACGGCTGCGGCCGCCGGCGTCGGCGCCTCGCCGATACCGATCAGCCCGTCTTCGGTTTCGACCTCGACGATGGTCGGCGAGAAGCCGTCGAGTTCGCCGAACACCCAGACGTAAGGGGCTTCGAGCCGGTAGTTGATCGGCGTTGCTTTGATGCGCTTGATCTTCATCTCAGCCGATCTCGAAGAACGGTTTCCCGAGCAGGTCGGGCACGACATCGATGCCGAGGCCGGGGCCGTCGGGAATGCCCATATGGCTGCCGGTGACCGGTGGGGCGTTGGTGGCAGTTCGCACAGTCACCCATTCGTGGAAGGCGATCGCATGCAGCCGGCGTTCCGCCGGCGTCGACAGCGACAGATGCGCCATCGCCGCCGTATCGATTTCTGCGCCGCCCGTATCTTCGACCGTGATCATGAAGCCGAGATCGACGGCGACGTCGCGGATCTGCCGGGTTCTGGTCACGCCGCCCAGCCGCGAGATCTTCAGCGTCAGCCCGTCGGCCGCGCCCAGTCGGTGAATTTCCAGCATCGCCTCCAGCGAGATAACGCTCTCGTCGAGCACCATCGGCTTGTCGAGCATGCGGCGCACCGACATGTTCTCCTCGATCATGGTGCAGGGCTGCTCGAACGTGTAGTCGATGCCGCGCGTCGCGTCGGCGAACTGGCGTGCCTGATAGGGCGTCCACCCCGCATTGGCGTCGCAGAAAATCACCGTGCCTTTCGGCACAGCCGAGGCGACCGCCGTCACCCGCTCGATGTCGTCATGCACGTTGCCGCCGACCTTGACCTGCAGGCGGCGGCAGCCCTCGGCGATGATCCTTTTGGCCAGTGCCGCCATCTGATCGAGCGTGCCATGGGTGACGACGCGGTAGGTCTCCGCCATATCGCTTTCGCGGCCGCCGAGCATGGTCACCAGCGGCACGTCGGCGGCGCGCGCGGCAAGGTCCCAGCACGCCATGTCGAGCGCCGACTTGATATAGGGATGGCCCTTGAACACCGTATCCATCAGCCGGCCGATGCCGGCGAGGCCACGCGGGTCCTGGCCGATGAGATGTGGCGCGATCTCCACCACGCCAGCGCGGGTGCCGGCCGGAAAGGCGGCCGAGTAGAAATTGCCGAGCGGCGCCATCTCGCCCCAGCCGGTCACGCCGCTGTCGGAGGTGATGGCGACGATCACCGCGTCGAAGCAGTCGGCGACCCGCCCCTTGGACATGCGGTAGGGCCCGTCCACGAAAGGCTGCACGACACGATAGGCCTTGATGGATTTGATCTGCACTTTGTCTGTCCGTTGGCTGTGATGGTGAGGGTCAGGAGCCCGCGCGTTTTTCGAGGCCGCGCGTATAGGCAAGCAGCTCTTCGAAATCGAGGTCGATATGCTCGCGCGCATGGCGCTGGGCGGCGCGCATATCGGTGCCCTTCAGCAGCCGCACATAGGTCTCGTGGACATCTTCCGCCGGCACCGGCTCGTTGCGCGCCCGCTGGTGCAGGGCAAAGTACATTTGCAGCCGGCTGGTCAGCCGCTGCCAGGTTTCCAGAAGCACCGAATTGTCGGCCCACTCATAGATCAGCCCGTGCAATTGCAGCGCGGTCTCGATCTGGCGGGTAGTATCTAGCGCGCGCGTCGCCTGCTTTACCGCTTCGTGGCGGCGGTCGAGCTCGTCGAAGAAGCGCTGGTCGCGCAGCTTCCAGGTCCGCTCGATGGCGAATTCATCGAGCACCTTGTTCAGCGAATAGGCGTCGTCAATGTCCTTGGCGGTGACATCGATGACGAAAGTGCCGGCATAGGGAATGCTGGTCAGGATGCCTTCCTGCACCAGCTCGCGCATCGCCTCGCGCAACGGCGCACGGCTGACCCGCATCTGTTCGGCGATCCTGAGCTCATTGAGCTTCTGGCCGGGTTCCAGCTGGCCGGTCAGGATCGCGCGCCTGAGCAGCGCGACGATCTCGGCCCGCCGTGTCGTATCCGCGATCGGACTGAAATCCAGCTTGGCCATGTCGCCACTCCATTGAGAGCCGGAAACAAGACAAGCAGATTGTCGACAATCCTACAAGAGGTCATTTCTGGATTCTTGTGCGCGGGTGGCGTGTCAGCCTTTTGGCCTCAAGCAGCGCGGCCGTAGAAGCCGACGCGCTCCTCGTTGCTGAACATCACGCCCGGCTTCTCATAGTAGGAAAACACCGCGATCATCCGCTCGCGCTCGCCCTCGACGGTGGTGACGCGATGCGCGGTGTTCTTGCCGCGGAATACATTCAACGTGCCTGGCTTCAGGCGCAGGATTTTCGCTTCGGGATCGCGCCCTTCCAGCAGCTTTGCGACGCCGTCATAGTTCGGGTTCTCGTCCGACCGCAGATCGGTGCGATACTCGAAGTCGCCGCCGCGCTCCGGCGCCTGCAGCAAGAGCGTGGTGGTGAATTCCGAACGGTCGAAATGCCAGTTCAGCGCTTCGCCGGCGCGGTAGGCCATGACATTGGTGCGCGCCAGTGGGTCCTGCATGACATGCAGCCTGCTCTTGCCCATCGCCGCCGCCAGGAAGCGCAGCAGCGGCTCGTATTCGTAGATGGCCAGCACGGTGCTGGCGGGAATCTGGTCGGCGCAGACCGTATGGCTGATGGTCTCGACCTTGCGGAGCGCCGGGTGATCAGGAGCAAGTTCGGGAAGGTCCGGCTTGAAGTAGATGTTGTGCATGCGCCTGTGCACATGCGATCGCGCCGCCATCACCGGCTGGATTTCGCCGACCGCCTTTTCGGCCACGCCGGGCCGCAAAAACCCTTCGAGGTTGAACATGCCGTCGGTTTCGAGTGCGGCGACGGAGGTGTCCACCAGCCGCTGCCATTCAGGGCTGCCTTCGCGGTCCAGCGGGTAGCGGTCGAGGTCGAGAATGTCTTTCATCGTCAAATGCTCCGGTTTTCGAAAGCAGAAGACGACAAAAAAATCTTTCTCTCAACGTGGAAAATTATTAGGGTTGCCCAAGAAAATATTGAGGAAGCGATATGGAGAAGCTACCGCCCTTGAACGCCGTGAGGGCTTTCGAAGTTGCCGCCCGCGCCGGCAGCTTCACGCTTGCCGCCACTGAACTTGGCGTTTCCTCCGCCGCCGTCAGCCAGCAGATCCGCAACCTCGAAAGCTGGTTCGGCAAGCAGCTTTTCGTGCGCAACGGCAACCGCATCACGCTGACCGATGCCGGCCACGCCATCTATCCCCAGACGGCCCGCGCGCTCGGCGACATAGCGGCGGTCGGCCGGCGCATGCTGGAGGGCGGCGTGCGGCCGCGTCTCGTCGTCAGCGTGCCGTTCTCGCTGGCCGAATTGTGGCTGGCGCCCCGGCTGGCGGAACTGCTCGACAGCTTCCCGCAAATGGCCATCGATATCCGCGTTGAGGACGATCCCGTCGATGTCGTGCGCCAGAACATCGACCTGCGCATCTCCTATGGCGACTATCACTATCCGGCGCTTCGGATGGTGCGGCTCGTGCATGATGAGGTGCTGCCGGTCGCCTCGCCCGATTTCCTGAAGCGCCACGGCAACGAAGGCTCCGTCCTGGCGGATATGCATGAAAGCCAGTTCATCCACACCAACTGGGGCCCAAACTATGCCTCGCATCCAAGCTGGGCGGACTGGTTCGCGGCCTCCGGCGGCAATCGCACGCCCGATCCCTCGCATGGCCGCCGCGTCGGCCTGTCCAGCCTGGCGATATCGGCGGCGAGACTGGGGCTGGGGGTCGCGCTTGGCCAGAGGACGATGGCTGATGCCGATCTCGAAGCCGGACGCCTGATCGCGCTCTCGCCAGTCTCCGTACGGCTTGGACAGCCTTATTGCGCCTTCATGCTGCCGGCGAAAGCCGAACGCGCCGACATAGCCGGGCTCGTCGCGCTGCTCGCTGCCACCCCAGGGAAAGTGAGCAGCGTTCCATAGAAAAACGGCGCCCTCGGCGTGGGAGCCGAGGGCGCCACAGAAACCGGGGCTGATGGGGGTTATCAGCTGGCCGGCTTTTCCGCAGGCAATGGCGAGATCGGCATTCCAGGTCCGATCTTCTGCAGATTGCCCGTTATCACCTGGTCGCCTTCGGCAACGCCGCTGAGGACGGCCACCAGATCGCCGCTGGTCGCGCCGAGCGACACGATGCGCTGGTCGACCGTGTTGCCCTTGCCGACGACATAGACATATTTGCCGAGCTGGCTCGAACCCAGCGCCACCTGCGGCACCATCAGTGCATCGGGAAGCTGCTTGATGTGCAGCCGCACGCGGACATACTGGCCCGGCAGCAGCGAGAACTTCGCATTGCCGATGGTGGCGCGCGCCGTAATCGTGCCGGTCGAGTGATCGACCGTGTTGTCGATGAAGGTGAGTTCGCCCTTCTGGCTGGCTTCGGTCTCGCCGGGCAGCAGCACCTCGACCTCGATCGGACCGGCCGCGCGGGCCTGCTCGATTTCGGCCAGGTCCGTCTCGCTCGGATTGAAGGTGACGTAGATCGGGTCGAGCTGCACCAGCGTGTTCAGCACCGTTCCGGCGACGCTGACCAGCGTACCGACCGAAGCCTGGTTGCGGCCGACGCGGCCGGCGAACGGGGCGTGGATTTCGGCATAGCTCAAATTGAGCTCGGCCGTCCGCACCGCCGCCTGGTTGACGGCAAGCGAGGCCTCGGCCTGGCGCAAGGTGCTGGTGCGTTGGTCGAACCCGTCCTTGGCGAGGTAGCCGCTCTTGGCGAGCTCGGAGCCGCGGCCGAGATTGGAACGCGCATAGTCGAGCGTTGCCTGGTCGCGCTGCACCTCGGCCTTGGCCTGGTCGAGGGCCGCCTGGAAGTCGTCAGGCGAGATCTTGTAGAGCAGGTCGCCTTTGCGCACATCCGCGCCGTCCTCAGCCGTCTGTTCGTCAAGATAACCGGGCACGCGGGCCTGCAAGGTGACGCTGCGGATCGGCTCGATGCGGGCGGCGTAGTCGAGGTAGATCGGGATCGTCTTCTTGACCACGTTTGCCACCGGCACCGGCATCACGAAGGCCGCTGGCGCCGGCGTCGCTGACGCCGTGCCGGCATTGAGGCTGAGATTGCCCATATCGAGGAAGTGAACGCTTGCCACCGAGATCGCCCCCAGGGCGATGGCCGTTCCCAAAGCTATTTTCCATTTACGCATTTTGGTCTCCAATTCTATTCGGCTGCTTCGGCCAGGCGCACGGGCGCTGGTTCGACAGTCGGTTCATTATGGTCCTGGTCATGTGCGGCCGGTTCGCTGCGCTCGCGGCCTTCGCGCAGCCGTTCGATGACCGCGTAGAAGACCGGCACGAACACCAGCGACAGGATTGTCGCTGCGACCATGCCGCCGAAGACGGTGGTGCCGATCGACTGCCGGCTTGCAGCACCCGCACCCGTCGCAAACATCAGCGGCAGCACGCCGAGGATGAAGGCGAAGGCCGTCATCAGGATTGGCCGCAGCCTCAGCCGCGCGGCTTCCATCGCCGCGTCGACAATAGTCAGGCCCTCTTCTCGCCGCCGCCTTGCGAACTCGACGATCAGGATGGCGTTCTTGGCCGCCAGACCAATCAGCATGACGAAGCCGATCTGCGAGTAGACGTCGATCTGCATGCCGCGCAGGAACAGGGCCGCGAAGGCGCCGAACAGGGCCAGTGGCACCGCCAGCAGCACCATGAACGGCATCGCCCAGCTCTCATACTGCATCGCCAGGATCAGGAAGACGAAGACGATGGCGAGGCCGAAGACGACCGACGCGATCGATCCTGCCTTGAGCTCCTGGAAGGTGATGCCGGTCCATTCGAAACCGAAATCCCTGGGCAGCGCGGTGGCAGCGGCCCGTTCCATCGCGGCAACCGCCTGGCCCGACGAGAAGCCGGGAGCAGCACCGCCATTGATCGTGGCCGAGGCGTTGTTGTTGTAGTGAGGCACGGTTTCCGGGCCGACGAACGGCACCAGTCTGCCCAGCGTCGAGAGCGGCACCATGCCGCCAGACGCATTGCGCACATAAAGCCGCGAAAGGTCGGCTGCGTCCGCACGTGCATCCTTGTCGGCCTGGATGGTCACCCGGAAGGTGCGGCCGAACAGGTTGAAGTCGTTGACGTAGAGCGAGCCGAGATAGATCTGCAGCGTGTTGAAGACGTCGGGCAGGTTGAGGCCGAGCAGTTTGGCCTTGCTGCGGTCGAGGTCGTAGTTGAACTGCGGCGTCGAGGTCGAGAACGGCGAGAACAGCTGCTGCGGATTGATTTCCGGCTGCTTGCGTGCCTCGGCGATCACGGCTTGCGTCGCATCGTTGAGGGCAACGCTGCCGCGCCCGGTAAGATCCTCGACGACGAATTCGAAGCCGCCCGTGGTGCCGATACCCGGGATCGAAGGCGGATCGAAGGACAGCGCGAAGGCTTCCGGAATCTGCATCAGCTTGCCGCGCACGTCGGCGACGAGCTTCGATGCGCTCTGGTCGGGGCCGCGCTCTTCCCAAGGCTTCAGGATGGCGAACTCGACCGCCGAGTTCGACTGCGCCGCACTGGTCAGGAAGTTCAGGCCGCTGATCGAGCCGACAATGTCGACGCCGGGCGTCGACTGCAGTATGTCGCGCGCCTTCTGCGCCACCGCGTCGGTGCGCTCCAGCGAAGCGCCGTCAGGCAGCTGGATGACGACGAAGAAGTAGCCCTGGTCCTCGACCGGAAGGAACGTCGAAGGCAGCTTCTGCCAGACGAAATAGGTGGCCACCAGTCCGGCCGCGAACAGGCCGAGCATGATCCAGCGCAGCCGGATAAGGATGCGCACACCGTGCGCATAGGCATGCGAAAGCTTGTCGAAGCCGGTGTTGAACCAGCGGAAAGGCGCGAACTGCGTTTCGCCGCGATGGCGCAGGAAGGCGGCACTCAGCGCTGGGCTGAGCGTCAGCGAGTTGAAGGCTGAGATGCCGACCGAAATCGCCACCGTCAGCGCGAACTGGTTGTAGAGCTTGCCGGAGACACCCGGAATGAAGGCGACGGGCACGAAGACGGCCATCAGCACCGCGGTGGTGGCGATGATCGGTCCGGTGACTTCGGCCATCGCGGCCTTGGTCGCCGCCAGCGGCTTCAGCCCGGCCTCCAATTGTCGTTCGACATTTTCGACAACCACGATGGCGTCGTCGACGACGAGGCCGATGGCCAGCACCATACCCAGCAGAGAGAGCATGTTGAGCGAGAAGCCAAGCATCTCCATGACGACCATCGTCGCCACCAGCGACACCGGAATGGCGATGGTCGGGATGATCGTGGTGCGCCAGCTCTGCAGGAAGATGAAGACCACGGCCACGACCAGCACCAGTGCTTCACCGAGCGTGATCAGCACGTCATGCATCGAGGCCGACACGAAGCGCGTCGTGTCGTAGTGCATGGCATAGGAGACGCCCTTGGGGAAACGGGCCGACAACTCCTGCATCTTGTCCTTGACGTGCTGCTGCAGATCGAGCGCGTTGGAACCGGGCATTTGGTAGACGGCAAGCACGACCGTCGGTTCCTTGCCGAAGAAGGCAGACGAGGAATATTGCAGCGCGCCGAGCTCGATGCGGGCGACGTCGCGCAGCCGCACCAGCGAGCCGGTGCCGGTGTTGGCGCGCACGACGATGTCGCCGAACTCCTTCGGGTCGCTCAGGCGGCCGACGGCGTTGACCTGCATCTCGAAAGCGGTGCCGGCGGGCGCCGGCGACTGGCCGATCTTGCCGGCCGCCACCTGTACGTTCTGTTCCGAAATGGCGTTCTGGACATCGACTGCGGTGATGCCGAGATTGGCGAGCTTGTCGGGATCGAGCCAGACGCGCATCGAATAGCGCCGTTCGCCGAAGATCTGCACATCGCCGACGCCTGGCAGCCGCTTCAGCGGATCGACGACCTGCAGATAGGCAAGGTTGCTCAGCGCCACCGGATCGACCGAACTGTCGGGCGACGTCAGGTTGACGATGAGGACGAAATTCGGGTTCTGCTTCTTGATCGTCACGCCGCCCTGGTTGACGATCGCCGGCAGCGACGAGGCGGCTTGCGAGACGCGATTCTGGACGTCGACGGCCGCGGTGCTCAGCGAATAGCCGACATCGAAGGTAATGGTGATGGTCGAGGAGCCGTCATTGGAGCTCGACGACGACATGTAGGTCATGCCTTCGACGCCGTTGATCTGCTGCTCCAGCGGCGTCGTCACCGTATCGGCGACCACTTGCGCGCTGGCGCCCGGATAATGGGCGCTGACCACGACCTGCGGCGGCGTGATGTCGGGAAACTGCGAAACCGGCAGCAGGAAATAACAAATCGTCCCGGCGAGCACCATAATGATGGCGATCGCCGAGGCGAAGATCGGGCGATGGATGAAAAAGTTTACCACGACAAGCAAGCCTCTTTAAAAGAATGGGCAGACCGGGACAGCCGCCGGCTGCGCACTGAGCCCGGGTCCTGCAAAAAGTAGGAAGACGGCGCCGCGCCGCTGAGGCCCTGCTCATCGGCCACGGTCCTCAGCATCGCTTCGAAGGCGCGCGGGTTGACGCGATCCGCCTTCATCACCAGCCGGATCATCGGATCCCGGATGGCTTCATCGATGGTCAAATCCTTGCGCTGCGACATTGGAGCGTCTCCATTCCAGCGATTCGCATCGGATGATCACGAACCGTTTTTTCATCTCTTCACCGGCCGAAGCCGCATGAACTGCAATTTTCACCCTTTATGATCTGGCAGGACCAGTTCACGGCCTTGTTATTGACGGAAGGCTACATAGGTGTTACCAGTAAGTAACATCAGGATAGTTACAGACCGGTAACACCCTAGTCAAGAGGTGAACCGAAATTTTAGGGAGACAAGGAGACTGCGATGGCAGACGGCATTACGGATCGTGTGCGCCCCCGGGATCGAATCCTGGAGACGGCGCAGGACATGTTTCACAAGCATGGCATCAAGGGCGTCGGCGTCGACGCCATCACGGAAGCCGCCGGCACCAACAAGATGACGCTCTACCGTCATTTCGAGTCCAAGGACGAGCTGATCGTCCAATGCTTGCGCGCATCGGCAGCCAAGGGCGCCGCGATATGGGACGAATTCGAGGCTGAGCACCCTGGCGACAAGCTGGCGCAACTGCATGCCTGGGTTCGCAAGGTAGCCGAGATGCTCGCCGCCGACGGCCGCGGCTGCGACATGGCCAACGCAGCCGTCGAACTGACCGAACCGAACCATCCGGCCAGAAGCGTGATCAAGGAACTCAAGGGAGCCCAGCGCGATCGCCTTGTTGCGCTTTGCCGCGATGCCGGCATCGGTCAGGCCGAGCTTCTCGCCGATACGCTGTCGCTGCTGTTCGAAGGCGCGCGTGTCAGCGTGCAGACCATGGGCTGCCAAGGCCCCAGCACACAGTTCGTGCGCATGGCCGAAGGCCTGATCAGCTCTTTCCGGGCGCGCTGAAACTCCAGCGCACTGAGTTTGTACTAAAGCCCCCCTCATCCGGCCGCTTCGCCGCCACCTTCTCCCCGAGGGGAGAAGAGGCAGGAGCCAGCGCAGGCGCGAACTCCTCTCCCCTTGGGGAGAGGTCGGATTGCCCCGAATTGTCCTTCGCAATTCGGTTGGCAATCCGGGTGAGGGGGCCTTGCCATCGCCCCGGCTTGCGAAGTCTTCGTTCTCGTCGAATCTCTGCAAAAACGAAAAAAGCCCGCTGCCGGGAGGAGGTGGCAGCGGGCTCGATTTCGAACGAGATGCGGGAGGAGGTGCACCGCGTTCAGCGCCGGCATCGCATCTGGGAGGAGTAGATGGCCGACGACCAATACCTACGAGTTGCTTAATGATTCGGCAACCATAAAAGATGCATAGCTGCTGTGCAGATTTGCGACAGCTACCCCGACTTGTCGTACAAATAGGAAAAGCCGCCACGGCGCAAATTCACTGCACCGGCACGTTTTCCTTGAAGATCAGCCGCGGCTCGATGAATTTCTTCGTCAGATAAGGCGCGGCCGACGCGATCGAGCCGAGCAGGCGGATCACCGATTGCTCGGCGATCAGCCGCGCATTCTGGTCGATGACGACATCGGCGACATCGTCGACGAGATAGCCACGCGTTTCCTTCGTCAGGTCGTGGCAGATGAAGACCGGCTTCTTCTTCGGCCTGGTTTCGAGCAGCGCTCTGGCCACGCCTGAGCGTCCGGCGCCGACGCAGTAGATGCCGAGCAGTTCCGGCTCGTTGTGCAGCGCCTGCATCGTCGCGGCATAGCTTCCCTCCGGTTCGTCATTGATTTCGACCGCGCTCGAGACTGTGAGATTGGGGAACTCCTCCGACAGTACCGAGCGAAAACCCATCTCGCGTTCCTCGTGCCCGCGATAGGAGCGTGAGCCGACGACCATCGCCAGATGACCCTGCCGGCCATTGAGAAAGCGCCCCATCAACAGCGCCGCCGTGCGCCCGGCAACGCGGTTGTCGATGCCGACATAGGCCGATCGCGGCGCTGCCGGAACGTCGGACACCAGCGTCACGAGGCGGATGCCGGCCTCGACCACGTCGCGCAATATGTTGCGCGTTCGCGGGTGATCTACGGCGATGACGCCGACGCCATTTGCCTTCAGCGACAGATTTTCGACCGCCGCCTGGAGTGCTGCGGGCGAGATGCCGGCAAGGTTGTGGATCCGGCACGAGGCGACCAGCGGCAGCCGCGCCGCATAGTCCTCGATATGCCCCGCGAGATCGACCATGAACGCGTTGGCGCCGATCGGCAGGAAGAATTCCAGATGCGCCGGCCGCGACGGCAGCGTCACCTGGTCGACCATCGGCAAATAGCCGAGCTGCTTGGCCGCTTCCATCACGCGCTGCCGGTTGGCGGCGCTGGCGCCCGGCCGATTGTTGAGCACACGGTCGACGGTCGCCGTCGACAGACCGCAGCTTCTGGCTATGTCCGAAACGGTGGCTTTCATGGCTGCAGTCATAGAGCATGATCCCGAAAAGTGGGAACCGGTTTTGTCGGACAAACGGGAACCGTTTTGTCCAGAGAACATGCTCCACAAAGGGTTAGAGCTGATGCGTTTCCATACCAGTCGGCAGCGCCGACGGCCTCAGCCGTGCGATGGCCTGCCTTCGATGATGGCGTCGCGGATTTCCTTGTCCGACATGCCGGTGATGATGCGCTCGACTTCGGCGACATTGGTCTTCTTCGGGTCGATGTCGTCGGCCACCACCTTGCCCCGGCGCATGACGACGATGCGGTCGACCACTTGGAAGACGTGGTGGATGTTGTGGGCGATGAAGATGCAGGAATGCCCGGAATCGCGTGCGTTGCGCACGAAGCTCAGCACGCCTTGCGTCTCGGCGACGCCGAGATTGTTGGTCGGCTCGTCGAGGATGATGAGGTCGCTGTCGAAATGCATGGCGCGGGCGATCGCCACCGCTTGCCGCTCGCCGCCCGAGAGCGAGCCGATCGGCGTCGTCGGTGGGATGTTCTTGGAGATGCCGACCTGTTTCAGCAGGTCGCGGGCAACCACATTCATCGCCTCCTGGTCCATGCGGTTCAGAAAGCGCGGCGGCTTGATCGGCTCGCGGCCGAGGAACAGGTTTCGCGCGATGGACAACTGCGTGACCAGCGCCGAGTCCTGGTAGATCGTCTCGATGCCATGCGCGATGGCGTCGCTGGTGCTGCGCAGATTGACCTTCTTGCCGCGAATGAAGATGTCGCCGCTGGTCAGCGGGACGGCACCCGACAGCACCTTGATCAGCGTCGATTTGCCGGCGCCATTGTCGCCGAGCAGGCCGACGATCTCCCTTTCATTGACATGGAAATTGGCGTCCTCGAGCGCCTGCACGCGCCCGTAGGACTTTTTGATATTGGTCATGCGGATGAGCGGTTCAGCCATGGTTCACGTCCCTGCCTGATGCCGGCGTTCCAGCCATGAGTGGAGCGCCATCATGCCGAGAATGATGGCGCCGATGAAGATGTTGTAGGCAAGGCCGGGCACGCCGATCAGCACGATACCGTTGCGCATGACGCGCAAGATCAGGATACCGAGCACCGTGCCGATGATGGTGCCGCGTCCGCCGGTCAGGGCCGTGCCGCCGATCACCACCATGGCGATGACTTCGAGCTCATAGCCGGTGCCGCTGTTGGGGTTGGCCGCCGAGGTGCGCAGCGAAGAGATGACGCCGGCGAACGTGGCCATCAGCGACGACAGCACGAACAGGCCGATCTTGACGCCGCTGACATTGACGCCGCGCGCCCGCGCAGCACTTGGGTTACCGCCGGCCGCCTGGATCCAGTTGCCGGTCCGGCTTTGTGTCAGCACGTAGCCGAGCGCGACGGCGGCGGCGATGAACCAGAACAGCGACATGTAGATGCGGAACGGTCCGATGAAGAAATCGCCGACCAGCGCTTCGGCCAGCCAGCTGCCTTCGGCGCTCCAGGTACGCTGCGGAAAGCCGTCGGTGACGAACAAGGCGGTGCCGCGCACCACCAGAAGCATGCCGAGCGTCACCAGGAAGGACGGGATCTTGAGCTGCGTCACGAACCAGCCATTGACCAGCCCGATGAAGGCCGCGACCAGCAAGGCAACGACGAAGCCGACTTCGAGCGAGGTGACGCCGCTGTTGAACAGCGTCCACATCAGCACCGGCGAGAAACCGAACAGCGAGCCGACCGAGAGGTCGAATTCGCCCGATGTCATCAGCAGCGTCATCGCCAGCGCAATAAGGCCGAGCTCAACGGTGAAGGCCAGTATGTTGGAGATGTTCTGTGGCGACAGGAAGTCATGGTTGAACCCCCAGAACACGGCGAGCTCGATGAGCAGCAGCACGAAAGGCCCGAATTCCGGCCTCGCGATCAGACGTTGGATGAGCGAACGATTTTCCACGAGCGACCCGCGACATGATGGGAATTGGCTGAGACCTGCACATGTTTGCGCAGGCTCGGCGGAATGGACAAGACAGCCGCGACCGCGGATACGGTCGCGACTGTTGCGTCTCGGGTTTTACTTGCCGGACAGGATGTCGTCGTAGACCTGCGCGGTGTCCTTTTCGTAGAGCGCGCCGGTGATGACGTTGAAGCCGGGCGGTATGCCGCCGGCGGCCATGTTGGCCAGCGAAAGCGCCACATAGCTGGTTGCCTGTGGGTCCTGCCACTGCCCGGCATTGACGTAGCCGTTCAGCACTTCCTGGGTGGTGTCGAGCGAGTTGCCCCAGCCGACGACCGGGATTTCGCCCGGCTTGATGCCTACCTGGTCGAAGACCCGCTTGATCGAGCCGGTCACCAGATCGCCGAGGCCGATGATCGCCTTGACCTTGGCCTTGTTGGCCGTAAGGTAATCGACCATGCGGCTGATCACTTCGGCTTGGTCGAGCGTGGCTTCAGTGATTTCATAAGTGATGCCGAGCGGTTCGAAGACGCTCTTGATGCCTTCCTCTTCCTGAACGCCATAGGTGGCGCCCGGGACTTCAACCGGCATCCAGACGAAATCGCCCTTCTTCACCAGGCCCTTGTCGACCAGATACTGCGCCCAGTGCTTGCCGAAGGTGACGTTGTCGCCGCCGACATAGGCATTGAAGTTCGCCTTCGGATCGGGCGTGTTGAAATTGATGATCGGGATTTTCGCCGTCCGTGCTTCCTTGACGATCTCGACAAGGCTGCCCGGATCGGGGCTGGTGGTGACGATACCGTCGGCCTTGGCCGAGATCGCGGCGCGCACGGCCTCCTGCTGCGAGGCGACGTCGCCATTGTGGAACGAGGTGTTGACGGTGTTGCCGGTATCCTTCGCCCATTGCTTGGCGCCGGCCAGGAAGTAGGTCCAGACCGGGTCGGCCGGTCCACCATGCGAAATCCAGTAGAACGTCTTGGCTTGCGCCGCTGCCGGAATGGCCAGCGCCACAATCAAGCCAAGCACGAGTAATCGTAGCCTCGTCAGCATTTGCTTTCCTCCCATGTTGAAAAACGACCTCCACGTCCGGCGATGATCCGGGCTATGCCCGGTCATTTCCTCCTGCCAGCGCCGACCTGGATGCTCAGAGCATCTTCTTTTGCGGCCGATGGCAAGCCTCCATCCGCCCAATGGATGGTGGCGCGATGCAACACGCCATCAGCGATCCCATCAGATTGCATCAGTTAGAGCAATTCCAGGAAAAGTGCGAAGCGGTTTTCCCGGGAAAAGCGCGTAGCGCTTTCCCTTGGGAATTGCGTCAAACAAAGAGATGGAGCGGAGATATTTCCCGGCAGGCGGGCGGTGCCGGAACTCAGGCGTGCAGATTTTCCTGAAAGCGCTGGGCCTGGCGGTTGCGCAGCGCCTTGACCAGGCGGTCGAGCGCCAGGGCAAGCAGCATCACCGCGCCTATCACGAAGGGGTTCCATGTGGCGTCGATGCCGAGCAAGGTCACGCCGCTCAGGATGACCTGGACGATCAGCATGCCGATCACCGCACCGATGACGGTGCCGCGGCCGCCCGAAAGCGAGGTGCCGCCGATGATCGCCGCGGCAATCGCCATCAGCACGAAGCCGCCGCCTTGGTCCGCGTCGGTGACGGGAAAGCCAAGCCAGAGCACGCCCGCAAGCCCCGAGACGATGCCCATCAGCACCAGCGTCTGCAGCCGCACCGCGCCTGTCGGGATGCCGGCATAGAGCGCTGCCTGCGGGTTGCTGCCGACGGCCTGGACCCGGTAGCCGAAGCGGCTGCGCTGGAGCACGAACTGCATCACCGCCGCCATTGCGACGAAGACAAAGACGGCCGTCGGCACGACGCCGAACATTTTGCCGTGAACGATCTCCGAAAGCTCGCCGCTTTGATTGACCGGAGCGGTGGTTTGCAGCTTGACGGCCACCGCCGCCAGCCCACGGAACATGGCAAAGGTGCCCAGCGTGACGACAATGACTGGCAGGCGCAGCGCCACCACCAGCAGGCCGTTGACGAGGCCGAGCCCGGCGCCGAGCAGCACGCCGGCAAATGCGGCGAGCCACGGGTTGATGCCGGCGGCCAGAAGGAATGCTGTGAGCATTGCCGCGAGATGGAACATCCAGCCGACGGACAGGTCGATCTCGCGCAAGGCGAGCACGAACACCATGCCGATTGCCAGCATGCCGGGATAGGCGGCGGTTTCCAGCAGCGACAGCAGATTGGCCTGATCGAGGAAACCCGGCCGGGCAAAGCCGATGATCGCCACCAGGACCACGAGCCCGGCGAGGGGGCCGAGTTCCGCCGGCAGGCGAAAGCTGCGCTTCGGGTAGGCAACCGATCCGGCAAGCGGCGGCGTGGGATCCAGTCTTGTCATGCCATGGTTCCCACGGGCTTCTTCTTCGGCCGTTCCGCCTCCGGCATCTCGCCGGTGGTGGTCAGATGCAGAACCGTCCTTCGCGTCATCTCGGCGCCGAACACCTCGCCGGCGATCCGGCCGCGATGGAAGACAAGGACGCGGTTGCTGAGGTTGGTCAGTTCGGACGGCTCGACCGAACGCAACAAAACGATGCAGCCATTCGCCGCCATCTGCCGGATCAGCGCATAGATCTTGCGCTTGGCGGCCGCCTCGATACCGCCAGCCGGATTGTCCAGGAGCAGCACTTGCGGCGCCGTCTCCAGCCATTTGGCGATGACGATTTTCTGCTGATCGCCGGCCAGCAGCGAATTCGCCGGCGCGTCCGGCAGGCCCTTGATGCGCAGCGCCTCGATCTGCCTTGCCGCGCCGGCGATCGCGGCCTTGGGCGAATAGCGGCGCGAACCCCAGTTGCGGGCGCCGGCGACGATGTTTCCGATGTTGAAGGCCAGCGACCGGTCGGGCATCAGTCCGTTGCACAGGCGGTTGGCCGGCACCAGACCGATGCCGCGCCGTGCCGCCTCGGTCGGGTTTCTCGGCAAGCCATGGCCGTCAGGAAGCCGCACCGTGCCGCCTTGCGCCTTGCGCAGGCCAAACAGCATCTCGAACAGGTCTTCAACGCCCGATCCCTCAAGCCCGGCAAAGCCAAGAATCTCGCCGGAGCGCGCGGTGAAGCTGACGCTGGAAATTCGGCCGCCGCTCAGACCCTCCACGGTAATCTGCGGCCTTATCGTGCTGGCATTGGCCGGCAGCGCGGGCGGGAACAGCCTGTCACGCTGCTGGCCGATCATGGCGTCGATGACATCGGCTTCGCTCAACGCCAAGCGGTCCTTGGTCAGCACATCGCGGCCGTTGCGCATCACGGTGATGTGGTCGGCGATGGCCAACACGTCCTCCAGCCGGTGCGAGACATAGAGCACGCTCATGCCCTTGGCCTTTAGCCCGCGCAGCACCGTGAATAGATGCTCGGTCTTGCGCCGGTCGAGACCCGAATTGGGTTCGTCGAGGATCAGCAGCCGCGGCGTTTGCAGAAGCTCGCGGGCGAGTTCGACAAGCTGCCGCTCGCCCATGTCGAGGTGACGTACCGGGGCGCGGACATCGACGTTGAGTTCGAGTTGCCGCAGCAAGGTGCGGCTGCGCGCCTCCATCTCGCGCGTGGAGATCAGACCGTTGCGCAGCGGTTCGCGGCCGACGAACAGATTGGCCAGCACCGAACGGTCGGGAAATAGGCTCAGATCCTGATAGACGACGCCGAGGCCGTGTTTGCGAGCAATGGCGGAGCTATCGATGGCAACGGTCTGGTCGCCGATCCGGATGGTGCCGCTGTCGGGTCGGACCACGCCGGCGAGCACCTTCACCAGCGTCGACTTGCCGGCGCCGCTTTCACCGATCACGGCATGGATCGTCGCCTGTCCGACGGACAGGTTCATATCCCTGAGTGCGGCAACACCGCCATATCGAATGGCGAGATTGCGCACCGACATTATCGGCGAACCGAGCATGCGATTCGGCCCCCACAGACCGCGCCCCGATCTTGGAGCGAATTTCCGAAACAGCAACCCGGATTCCGCTGACAAACGGCCTACGGATCCCGGACAGAAACGTTCGCCGGCTGCTCGTTCGTCCAGACGGTCGCGAAATTAGATCAGATCGGCTTTGGCGAGGTCGCGCATCAGATGGCTGGCGCCGTAGGTCCAGTGCGGGCAGTCCGGCGACAGAAGCACGCGATTGACCAGCGCGCCGAATTTCTCCGAGGAGATGGTGACGATGTCGCCGACCTTGTGGGTAAAGCCCTTGCCCTTTTCACCACGATCCTTCGACGGTACGAACATGGTGCCGAGATAGAGCGCCAGCCCATCCGGATACTGGTGGTGCGGCCCCATGGCGGCGGCAACGAGTTCTTCCGGCGAGCGGCTGATCTCGGCCATCGAGCTTGCGCCCTCCAGTGAAAACCCGTCCTCGCCCTCGACTTTCAGGCGCACCGTGGCCCGCTTCACGTCGTCGATGGAGAATGTTGCGTCGAACAACCGGATGAACGGGCCGAGCGAAGCCGAAGCGTTGTTGTCCTTGGCCTTGCCGAGCAGCAGCGCCGAGCGTCCTTCGACGTCGCGCAGATTGACGTCATTGCCGATGGTCGCACCGACGATCCTGCCGCTGCTGGCGGCGATCATCGCGATCTCCGGCTCCGGATTGTTCCAGGTCGACACCGGATGCAGGCCGACATCGGCGCCGAATCCGACCGAGGCCATAGGCTGGCATTTGGTGAAGATTTCGGCGTCGGGACCGATGCCGACTTCCAGATATTGCGACCAGGCGCCACGCTCGATCAGCTTTGCCTTGATCTCCATCGCTTCGGGCGAACCGGGCTTCAGCTTCGACAGATCGTGGCCGATCAGCCCGGCAATGTCGGCGCGGATGGCGTCGGCCTTTTCCGCCGAGCCGCGCGCCTGCTCCTCGATGACGCGTTCGAGCAGGCTGACGACGAAGGTGACGCCCGAGGCTTTCACCGCCTGCAGGTCGACAGGCGAGACCAGATAGGGCTTGCCAGGGTCACGGGTGGCCTGAAAACTGTTGGCGGCGATCGCGTCGAGCGAGCCGATCGACTTGCCTTTGGCTGAACGGACATAGCCGGCCGGGTCGGCCATCTCGCAGATGTCGCGCACGGTTGGCGCTACACTCGAGGTGATGTCGAAGACGGTGCCGTCGCGGACCGTGACCACCAGCGGATGCGAGGCATCGCTCACCTTGGCGCGGCCGATGAAGAGTCCGTCGGCGGGAAGCTGCGTTGGGTTCGTCATGGCTTACGGTCCTTTGAATGATCGCGAATGAGAGCTGACCCGAAGGGCGCGGCACTTTCACCGGATTCACGCCAAAGGTCTATCCCGTGGCGCAGCCAATTGTCGGTGCTGACATGACGGCCTCTCTTTCAAAAAAATGAAACTGCCACTAGGATTTTCATTTTGCGCCATACTCCAGGTGAAGCCTTGCCCGCGCCGTTTTCCGTTCCGATCTGGCAAAAGCCGCAGACCGCATCCTCCTTTCGATCGCTCGTTCCGGATGGCACGCCGGTGGATGTCGTCATCGTCGGCGGCGGCTTCATGGGCCTGTCGACCGCCTTGCACGCTGCCCGGCTCGGTCTCGGCGTTCAGGTGCTGGATGCCGGCGAGATCGGACAGGGCGCATCGGGTCTCAATGGCGGCCAGGTCATTCCCGGCCTGAAATATGATCCCGAATGGCTGCTCGAGCATTTTGGCCCTGAACGCGGCCAGGCATTGGTCGATTTCGCCGCCGCGACGGCGAATACAGTGTTCGATCTCATCCGCGACGAAAAACTGGCGGTGCCGTTCACCCGCAATGGCTGGGTCCAGGCCGCGCACACCGAAACCGCCTTGAAAGCGGCAGCGAACCGGGATCGCCAATGGCGGGCACGTGGCGCCGATGTCCGGCTTCTGAGTGGAAGCGAGATCGCCGCTATGACCGGCGCGCAAGGCTATCTCGGCGGCTGGCTCGACCGCCGCGCCGGTATCATCGATCCACTCGCCTACACGGCGGAACTAGCGCGCATTGCTGCTGCCGCCGGCGCCAGCATCGCCGAACGGCAGAAGGTGGTGAAACTCAGCAAAGACGCCGGTCTTTGGCGCGTTTCCACCAAAAGTGGCGTGGAGATAAGGGCTAAAGCGGTTGTCCTCGCAACCAACGCCTATACCGATGGACTGCTGCCGGGCCTCGCCGAGACCATCGTGTCGCTGCATTCCTTCCAGGTCGCGACCGCGCCGCTCTCGTCCAACCTGGCGGCGATGATCCTGCCGGAAGGGCAGGCTGTGTCCGACTCCAGGCGCATCCTTGTCTACTATCGCAAAACAGCCGACGGCCGGCTGGTGCTTGGCGGCCGCGGCCGCATGGCGCTGCCGAAGAGCGAGGCCGACTGGGCGCATCTGCAGCGCGCGCTGCTGCGGCTCTATCCGGCCTTGGCCGATGTCGTCATCGAGAAGCGCTGGTTCGGCCGCGTGGCGATGACGCCGGATCATCTGCCGCACATCCACGAGCCCGAAAAGGGCTTGCTGGCCGTGGTGGGCTGCCAGGGCAGGGGCGTCGGCCTGATGAGCGCGCTGGGAAAACGCATGGCGGGCTACCTCGCGAGCGGCGATGTCAATCAATTGCCGTTCCCGCTGTCGCCGATCCGGCCGATCCCGTTCCATGCCTTCCGCCAGGTCGGCGTCGCCGCGACGATCGCCTGGTACCGGATGCTGGACGCTTTCGAGCGCTGATGCCACGCCGGTCGTTCAGGGTCGGTTGAAACAGCTTGACAGTTTCAGGAATATGAAAAAAGTTAAGTCGATTTCATATTTCCATTGAGCAGTCCGATGTCGACCATCGTTGCAACAGAAGCGCCAGCAGGGTCCGGGTCGTCCCGGAGCTTCCGCTTCGCCATGTTGCTGCCGGGTGGGCTGGTCACCTTCTTCCTGATCTTGTTTGCCCTCGGCCTGGTGCTGTTCCTCGCCTTGCGTGGCAATGACGGTTCGCTGCTCGGCGCCGGCTTCACGGCAGGCAATTTCATCACCGTGGTCTCCGATTCGCTCTACTGGACGGTGACGCTGCGCTCGCTGGTGATTGCCGGCCTGGTGACGCTGGCGACCGTCGTCACCGCCTATCCCGTCGCCTACTATCTCGCCTTCCATGCCGGCCGCCGCCGCGGCCTGCTGCTGTTCCTGGTGACGCTGCCGTTCTGGACCAGCTATCTCCTGCGCGTCTTCGCCTGGAAGATCGTGCTTGCCTACAATGGTGTGTTGAACTCGGCGCTGATCGAAAGCGGCATATGGTCGGAGCCGACGCTGGCCTTCCTCAACACACCGGCCGCCGTCGTCGTCACGCTGGCGCATGCCTATGCGCCTTTCGCCATCCTGCCGATCTATGTGGCGCTGGACACCATTCCGAAATCGCTGCTCGAAGCCGCTTCCGATCTCGGCGCCAAGCCGTTCACCACGTTCCGCCGCGTCGTGCTGCCCAATTCGATGCCGGGCGTGCTGGCGGCCGCTCTCGTCGTCTTCGTGCCGACGGTCGGCGACTATGTCACGCCGGCCATGGTCGGTGGCCCGGCCAGCACCATGATCGGCTCGCTGATCCAGTCGCAATTCGGCAAGGCCAATGACTGGCCGTTCGGGGCAGCACTTTCCGTCGCCGTGATGCTGGTCATCCTGTGCGTGGTGCTGGTCGTGCGCTTTGCCGACCGCAAATTCGGCAGCCGCACATGAGCGTGGCGCGCACCGAAGGCGGTCGCTGGCTTGGCGTCTACGTCATCGCCTACTTGGTGTTCCTCTATCTGCCGGTCCTGTTGATCCCGCTGTTTTCCTTCAACAATTCGATCCAGGCAGCGTTTCCGCTGCAGGGCTTCACGCTCGAATGGTATGCCACGCTCTATGGCAATCCGGCGCTGTCCGGCGCGCTTTTGAACAGCCTTGTCATCGGCGTCGTGGCCGCCGCCGGGGCGACGCTCTGCGGCATCACCGTGTCCTACATGGACCTCTATGGCCGCTCGCCGCTGGCCGCCACCATCAGCGCCATCTCTAGACTGCCGATCCTGATCCCCGGTGTTATCGTCGGCATATCACTGCTCATCCTCGTCAATCTCATCGGCCTCGGCCCGTCGCGCATTGCCATTGTTCTCGGCCATATACTGGTGGCGCTGCCGACGACGGTGGTGATCATGCGCAGTCGCTTCGCCGCCATCTCGAAAACCATCCGCGAGGCGGCGCTCGATCTCGGTGCTTCCGACTGGACCACGTTCCGGCGCGTGATGCTGCCACTCTCGCTGCCGGCCATCATCTCGGCCTTCATGCTGGCGTTTCTGATTTCCTTCGACGAATTCATCGTCGTCTTCTTCCTCGCAGGCACCGAGCCGACGCTGCCGCTCTATATCTGGAGCCAACTGCGGTTTCCCCGCTCGCTGCCGACCGTCATGGCGCTGGGGACAGCGATCCTGGCGGTGTCTTTCATCATTGCCGGCACCGCAGAACTGTTGCGCCATCGCGGGCTCAGTGCGACCCGCCCGCGAGCGCCCGCCAATCCAGCCTGAACCATAACAAAGCAAAAGAGGAGAACCGAAATGGCATTCGACCTGAAATCGATCACCGGCCTGAAATCACTCACCGGAAAGACAGCCCGCACCGGGCTTGCCGCCCTTGCAATCGTCCTGTCGTCGACCGTCGCCTTCGCCGCCGACAAGCTGCAATATTTCACCTGGTCGGGCTATGAACTGCCCGACTTCAACAAGAGCTTCCTGGCGGCGCATCCTGATGGCGTCGAGGCCTCGATCTTCGGCGACGACGACGATGCCTTCACCAAGGTCAAGGCGGGGTTCCGCCCCGATATCGCGCACCCCTGCTACGACAAGATCGCGCGCTGGAACAAGGAAGGCCTGCTGCAGCCGATCGACACCAAGCGCATCAAGAACTGGGATTCGATCTTCCCGGTGTTCAAGAACCTGCCCGACATCCAGGCCGGCGACGGCAAGGTCTGGATGGTGCCGTGGGACTGGGGCAACACCTCGATCCTCTACCGCACCGATCTGGTCAAGAACCCGGAAGCGAGCTGGAACCTTCGGTGGGACAAGCAGTATGCCGGCCGCATGGCGACCATCGATGCCGTGCATGACACCCCGATCGTTGCCGCGCTGCTCGCCGGCGTTAATCCGTTCGACATGACGCCGGCTGAGATGGACAAGGTGGCGGAAAAGCTGCGCGAGCAGCGTCCGCTGCTCTCCAACTACACCACCGACATGACCTCGGTCGAACAGGCACTGGCCAGCGGCCAGCTGGTCGCCGCCATGACCTGGAACGCGTCGGCCACCTCGCTGAAGAAGCAGGGCGTGCCGGTCGAGTTCATGAAGCCGAAGGAAGGCATGCTGACCTGGGCCTGCGGCTTCGTCATGCTCAAGGACGCCAAGAACGTCGACCTCGCCTATGACTTCATCAACAGCCGGCTGGACGCCGACTCGGGTAAGTACCTGATCCAGTCCTACGGCTATGGCAGCTCGCTCTCGACAGCCTTTGCTGGTGTGGCGAAGGACGAACTGGACAAGCTGCAATTGCCGGCGGATCCCGAAGTGATGCTGAAGAGCACCATCTTCACCGGCCCGATGAAGCAGAATGACGATGTGGCGAAGATGTTCGAGAAGGTGAAGGCTGGCGGTTGAGGGATCAATTGCCGACGTCAGCGCTGCCCCTCACCTGCCTGCCGGCATCCTCTCCCCGTATAGTGACGGGGAGAGGGGCGCTGTCATCGACGGTTTCGCCAATTACCGGCTTAGCAGGAAGCGGCATCTAGGCTGAGGCTGCCCCTTTCTCCCCGTCACTATACGGGGGAGAAATGTCCGGCAGGACAATGCAGGACAATGAGGGGCGGCGCCGACGGCCGGTAATTGCGATTAGTTTTTTGAAGCCGGCCCCTCTTGCCGCCCAAGACAATAACGAGGACCCACGCATGGACATGCTCGACGACGCAACCGAAAAGCCAAAGGACGATGCTGACATCCGCGTCGGCCGGCGCGTGCGGGCGCTGCGGCTGGAGCGCAATCTGTCGCTGGCCGAGCTCGCCGCCAAGGCCGGCGTGTCGATCGGGGCGCTGAGCCAGATCGAGCGCGGCCTGTCTTCGCTGCGCGTCAAGGTGATCTGGCCACTCGCCGCCGCCCTCGACATCGAGCCTTCGGCGTTGATTACCGACGGCAATGATGCCAGCAACGATCTCTATTGCGTGCGCGCCGACAAAAGGCGGCAGATCCCGGTCAAGTCGGAAGGCATCGCCAAGGCGCTGTTGTCACCGCCGGGAGCAACGCTGACCGGCCTGCTGGTTACGGTGGAGGCCGATGGCGGCACGGCGGAAGCCTATGCGCATATCGGTCACGAATTCGGCTATCTGCTGTCGGGCGAGGTCGAGCTGGTTGTGGACTCGACAAAATACGTGCTGAAGGCCGGCGACAGCTTTGCCTTCAAGAGCACGCTTCTGCACGCCTTCCGCAATCCCGGTTCCGAGCCTTGCCAGATCCTCTGGGTCAACACCACGAAACCGTCCGAGGTTCGCGATGGCGCCTGATCCTCTCGTCCGGCTGCAGGCGGTCTCGAAGGTTTTTCCCGGCGGCATTGTCGGGCTCGACGCCGTCGATCTCGACATTATCAGCGGCGAGTTCATCACGCTGCTCGGACCGTCGGGCTGCGGCAAGACCACCAGCCTGCGCGTCATTGCCGGCTTCGAAAGCCCGTCCAGCGGCAAGGTACTGCTCGACGGTTTAGATATCACCGCGCTCAGGCCCTTCGACCGGCCGGTCAACACCGTGTTCCAGGACTACGCGCTGTTTCCGCATATGAACGTCGCGGAAAATGTCGGCTTCGGCCTGTCGCTGCGCAAACTGTCCGGAGCCGACCAGTCAAAGCGCGTCCGCGAAGCGCTCGGCATGGTCGGCCTCGCCGACAAGCTTGGCGCCCGCGTCTCCGAACTGTCGGGCGGCCAGCGCCAGCGCGTCGCGCTTGCCCGCGCTATTGTCTGCGAGCCGCGCGTGCTGTTGCTCGACGAGCCGCTGTCGGCGCTCGACGCGCATCTGCGCGAACAGATGCAGGTCGAGTTGAAACGGCTGCAGTCGCGGCTCGGCACCACCTTCGTCATGGTCACCCACGACCAGACCGAGGCGCTGTCGATCTCCGACCGCATCGTCGTCATGAACAAGGGTCGCATCGAACAGATCGCGCCGCCGGCCACGCTGTATGATCGGCCGGCGACGAAATTCGTGGCAAGCTTCATCGGCACCATGAACCTTTTGCAATCGCGCTTCATCGGCCGCGATGGCGACCGCCTGCGCTTTGCCGCCGGTGGGCTTTCGCTGGAGGCAACCTCCGAAACCGGCGACACGCCCGGCGAAGGTGCCGAACGCACCATTGGCGTCCGTCCCGAGGATCTTCTGGCGACGACCGCAGCCGCCGCCGGCACGGCGCCGGCGCGCGTCAACTCGATCGTCTTCCACGGCCGCACTCTGCGGTTGCATGCCGAACTCGGGCAGGGATTGCCGGTGGTGATCGACGCCCCGCGCCAGGCCGAAGGCTTTCAATTCAGCGTCGGCGATGTGGCGCATATCAGCCTGCGCCGTGGTGCCAACTGCCCTATGCTGCCAAGCTAAACCAACCCAATTCTTGTCCCTGACAATCGGAGCACACCCCTTGAGCAATCATCTCAATTTCTTCATCGACGGCAAATGGGTGGCGCCCGTGGTGCCGGCGACGCTCGATGTCATCGATCCGTCGACCGAAGAGGCCTACACCAAGATCTCCGTCGGCTCGAAGGCCGATGTCGACAAGGCGGTTGCCGCCGCCAAGGCAGCCTTCCCGTCCTTCTCGCAGACCAGCAAGGCCGAGCGCCTGACGCTGCTGAAGCGCATCCTCGAAGTCTACAACGAGCGCTACGAGGACATCGCCCAGGCGGTCAGCCAGGAAATGGGCGCGCCGATCACCTGGGCGCGCGAGGCGCAGGCCTGGGCCGGCCGCGCGCATATGGAAGCTACCATCAAGGCGCTGGAGGACTATGAATTCCAGGAGAAGCGCGGCGGCACTATGGTGGTCAAGGAAGCGATCGGCGTCTGCGCGCTGATCACGCCATGGAACTGGCCGCTCAACCAGATCGTCTGCAAGGTGGCGCCCGCTATCGCCGCCGGCTGCACCGTGGTGCTGAAGCCATCCGAAATCGCGCCGATCAGCGGCATCGTCTTCTCCGAAGTGATGCAGGCCGCCGCCGTGCCGAAAGGCGTCTACAACATGGTCAACGGCAACGGCCCGGATGTCGGCCAGGTCATGGCCGGTCACCCCGATGTCGACATGGTGTCCTTCACCGGCTCCACCCGCGCCGGCATCATCGTCGCCAAGACGGCGGCCGAGACAGTCAAGCGCGTGGCGCAGGAGCTCGGCGGCAAGTCGGCCAACATCGTGCTGCCGGATGCCGATTTCGAGAGAGCGGTGCGCAAGGGCGTCAACGCCTGTTTCGGCAACAGCGGCCAGTCCTGCGACGCGCCGACCCGCATGCTGGTGCCGGCCGCCCGTCACGACGAGGCGCTGGCCATCGCCAAGAAGGCCGCAGAAGCCCACAATGTCGGCGATCCCCGCTCGGAAGACACCAAGCTCGGTCCGGTCGTCTCCAACATCCAGTATGACAAGATCCAGCGCCTGATCGAAGCCGGCATCAAGGAGGGTGCTACGCTCGTCACCGGCGGCCCCGGCCGGCCGGAGCATCTGAACCGCGGCTATTATGTCCGCCCGACCGTGTTCGGCCATGTCACACCCGGCATGACCATCGAAAAGGAAGAAATCTTCGGCCCGGTGCTGTCGGTCATTTCCTACAAGGATGACGAAGACGCGGTGAAGATCGCCAACGACACCGTCTACGGCCTCGCCGCCTATGTGCAGTCCGGGGATATCGAGCATGCGCGGAAGGTTGCGGGCCAACTCCGCGCGGGCCAGGTGTCGATCAACTATCCGGAGTGGGACACCTTCGCCCCCTTCGGCGGCTACAAACAGTCCGGCAACGGCCGCGAATATGCCGACTGGGCGATCCACGATTTTCTCGAGGTCAAGGGCATTATCGGCTACGGGGCGTAGGGTTCGGGCCTGCGTTCTCGACCCATTGAAATCGCGGGCGCTGGTGCGAAAAGCATCAGCGCCCGTTTCATTTTCGCTTGATTTGTTCTCTTTTTGTTCTAGAGTTCTCCATCGGGCACAACTTGCCAGACGAGATCGGTTGTGAGTGGGCAATTTTCACTAGGGACTGAGAAGAACGGTCAGATGTTTTTCCAATGGGACAATCCAATCCCGGTCCGCGAACCGCATCTGTTCTACGGATTTCTGGTCGACGACCCGATCAACGCAATGCTGAGGCGCAGGGCCGAGCATTATAACCAGGAACTGGGATTACGGGGGCGGCTGACGCCAAGCGATCAAATGCACATAAGCCTGATCGGCCTTGGTGATGGCAAACTCGAAGCTGTAGTGGATATCGCACGTCATGTCGGCCTGCTGATACAGGCCAAGCCATTCGATGTTTGCTTCGATCGCCTGTCGGCTTTCGGCGGCGGAGCGTTGGTGCTTCGCAGCAGCGACCATTCGCCAGCATTGCAAGCCTTCTGGCGCAAGCTCTCTGCCGTGATTGACGACAGCCCGCTAAAACCTTTCGTCACCAACTCGGTGGAGCCGCATGTCACTTTGCTTCGCGACAGGCTGGGCGTGCCGAATGTGCGGGAACGAATCGTTGAGCCGATGTCCTGGACGGTGCGGAGTTTTGCGCTGATCCGCAGCCACCAGGGCAATTACAGATGTCCAGCGATTTGGCAATTGACCGGCCAGGACGATGCCCAGCCCGCGATGTAAGGGCCCCAAATCGTCGTCACATAGCTGCGCTATGTTGATCGTCCTGACACGGCTTGTCAGCTAACGTGCGGGCAAAGGTGGCAGGCCGGCAAGCGCTTCCCTACTTCGAGTGAGTCTGAACAGGAGGAACACAAATGACCATCGCAAATATTGCCAAGGATTTCACCGAAATGCTCCAGCAGGGCGATCACCTGGGTGCTGGTGCAAAATACAATGCCGATGATATCGTCAGCCTCGAAGCCATGGAGGGGCCAATGGCCATCGCCCGGGGCAAGGAGGCTCTCAGGCAAAAGGGCGAATGGTGGCAAGAGAACCACGAAGTCCATGGCGGCTCGGTCGAGGGTCCCTATGTCAACGGCGACCAGTTCGTGGTGCGCTTCAAGTTTGACATAACGCCCAAGGCCACCGGCGAACGTGTCACCATGGACGAGGTTGGTCTGTATACGGTCAAGAACGGCAAGATCACCGAAGAGCGCTTCTATTATTAAGGCCGGAGTACCGTCGGCTTCCGGCTCACTTGCATGATTCAAGAATGGCGGCCGTGACAATGTCCTGGCCGCCATGAGAAGATCAAATGGTCTTCACATATTGCGCCAGCTGGTCGGCAACCGTGCCCCAGCC
Source organism: Mesorhizobium sp. P2_F5 (assembly GCF_056403715.1). Lineage (NCBI taxonomy): Bacteria > Pseudomonadati > Pseudomonadota > Alphaproteobacteria > Hyphomicrobiales > Phyllobacteriaceae > Mesorhizobium > Mesorhizobium sp. P2_F5. The sequence continues at coordinate 42,487 of NZ_JBFUEY010000014.1, read as the reverse complement.
GTCGAAGAAACCCATCTCTTCATGGTTGTTGCGGGTGGCTTCATCGCGGTGGATGGCGGTGGCGGTATAGCGTGTGCCCTTGCCGTCCGGCCGAAGCGAAATGACTGCGGTTATGAAGGGCTCGCCCGACGGCCGATAGCCCGGCAGCAGCGCATCCGTCCACACCAGCCGCTCGTTCTCCACGATGTCGAGGTAGCAGCAATGGCGGTCGTTGACCTCCTTGCCGTCGGGCGACTGCATGCGGGTGCGAAACAGCCCGCCCGGACGAAGGTCGATCTCGCAGTCGGTGACCATCCAGGGCTTTGGCGTGAACCATTGCTTGACATGCTCCGGCGTCGTCCATGCGCGCCACAACAATTCCCGCGGCGCATCGATGACGCGCTCCAGCACGAGGTCCAGTCTGGGGTCGGGCTTGAAGGGATAGCTCACTTTTCCTGCTCCTTGAGGCTCATAACATAGGCGTCTAACTGATCGAGGCGGCGCTCCTACAGCGTGCGCTGTTCGGCCAGCCAGTTTTCGGCAAGCTTCAGCGGTTCGGGCGCCAGCTGATAGGTCCTGGTGCGGCCGATCTTTTCCGAGCGGACCAGCCCGCAGCCTTCCAGCACTTTCAAATGTTCGATGAAGGAGGGCAGCGCCATCTCGAAAGGCTGCGCCAGTTCGCTGACCGAGGCCGGGCTGCGGTTCAGCCGCTCTACCACGCGCCGCCGCGTCGGGTCGGCCAGTGCGCGAAAGATGCCATCGATCGGCGGAGGGGTTGCGGTGGCGGGTTGCAGACCGGTCATCACGACGCCCTCTCCACATGATAGGTGAGCACCACCGCGCCATTGTCGAAGGAACGCGTGTCGACAAGCTTGAGGTCGGTCGCGTCCTCCGTCTTGTCGAACAGCTGCGCGCCGCTGCCGAGGATCACGGGGAACACCATCAGCCGGTACTCGTCGACGAGATCATGCTGCTTGAGCGCGTTGACCAGCCTGCGGCTGCCGCCAACGACGATATCGCCCTTCATCTCCCATTTGAGTTTGCGGATCGCGTCCATCGGCTCGCCTTGCAGCACGGTGGTGTTGTTCCATGCCGGATTTTTCAGGGTCGAGGAGACGACATATTTGGGCATGCCGTTCATCCGGTCGGCGAATGGCCCCTTGTAGGTCGGCCAGCCGCTGGCGAAGCTTTCATAGGTCACTCGTCCGATCAGCAGCGCTTCGTGGTCCAGCACCTCCTGGAATTTGTATTCGATCATGCCGGCCCCGTGGCGCTTGCCGACCCAGTTGGTGTGCCGGAAGCCCGGCTCGCCGCCCGGCGCTTCCATCACGCCATCGATCGAGATCAATTCCGACACAACGATCCTTGCCATGGCTTTTCCTTTTCCGATTTTCGCAAAACTTAGGAAAATTCCTTAGTATTGGCAAGCCCCAAAATCGGGAGATAGCGGCCATGGTGCTAGCAAAGCGGGAAGGGCGGTTTTAGGCTGGTCCGCGGATTCGACTGTCAGCCCAAGGGAAGCGCGTTTTGACCATCACCATGTACGGCATCACCACCTGCGACACGATCAGGAAGGCGCGCACCTGGCTGGAGGGCCACGATGTGCCCTACCGGTTCCATGATTACCGGGCCGAAGGGATCGAGGCGGGCAAGCTGGATGGCTGGGTCGGCAAGGTCGGCTGGGAGCCGCTGCTCAACAAGGCGAGCACGACGTTTCGCGAACTGGCCGACAAGGACAAGCAAGGTCTCGATGAGAAAAAAGCCAAGAAGCTGATGCTGGCCAACCCGACCATGATCAAGCGGCCGGTGCTGGAGGTGGGCGACACAATCCTGGTTGGGTTTAAGGCTGATGTTTATGAAGGGGCGGTGGGGAAGTAGGCCTCCCCCGCAGCGATCCTTCGCGCCCCCCTCTGTCCTGCCGGACATCTCCCCCACGAGGGGGGAGATTGGCGGCTTCGGCGCCTCGCCTATCCTGCAACGCTGGTGATTGGCGAAAGTCCGCGTGACGTCTGATCTCCCCCCTCGTGGGGGAGATGTCCGGCAGGACAGAGGGGGGCGCTGTCCCGCGGCTTCCGAATGCCTATCGGCTCACTCCATCCCGCTCAAATACCCCGCCAGCGCCACGGCATTGTTGTGCACCTCATCATGCGCGCCGTAGAGCAGCGTCACCTTGCCCTTGCCGAGCAAGCCTCGCAGTTGCGCCACAGCCTCACCGTTCCCATCCAGCTCAGCCGCATACCGCTGCCGAAACTCCGCCCAGCGTGCCGGCTCATGCCCGAACCACTTGCGCAATTCGTCGCTCGGCGCGATCTCCTTCAGCCACAGCGTCAGCGCGGCATCCTCCTTGCTCACACCGCGCGGCCAGATGCGGTCGACCAGCACCCGCTGCCCGTCATCGCGCGAGGGTGGCTCGTAGATGCGTTTGACCACCAGATCGAAACCCATCGGGTCCTCCGTGGGTGGCCCTCAAGCCCATTCCCCCTTGCGCATCACCGGCACCTTGCGGCCATCCTTGTGGAGGCCGTCTATGTCGATCTTGTCCGAGCCGATCATCCAGTCGATGTGGATGAAACTCTTGTTGCCGCCGCGTTGGGCGATCTCGTCCTGGCTGAGCAAGGCGCCGTCGACGAAGCATTTCGAATAGCACTGCCCGAGCGCGATGTGGCAGGCGGCGTTCTCGTCGAACAGCGTGTTGAAGAACAACAGGCCGCTGGCCGAGATCGGCGAGGAATGCGGCACCAGCGCCACTTCACCGAGACGGCGCGAACCCTCGTCGGTGTCGAGCACTTTCTTCAGCACGTCCTCGCCCTTCGACGCCTTCGCCTCGACGATCCGGCCGTCCTCGAAACGCACCGAAATCTCGTCGATCAGCGTGCCCTGGTAGGACAGCGGCTTGGTCGAGGAGACATGGCCCGAGACGCGCCTGGCATGCGGGGTCGTGAAGACTTCCTCGGTCGGGATGTTCGGGTTGCAGGTGATGCCGTTCTTGGCGGTCGAGGCGCCACCCATCCATTCATGGCCGTCGGCCAGCCCAACGGTGAGGTCGGTGCCCGGCCCGGTGAAATGCAGCGCATGGAAATTGTGGCCGTTCAGCCATTCGGTGCGGCCGCGCAGTGCTGCATTGTGCGCCGTCCAGTTTGCAATGGGGTCTTCCACATCGACTCGCGATGCCGAAAAGATGGCGTCGGCGAGCTTCACCACCGCGACGTCGTCGGCATCGCCGGGGAAAACCTGTTTGGCCCAGGCGAGATCCGGATAGGCGACGATGTTCCAGTTGATGTCGAAGCCGGTGATCTTTTCCAGCGCCGGCTGGTAGGCCATCGAGTTCGCCTTGTTGGCGCGCGCCACCTTGGCCGGATCCTGCGCCGACAGCAGCGACGGGTCTTCGCCGCGCACCGCAAGCCGCGCCGCATTGTTGGAAAAGGCCTTTGCCATACCTTCATACATCCAGCCGGCGGCGCGATCGAAGCCGGCATCCGCGCCGTAGCGGAAGCGCGCCAGCGTGATCTCGTCATCATTGAAGATCGGCGTCACCAGCCCGGCGCCGGCCTTGTAGGCGTGCTCGACGATGCGCCTGGTCAGCGGCAGGGCCGCGATCGACGAGGTCAGCACCAGATCCTGTCCCGGCTGCAATTGTAGCCCGACCTTGATGGCGACTTCCGCCAGCCTGTCGAGCTTCACCGGGTCGATCGTTGCGGAAACGCCGCGCGAATGTGTGGTCATGATCCTGCCTGCCTTGGTCTGGGGGTGAAGCTTCCAACATAGAACGGCGCGCCTGTGCTTTCCAGCATCGTCGCGATGGCCAGCGTTTACGCAGCGCTATCGAGTGACCGGAACTGCGCCGCGGTCGCCGCGATCTCCTCGCGAATCCATGTCTTGAAATCGCCGACCTTGCGGCTTTCGGTTTTGGTCGCCGAGGTCACCAGCCAGTAGCCGAGGCCGCTCTGCGCCCGCACGCCGAAGGGCGCGACCAGCCGGCCGTCGGCCAGCGCATCGGCGGCCAGCAATTGCCAGCCGAGCATGACGCCATGGCCGGCGATCGCCGATTCCAGGCACAGCATCGGATCGGTGAAGCGCGCCCCCTTGCGGAAGGTGACCGGTTCGACCCCGGCGGCGCTGAACCAGCTGTCCCAATTGATCATCGCCCGCTCATCGGTGATGGCGCAGGTCTGCGCCAGGTCTTCGATGGATTTCAGTTTTTTGGCGATCACCGGCGCGCAGACCGGGAACACTTCCTGCGCCAGAAGTAGCTCCGCCCGTCCGCCCTGCCATTTGCCGTCGCCAAGACGGATGGCGATATCGATATCGGAACGCTCGAGATCGGCCAACCGTACCGAAGCGTCGATGCGCAACAGCACATTGGGATGCCGGTCGAAATGCCGTGACAGCCGCGGCAGCAGCCATTTCGAAGCGAAGGCCGGCGCCACCGAAACCACCAGCGTGCACTGGCTTGCCTCGTCGGCAAGCGCCACCGCCTGCGCCAGTTCGCGGAACCCGGCGCCGAGCCGTGCGGAAAACGCCGTGCCGAATTCGGTCAGCACCAGCCCGCTTGCCGTTCGTTCGAACAGCGCCTGTCCCAGCTGTTTCTCTGTGCGGTTGATCTGCTGGCTGACGGCGCTGACCGAGACGTTGAGCTCGCCGGCGGCAGCCGCGAGCGAGCCGAGGCGGGCGACAGTTTCGACGGCGCGCAGGCCGTTGAGATGGACGCGGTTCAGCATAGCCATTTCAGTTTTTCTAAACTGGCGCGGCTGAAATCTCAATTGAAACACAGCCCGACAAGGCAGATTTTAGCGGGACAGTCGGACCGAGGAGGCGAGGATGGTGACGATAATATCATTGCTCAAAGTCTTTGCCGCCGGCCACGCGCGGCGGCGCCCTGAGGGCGATGCCGTCAACTGGGTGGCCGATCCGCTATCGCATCCGGTGCTCGACACCATGTCGGAGCGCGAACTCGGCGACATGCCGTTCCGGTTGACGGCGCGCCGCACCGCCTATGAGACCGCGACGGTCAACTGCGGGTGACGCGTTAGCCGCGCACCGTGCGTGGCCTGCTGGCCCAACACAAGGCGGATTGTTTCGGCGGCCGCCAAATCTATGGTGCGCTGCAATGAACGCCGCGCCGTCACCTCTTCGCCTCGCTCTCGCCGGCATGATCGCCATGGCCGTCGCCATGGGCATCGGCCGCTTTGTCTACACGCCGATCCTGCCCGGCATGATGGAAGAGTTGCATCTGTCGCCGGCCGATGCCGGCTGGATCGCATCGGCCAACTATCTCGGCTACCTCATCGGCGCGCTCGCGGCGGCCGGCGGCTGGGCGCATGGGCGCGAGCGTCTGCTGATGTTTGGCGGCCTTGCCGCAAGTGCTGCGCTCGCCGCGCTGATGGGACTGACAGAGACGATGACGGCCTTTGTCGTCATCCGTTTCCTTGCCGGCCTCGCCAGCGCCTTCGTCATGGTGTTCATGGCCAGCATCGTCTTTGGTCATTTGGCTGCCGCCAACAGAAGCGACCTGCAGGCGCTGCACTTCGGCGGCGTCGGCCTCGGCATCGCGGCATCGTCGGCGCTGATGGCGGTGCTGGTCACCGAACATGCCGGCTGGGCGTCGGGCTGGCTGTGGTCGGGCGCGATTTCCGCCTGCGGCCTTGTGCTCGTCGCCTGGCTCGCCGGCGGCACCGTGCCCGCCAGCAGCGTGGCCGGCCGCGAACCGGCGCTGCCGAACGACCCGTCGCTGGTGAAGATCATCATCGCCTATGGCCTGTTTGGCTTCGGCTATGTGGTGACGGCGACATTCCTGGTCGCCATCGTGCGCCAGGGCGGCGGCGGCCGCGTCTTCGAGGCAAGCGTCTGGCTGGTCACCGGCCTTGCCGGCTTTCCCTCGGTCTGGCTCTGGCAGAAGCTGGCAGCACGGATCGGGCTCTACGCGGCCTATGCCTTGGGCTGCCTGGTCGAAGTGGTCGGCGTCACCGCCAGCGTCGCCATGGGCGGCGCCATCGGGCCGCTGCTCGGCGGCGTTCTGCTTGGCGGCACCTTCATCGCCGTCACCGCGCTCGGCCTGCAGACAGCAAGGCAGCTTGTCCCGCAGGCGCCGCGCCGGATCTTCGCCATGATGACCGCCGCCTTCGGCATCGGCCAGATCGTCGGCCCTGTCGTCGCCGGCCTGCTGGCGCAGGCGTCGGGCAACTTCTTCCTCGCCTCGATCGTCGCTGCCGCAGTCCTGTTGGTATCTGCTGGGATCACCTGGTCCGTGCCAAAATCGCCATGATTGTGGTCTTGCTCGATGCCGGGCACCGGGCGCGGGCATTTGCTTTCCAGCTAATGTGTGACTTTATGCCCGCTGATATCAGCTGATTTGCGCATCGACCGAGGATTTCACCACAGTGTTCGTATCGTTTTTCCCGCAGCCGAAGCTCTTCTTCACTTCTGTGGTCGTTTGGAGCCTTGCAGCAGTTTTGTTCTGGTTCGCCGTTGGAGAGCAGATGGGGGCGTTTTTTGGGTTGCCCCCCGCTGCTCCCGATACGGATCCGATCATCGGAATATCGGCATTCTGGTCGGCGCCATTTCTGTGGTTTTATATTTATTTCGTTGCAGTAGTGCTGATATTTTACGCCTTTTGGGCGATCTACCGGCCTCATCCCTGGCAGAATTGGTCCATCTTGGGATCGGCTTTCATCCTCTTCAGCACGAACTTCTCTGTCCAGGCGAGTGTGGTGCTCAATGAGTGGCGTGGGCCATTCTTTAACCTGATCCAGAAGGCGCTTACACCGCCCCCGGGATCGGTCAATCCCGGTGAGCTATACGCTGGTCTGCTGATTTTCCTCGAGATTGCGTTTCTGTGGATTGCAGTACTCGTCGTTACGCGGTTTTTCGTGAGTCATTTCATCTTTCGCTGGCGCACGGCGATGAACGATTTCTACATGAGCAACTGGACAAGGCTGCGGCACATAGAGGGTGCCTCGCAGCGTGTTCAGGAAGACACGATGCGGTTCTCCACAAACGTAGAGGACCTTGGCGTCAGTCTCGTCAACGCGATCATGACCCTGATCGCGTTCCTGCCTGTCTTGGCGCAGCTCTCCACGCACATAACAGAACTGCCAATAGTCGGCCATATACCCTATTCGCTCGTGGTGGCAGCGTTGGTCTGGTCAGCTTTTGGAACAATTCTACTCGCTACCGTGGGGGTCAAACTTCCTGGCTTGGAATTTCGGAACCAACGAGTTGAGGCGGCGTATAGAAAGGAATTGGTCTACGGAGAAGACTATGAAAATAGGGCTGACCCAATTACTGTAAGTGAGCTTTTCAATAACGTTCGAAAAAACTACTTTCGGCTTTATTTTCACTATGCGTATTTTAACGTGGCAAGGTATTTCTTCGGCCAAGCAGATAGTATCTTTGCGATAACCATTCTTATCCCAACAATTGCTGCCGGCAAGATAACACTGGGTATCTTTCAGCAGGTTCTTTCAGCTTTTTCAGAGGTAAGTTCGTCCTTCCAATACCTCGTCACGTCCTGGAGCGACATCGTCGTACTGATCTCCATCTACAAGCGCCTGCGGGCATTCGAGGCCACGCTGGAGGGCGAGGCACTGCCGACTATCGATCAGCATTACTTGGAGCGTGAGCAAGCCGGCTTGCGTCCTGAGGATCAGCCGGCAAGCTAAGGATGGAGGGCCGCGATTGGAGGCGGCTCAGCCGCCCACAGCCGCCTGCCTCTCTCCACCACGCTGCCGCGAAACATAATCGCGAAAACTGATGCACTCGACATCGGCTTTGACACAGGCCTCGCCGGCAAAACGCTCCAGCGCATTCCAGTAGGCGCCGTTGTTCATCAAGGTGAAGTGGAAGCTGAGCACCAGCGGAATGCGCTTGCCCTGATATTGCTTGTCGAAGGCGGCGCGGAACGCCTGATAGGTCCGCTCGCTGAACTCGGCTGCCTGGCTCGGCCGCTCGAAGCCCCCGGAATGCCGGACATAAAGATTGTAGTCCATGGCGATCACCGGTCGCCCGCTCGGGCCTTCCGGGATCTGCGGCAGCGGAAAGCGGGTGAGGCCACCGCTGGTCGGCGGCTCGACCGGGCCGTTTGAAACGCCGCTGCCGTCATAGTGGTAGCCGGCTTCAGGCAGAGCCTGATAAAGCCCCTTGCTGGTCGACAAATAGGGCGCGCGAAAGCCGACCATGGCATGGGCAATATCGCGCCAGCCGGCGGGCTCGGGCGTAATGCCATTGATCGCATAGGCGTTCTCCAGAATGCGCTCGAACGAGGCGAATTCCTTCAGCCAGTCGGCCTTGCTCCAGTCCTTGCCGTCGAAATGGCCGCAGCCATGGCTGGCAATGTCGTGACCTTCCGAAGCGGCGAGCCCGATCTGGTCGAGCCGGTCGGCGACTTCCTGCTTCGAGGCGGCGAAGCCGATGTTGGATTTGCCCGCGGACTTGCCGGGCGCTGTGTATTCGGCGCGCGTCTGCTGCGACAAAAGGAAGACGCAGGACAGAAAGTAGGTGAAATGCGCGCCGGTGCGCTTGGCCAGCGCCCGGCTGCGCTGCCATTGCGAAATCTCTCGGGCGCTGTCGAAGGAGATGATGACGACCTGCTTCGGCTTCACGGGGGCAGGCGGTGCCGGCGGGTCGGCGAAAGCAGCGCCCGCCGTGGCAAGCATGGCAGTGGAAAACGCAACGAAGCGGGACAAACGAGGCATCGGCAATCTGGGCTTGATCGGAGGCAGTCAAAGCCGGCTATCGGCAAAATGTGGCGTGGGTGCGGTCGGCGCCAGGCTGTTGCTCCCCGGCTATTAGCCGATTTTCCTGCCCAGCCCCTTCCATGCCGACAAAATTTCGCTAAAACGCGGGCTCAAGAAGCGCCCCTGCCGGGGCAGCAATGGTTTTGATTGATGTCCGACGACAGTTTTATCCGCGAAGTCAACGACGAGATGCGCCGCGACCAGGCGCAGGCGCTGTGGGACCGTTTCGGTCCGGCGATCCTTGGCCTCGCCATCCTGGTGGTGCTCGGCACCGCCGCCTTCGTCGGCTACCGCTATTGGGACGAGACCCGCGCCAACCGCTCCGGCGATGCCTTCTCGCAGGCGCTCAAGCTTGCCAATGATGGCAAGAGCGACGATGCGCTGACAGCACTTCAGCAGCTGGAAAAGGATGGCTACGGCGCCTATCCGCTGCTCGCCCGCATGCGTGCGGCAACCGTCAAGGCCGACAAGGGCGACTTTACTGCCGCCGTCGCGGATTTCGATGGCGTCGCCGCCGACACCGCCATTCCCCAGGGCATTCGCGACATGGCGCGCCTGCGGGCGGCCCTGCTGCTTGTCGACCACGGCTCCTTCGCCGACGTTTCCAGCCGCGTCGAGGCGCTGACCGCCGATAACAACACGCTGCGCCACACGGCGCGCGAAGCGCTCGGCCTTGCCGCCTGGAAGGAAGGCAAGACCCAGGATGCGCTGAAACTGTTCGATCAGATCGCCGCCGATGACGGCGCCCCGCGCAATGCGCGCCAGCGGGCGACGCTGATGTCGGAACTGATCCGCGGCTCGGGCGCGTCATGATACGCATCGCCCAAAATGCGCTGCGGTTTTGGGCGATGGATGACGGATTGTAGGGCCGGATGAGCTTCAAAGTCGCCATTATCGGCCGGCCTAACGTCGGCAAATCGACGCTTTTCAACCGGCTGGTGGGAAGGAAGCTGGCGCTTGTCGACGACACGCCGGGCGTCACCCGCGATCGTCGCGTCCACGCGGCCAAACTCTACGACCTGCATTTCGATGTCATCGATACCGCGGGCTTCGAGGACGCGGCCGCCTCGACGCTGCCCGGCCGCATGCGCGCGCAGACCGAGATCGCCATCCGCGAGGCCGACCTGATCTTCTTCACCATCGACGCCAAGTCCGGGCTTTTGCCCGATGACCGCACCTTTGCCGAGATCGTGCGCAAGTCCGGCAAGCCGGTCGTGCTGGTCGCCAACAAGGCCGAGGCCAAGGGCGCTCAGGGCGGCATGCTGGAGGCCTGGGAGCTTGGCTTGGGCGAGCCGATCCCGGTCTCGGCGGAGCACGGCCAGGGCATGCCCGATCTGCGCGATGCTGTCATCGAGGCCCTTGGCGAGAAGCGCGCTTTCGACGAGGAAGAGGCCGAGGCCGAGGAGGAGGTCGCCGCCAGCGAGGTGCTGATCGGCGAGGACATCACCGATCCGGATGCTGAAGCAACCTATGACGACACCAAGCCGATGCGCATCGCCGTCGTCGGCCGCCCCAATGCCGGCAAGTCGACGCTGATCAACGCGCTGATCGGCGAGGAGCGGCTGTTGACCGGCCCGGAAGCCGGCATCACCCGCGATTCCATCTCCGTCGACTGGGACTGGCATGGTCGGCGTCTAAAACTGTTCGACACCGCCGGCATGCGCCGCAAGGCCAGGATCCACGAGAAGCTGGAAGTGATGTCGGTGCAGGACGGCCTGCGTGCCATCCGCTTTGCCGAGATCGTCATCATCGTGCTCGACGCCACCATCCCCTTCGAGAAGCAGGATCTGCAGATCGCCGACCTGATCATCCGCGAGGGCAGGGCGCCGGTCATCGCCTTCAACAAATGGGACCTGATCGACAATCCGCAGGAGCTCTTGGCTGAACTGCGCGAAAAGACCGGGCGGCTGCTGCCGCAGGTGCGCGGCATCCAGGCGGTGACGGTTTCTGCCGAGACCGGGCGCGGCCTCGACAAATTGATGGATGCCGTCATCAAGACGCACAAGGTGTGGAACAGCCGCGTTTCCACCGGCAAGCTCAACCGCTGGCTGGAAAGCATATTGGCGCATCATCCGCCGCCCGCCGTCGCCGGCCGCCGGCTCAAGGTCAAGTATGTCACCCAGGCCAAGACCCGGCCGCCGGGCTTTGTCGTCCAGTGCTCGCGGCCCGATGCGATGCCGCAATCCTACGTCCGCTACCTCTCCAACAGCCTGCGCGAAGCCTTCGACATGCCCGGCGTGCCAATCCGCATCGCCTTGCGCACTTCGGACAACCCGTTCGCTGGCAGGGCGAACAAGCGCAAATGAGCGATGGCGGTTGCGGAACTTTCCGCAACGGTGGAGGGACAGCACCCCCCTCTGCCCTGCCGGGCATCTCCCCCTCAAGGGGGGAGATTGGCAGCGTCTCCGCCGCGCCTTTTCCCAAGCGTCCGAGATTGGCGAAAGCCACCGTGGTAGCCAATCTCCCCCCTTGAGGGGGAGATGTCCGGCAGGACAGAGGGGGGCGTGACGGAACGCGACGCTGGATACCTGTCCGGCTGTCTAAGCGACTTCTCTCAGCCGCTCATCCATCCGCGCACCTTCCGGCAGCGCCTCTATCGCCGCCTGCAACAATATGTCCGCCAGCCGCGCCGCCACGGGATCCAGTTCGGCGTCCTTCTGGTGCAGCACCAGCGCCATTGTCGGCAGTGCGGGCAAACCCAGCGGCGCCATTGCCCTGACATTGGCCGGCAGGCCGATATCGGTGCGGATGGTCAAGCCGAGCCCGGCGGCGACCGCCGCCCAGATGCCGCCAAGGCTCGGGCTGGAGAAAGCCATCCGCCATGGCAGGCCAGCGCGGTCGAGCGTTTCCGTCGTCACCGTGCGCAACAGGCATGGCGCTTCGAGCGCCACCAGCGGCAGCGCCTCGCCCTTGCGCAGGCTGGTCTCGATCACCTTTGCCGGGCCGATCCAGCGCAACTGCGCATCGCCGACATGTCGGCTGTAGGGCAGTGCCTGGCCGCTGTCCCAGGCCAGCGCAATGTCGAGATTGCCTGATGTGATCCGCTCGGCAAGTTCGTAGCTGCGCCCGATCCGCGCCTCGATCTTGACCTTGGGGTGCGACCGGGCGAAGCGCCCAAGCACCTCCGGCAGCACCGCCTCGCCAAAATCTTCCTGCAGGCCAAGCCTCACCCAGCCTTCCAGTTCGACGTCGTGGATGGCGGAAGCCGCCTCGTCGTTCAACTCGAGCAGCCGCCTGGCGTAGCCGAGCATGGTTTCGCCGGCTTCGGTCAGCGCCAGGCCACGTCCGGACTTGCGGAAGATCGGTGTCGCCGCCTGCTCCTCCAGCTTCTTCAACTGCGCGCTGACCGCAGAGGTCGATCGTCCGAGCCGGTCGGCCGCCTTGGCGAAACTGCCTAGCTCCATGCCGGTGACGAAACTTCTGAGGACATCGAGGTCGAAGGTGACGCGCCGCATCGCAACAATCCTGCTTTTCGGGAATAATTGTCAAAAACTTCCCGATATTCGGGATGAAGTTATGGCGGTAGAGACGAGGCGTCAAGGTCCGGAGAGGGCCATTACAGGAGTCGCCGCCATGTCGATCGCCGACGCAAACTGTGAGCCAGGCCAGGTTGGTCGAGCCGCCGTCACCGCCACTTCGGAGGCTGAGCGATTTCGCGCCAATCATCGCTGGAAGGTGCTTGGTATCGGCGTTGCCGCCAATGCCAGTTTCTCGGCCACCTTCGCCGGCATACCGGCGGCGGCGGTGTTTCTGCGTTCAGCCTATCAGCTCTCCAACGGCAATCTCGGCCTGGTCCTTGGCCTCCTCGGACTGGGCGTCGCCTTGAGCGAACTGCCTTGGGGCCTGCTCACCGACCGCTGGGGTGATCGCGGCGTGCTGTTGACCGGCCTCGGCGCGACGGCGGCGTGGCTCGTGCTCATGGCGTTGTTCATCGTGCCGTCGGCGACCTCTGTGCCTGGCGTTGCGATGCTGGCCGCATGTCTTCTGCTCACCGGCCTGCTCGGTGGCAGCGTCAATGGTTCCAGCGGCCGCGCCATCATGGCCTGGTTCCACGAGGGCGAGCGTGGCTTCGCCATGAGCATCAGGCAGACGGCGGTGCCGCTCGGCGGCGGGCTCGGTGCACTCGTCCTGCCGTCGCTGGCATCAGCACATGGCTTCGCGGCGGTCTTCGGCCTGCTGGCCGCCGTGAACGCAATCTCGGCGCTGTTTGCCTGGCGCTGGCTGCACCAGCCGCCCGAAACCGACAATGCCGGCAGCATGGCTACGGCCAAGCCGGCCGGTCCGGCGCCGCTGCGCAATGTCGAGGTCTGGCGCATTGCCACCGCCATCGGCCTGCTCTGCTTTCCGCAGGTGGCGGTGCTCACCTTCGCCTCCGTCTTCCTGCACGATTTCGCCGGCATGGGCACGCTCAAGATCAGCGCCAGCCTTGCCGCGGTGCAGACCGGCGCCATGGTCATGCGCGTCTGGAGCGGCCGCTTCACCGACCGACATGGCAACCGCCGTTGGTTCCTGCGCCTCTGCAGCACGACGAGCACGCTTGGCTTCGCGGCTCTTGGCCTGCTGGTCCTGGCGGCCGCCGCCACGCCAGGCTGGCATTCCGCGCTAATGCCGGCGATCGCGGTGCTGCTGGTCATTGCCGGCATCTCGGTCTCCGCCTGGCATGGCGTCGCCTACACCGAGCTCGCCACGCTTGCCGGCGCCAGCCGCGCCGGAACCGCGCTCGGCCTCGCCAACAGTTTCGTTTTCATCGCCTTCTTCGTGGTGCCGACAGCCATTCCGGCATTGCTTTTGGTCTGGTCGTGGCCTGGCGTCTGGCTGGTGGGGGCGCTCTGTGCATTGGCCGCCTGGCCGATCTTGCTGCGGCCGAACTGACGGGGCCTGCAACGGCGTCCCGTTTCGGGCCGGTTTGAAAAAACGCCATCGACAGCGTTAACCCCGCATCAAGGTTAATGCTTCACCTTGGCTCTCCAGTGGCTCAGTGGCGTTTCTGGAGAGTTCCCCGTGCATCGACGTGTCTTGAAGCGGCTGGCCGCCGCCGCCGGTGAGAAAAAACGTTCCTTCATATCGCCATTGGTCATCGGGCTCGGCATCTGGATCGGCTTCCCAACCGTCCTTGCCTACCAGGACATAGGCAGCCTGATTTCCGGCCTCGAAGCGTCGGGCACCCGCTGGAACTCTTATGTCGAGCGCTCCGTCGCGGGCTCGGTCCATGCCGCCGAAATGCCTTTCATCGATTCCGTCACCACCGGTTCGCTTTCGGGCTCGGGCGTGCGCCTGCCCGGCGTCGGCAAGGTCTCGTTTCGCGGCAAGGGCAATGTCGCCGGCGTCACGCCCGACGAGGACCGCATCATGCGCGCCGACAAGAAGGGCCGCATCATCCAGGTCTCGCCGGTGGCGCCGCCGAAGAACTTCAATGCCGGTTCGATTTTCCAGCGCACCTCCTCGCTGCTGCGGCCGAGCATGGACAGCGGCCTGAAGCTGGCCTTCGCCAAGCCCGGCATCAAGGGCAAGGAAATCCAGATCGCCCAGGCCTTCCATACCAATGTGGACAAGAAGCCCGATCCCGGCGTGCCGGCCATGCTCGCGGCGCTCGTCAACAACGACAAGCCTGACGTGCTGGCCACCGCCTATGCCCAGGCCGAACCCGACTACGCCAAGGCCTCGCCCTTCGAGGCACTGCTGCAGGATGAGGAGCCGAACGATGGGCGCTTCATTCCGCCGATGGCCAAGGGCGATCACTCGTGGATCCAGAATCCGCTGCCGGCCAGCGTCTTCTCCACGAAGGAGCAGGCCTGCCTCGCCAACGGCATCTATTTCGAGGCGCGCGGCGAATCCGTGCGCGGGCAGGCCGCCGTTGCCCAGGTCATTCTCAACCGCGTCCGCAATCCGGCCTATCCGAACTCGATCTGCGGCGTCGTCTACCAGAACGACAACTGGCTGAACCGCTGCCAGTTCTCCTTCGCCTGCGACGGCAGGAAGAAGCGCATCGAGAGCCCTGCCAACTACAAGGTGGCGCAGGATGTCGCCATGGCGGTCACCGCCGGCAAGATCTTCATTCCGGAAGTCGGCTCATCGACTCATTACTACGCCAACTATGTTCACCCGGGCTGGGCCCGCACGATGCAGAAGATGACCAAGATCGGCCTGCATATCTTCTACCGCACCTATGGCGGCGGCTGGAGCTGAGCCCTTCGGGCTGCCGTCTGTTGCGAGCCGCAAAAGGCCCCGGGCGCCGAAAACGGACAGCGGTCGCCGGACGGATTCGGGGCATGTGCCGACACTGTAGTGCCGGGCACGATGTCGCACCTCTCCAAGTGGTTGATTTCAATAGAGAAAATACATGGCTTTGAAGTCCCGTCCGTGGCTTGACGGGCGCAAACCCTCTAACTATGTTGCCGGCGACTTTAGAAGCGGACGGACGGTGACGGTCTGACCGGGCAGGGGGGTTACGATGGCCGACAAGAACGGGCCACACGGAACCGGAGAAACCGGCCGCGGCAGCAAGCACGAACCCGACATCCGCGACGAAGACCTCGAGCGCCGCCGGCGCGAGCTTGGAGCATCCCTTGCGACAAGACGGCCGGATCGGCTAGAGGGGAATGACGGCGCGAAAGCGACGGCCGGATATGGCCAGGCGCTCAAGCTGTCCAGCGAGTTCATCGCCGGGATAGTGGTGGGTGTGGGCCTTGGCTGGTTTCTGGATCGTGTGGCGGGAACCTCGCCATGGGGTCTGATCGTCGGCTTGTTGCTGGGCTTTGGCGCCGGCGTGCTCAATGTCCTGCGTTCGTCAGGTGTTGTGTCGGAATTCGGAAAAAGCGAGAAGTCGCGCGATCCGAAAGAATGAACTGGCGCCGCCAATGGCGCATAAGAACACTTAAAGCCGTTCGCGGCTTTGACGGGGATGTAAATGGCTGCTGACAAGGTCGATCCGATCCACCAGTTCCATATCGTCAAGCTGATTCCGATCAACATCGGCGGCTATGACCTGTCCTTCACCAATTCGGCGCTGTTCATGGTCGCGACCGTGGCCATTGCATCGGCGTTTCTTTACCTCTCGACCTCGAGCCGCAGCCTTATTCCCGGCCGCCTGCAGTCGGTTTCAGAAATGGCCTACGAGTTCGTCGCAAACATGTTGCGCGATGCAGCCGGCACCCAAGGCATGAAGTTCTTTCCCTTCGTGTTCTCGCTGTTCATGTTCGTCCTTGTCGCCAATCTGCTTGGCCTTTTTCCTTATTTCTTCACCATTACCAGCCACATCATCGTCACCTTCGGCTTGGCCGCGTTGGTGATCGGAACCGTCATCGTCTATGGCTTCATGAAGCACGGCCTGGGCTTCCTCAAGCTTTTCGTGCCGAAGGGCGTGCCCATCCTGATGATGGTGCTTGTCGTTCCGATCGAGGTGATTTCCTTTGTCTCGCGTCCGGTCAGCCTGTCGGTTCGTCTGTTCGCCAACATGCTCGCCGGCCACATTACCCTGAAGGTGTTTTCCGGGTTTGTGGTCAGCCTGAGTGCGCTCGGTGCGCTCGGCGTTGCGGGATCGATCCTGCCGCTGGCAATGGCCGTGGCGCTGACCGCGCTGGAATTGCTCGTGGCGCTCTTGCAGGCATATGTGTTCGCCGTGCTGACCTGCATGTACCTGAATGATGCGCTGCATCCTTCGCACTAGATAGAGTTTCCGGCATTGGTCGCCGGATGGAATTGCAACGAATTACAGATCCAAAGGAGTTTTAAAATGGACGCAGAAGCAGCAAAGTACATCGGCGCTGGTATCGCTTGCCTCGGCATGGGCGGCGCGGGCATTGGCCTCGGTAACATCTTCGGCAGCTACCTGGCGGGCGCTCTGCGCAATCCGTCGGCCGCGGATGGCCAGTTCGGCCGTCTGATTTTCGGCTTCGCCGTGACCGAAGCTCTGGGCATTTTCTCGCTTCTCATCGCGCTTCTCGCCCTGTTCGGCTGAGCCCTGTTTCGGCCAGCTATTGGTCGGCCAAGCATTGGGAAGAATTGGCTGGCCGCATTCCTGCGGCCATGCCTGATATCAGGGGATAGTCCATGTTCGTGACATCTGCCTTTGCGCAAGAGTCCGCACCCGCCGCTGAAGGCGCCCACACCGGCACGGAAGGCGACACGCATTCCGGCACCGGCGTGCCCGCCGAGGCGCACGGCACGTTCCCGCCATTCGATCCGGCGACGTTCCCGTCGCAGCTTCTGTGGTTGGCGATCACGTTCGGGCTGTTCTACCTGTTCCTGAAGAAGGTGGTGATGCCGCGCCTTGGCAGCATTATCGACGTGCGTAGCGATCGCATCACGCAGGACCTCGACCAGGCCGCCAAGCTGAAGGGCGAGGCTGACGCCGCCGTTGCTGCTTACGAGCAGGAACTGACGGAAGCCAAGACCAAGGCCAATGCGATCGGCCAGCAGGCCAACGACGCGGCCAAGGCCGAAGCCGAGACCGCCCGCAAGAAGATCGAGGCCGCGCTCGACAAGAAGCTCGGCGAGGCCGAGGCCAGCATCGCTTCCATCAAGGCCAAGGCCATGAAGGAAGTCGGCACGATCGCCGAGGACACCGCATCGGCCATCGTCGATGCGCTTGTCGGCGGTAAGGCCAGCAAGGCCGAGATCGCGGCTGCCGTCAAATCCGTGGCCCGCTGAGGAGCACATCATGGACGCCACATCGCTCGCGACGCTCTGGGCCACCGTCGCCCTGATCATTTTCCTCGGCGTCGCCGTCTACATCAAGGTACCCGGGCTGATCGCCAAGGCGCTCGACGCCCGTGCCGCCAAGATCAGCGACGAGCTTGCGGAAGCCCGCCGGCTGCGCGAAGAGGCCCAGCAGCTGCTCGGCCAGTACCAGAAGAAGCGCAAGGAAGCCGAGCAGGAGGCCGCGGCCATCGTCGCCGCAGCCAAGCGCGAGGCGGACATGCTTGCCGCCGAGGCGCACAAGAAGACCGAGGATTACGTCACCCGCCGCACCGCCCTTGCCGAGCAGAAGATCGGCCAGGCCGAGCGCGAAGCTGTCGCCGAAGTGCGCGCCAGCGCCGTCGACATCGCCGTCGAGGCAGCCCGCACGCTGCTTGCGGCCAAAGTCGATGCCAAGGCCGGCGCCGACCTGTTCAAATCCGCGCTGCAGGACGTGAAGGCCAAGCTGAACTGAGCGGAAGCCGTCAACGCATCATCGAAGCCGCCCGGGCAACCTGGCGGCTTTTTTGTTTGGAGGGTGAGCGAGGCGCCGAAGCTGCTGATCTCCCCCCTCGTGGGGGAGATGCCCGGCAGGGCAGAGGGGGGCGCGAAGGATCGCCGGCGTTCGGCTTTCATGCCGCGCCGGCTGCAAATCATGTAGGTGATCTGGCTGCTACAGGCTGACAGACTTGGAGGGACAGCGCCCCCCTCTGTCCTGCCGGACATCTCCCCCACGAGGGGGGAGATTGGCAGTCGCCGCAGTCGGCGCTCACTCCAACCCGGCAAAACTCTCTTCTTCCACCACCTCAACGCCACCCAGCCTGAACGGCGCGAACGACGCCCGGTGCAGTCTTGCCACCGGCCCATGCGCTTCGATCGCGGTGCGATGGCGGACCGTGGCGTAGCCCATATGGACTTCGAACCCATAGCGTTCGTGGTGGCTGCCGCAGCCGCACATCATGCGGTCGCGCATCACCTTGGCGACGATCGAGGCGGCGGCGATCGACTGCGAGCGCTGGTCGCCCTTGATCAGCGCGCGGCCTTCGCAAATGAGGCCCGGCGGCACGTCGCGGCCGTCGGCCAGTGCCAGCTTTGCCTGGATCGGCAGGCCGGCAAGGGCGCGGCGCATCGCCTCGAGGCTGGCTTTAAGGATGTTACTGCCGTCTATGCCTTCGGCACTCACCGAGGCCATCGACACGCCGAGCGCGGAACCGAGGATTTTCAGGAACAGCGCCTCGCGCTGCAAATGGTTGAGCCGTTTGGAATCATCGAGGCCGTCGGGAATGTTGGCGGGATCGAGGATCACGGCTGCCGCCACCACCGGCCCGGCCAGCGGACCGCGGCCGGCCTCGTCCATGCCTGCCACCGGCCACAAGCCTTCAGCCATCGCCTTCGTCTCGAAGGAGAAGTCGGGCTTCTCGACGATTTCGAAAAGAAGCGGAGAATCGGAACGCGCGCGAGCCATGTTGCGGCGAGGTTCGCATCGGCTCCGATTCTCCGCAAGTCCCTCCAGGGTCGAGTGGGGCAAGACCGGGAGGGCACCGTCTGCAGGCCGGGGGACAGGCCGGACGGGATTTCTTTGCCTGCCCAGCCAACGACGGCGGGGCAGGGATGATCTTCAGAGCAGCATCAGCTGCTCGGTTGCGTTGGCGGCGGCGACGAACTGGTCTGTTCTGAGCGTCCGCCGCTCGGCGTTGAGGCCGAGCCGCTTGGCGGTGATCTCGAAGCGTCGGCCGATCTGCCAGGCATAGGGTCCGGCGCCCTTCATGCGCTTGCCCCATTCCGAATCGTAGTCCTTGCCGTCGCGCATCGAACGGATCAGCGACATGACGTGCCGGTAGCGGTCGGGATAATGGCGTAGCAGCCAGTCCTTGAAGATCGGCGCCACTTCGAGCGGCAGGCGCAGGATGACATAGCCCGCTTCACGGGCGCCGGCGGCGCGTGCCGAATCGAGGATGCGCTCCATCTCCTGGTCGGTCAGGCCGGGGATGATCGGCGCCACCATTACAGAGGCCGGAATGCCGGCATCCGAAAGCTGCCTTATCGCTTCCAGCCGCTTGGTCGGCGTCGACGCGCGCGGCTCCATGGTGCGCGCCAGCATGCGGTCCATCGTCGTCACCGACAGCGCCACCTTGGCCAACCCGCGTTCGGCCATGCGCGACAATATATCGATGTCGCGCGTCACCAGATGGGATTTGGTGACGATGCCGACCGGATGGCCGCGCGCCTCCAGCACTTCGAGGATCTCGCGCATGATGCGGTACTGCTTCTCGATCGGCTGGTACGGATCGGTGTTGGTGCCGATGGCGATGGTGCGCGGTTGATAGCCATCCTTCGACAGTTCCTTGTCGAGCAGCCGCGCGGCGTCAGGCTTGGCAAACAGCTTCGATTCGAAATCCAGCCCCGGCGACAGGCCCATGAAGGAATGCGTTGGCCGTGCAAAGCAATAGACGCAGCCATGCTCGCAGCCGCGATAGGGATTGATCGAACGATCAAAGGAGATGTCGGGCGATTCGTTGCGGGTGATGATGGTGCGCGGCTTCTCGACCTGAACCTCGGTCTTGAACGGCGGCAGTTCCTCCAGCGAATTCCAGCCGTCGTCGAACACATGCCGGCTGACCGGTTCGAAGCGCCCGGACGGATTGATGCCGGCCGAACGGCCGCGGTTGCGGTCCGGACGGACGCGCATGCCGCTCTGTTCGATCATGGCATTGGCCATCTCGGCTCGTCCTGCTCCGAAAGCTGCAATGTCCGCACGCACGATATGTTCCATTTTCGCCCTCTCCCAGGGACTGTCAGCCGGCTGTCGAATCGCTCTGTTCATGAAAATAATCCTATTTTGCCGATGAGAACAAAGCAAGAACTTTTTGCTGCGCGATGCAAAACTGGCGCTTCGTGAGGCTTTCCGCTATTCGGCTGAAATGCTCAGCGTTCTCATCGAAACCCGTGACGACGAAGAGGGCCTTGCCCGCACGCTCGCCTCGCTGATCGGCGGCGCGGTGGAGGGCGTGGTGCGCGATGTCATCGTCTGCGACACCGGCTCGACCGACCAGACGCATCGTGTCGCCGACCACGCCGGCTGCCACTTTGTCGCCGGCGGCATTGCCGCCGGGATCCGTCAGGCGAAAGGCGACTGGCTGCTGTTTCTGGAACCCGGCGCACGGCTTTCGGAAGGCTGGATCGACGACGTTGTCGCCCATACGGCGCGGCAAACCATGCCGGCGCGCTTTTCCCGTGCCCGGGGCAGCCGCACGCCATTCCTGGCGCGGGTGCTTTCGAGAAACCGGGCGCTGGCCGAAGGGCTGGTCATCAGCAAGCGCCAGGCGACGTCCCTGTCGAAGAACGCACACAGCGCCGAAGCGCTTGCGCGTGGTCTCGCCACCAGGCGGCTGGACGCCGAAATCTGGGTGTCGCCGAAGAAATAACGCCGGTCGAATTCGTCGGGGCTCCCGCTATTGTGCATTGCACAAAAACTGACGCGGGGTTAGCATTCCATCGATGCGGGATATCAGGGTTTGGGTAATGCGGGAGCGGTAAAACCGACATTTCGTCGGCTGCCGTTCGTACCTGAGGACCCCGATGAACCTTTCGACCCCCGACAAATCCGGCGCCGCCAGCCTGGAAGCCATTGCCCGCAACGGCAGTCTGCTCCGCCGCATCGCCGTGCGCATCCCGACCTATCTCAAGGATATGCGCGAGAATCCGGCCTGGCTGCCGATGTTCATGCTTGCCCGCACCATGCCAGCGCGCAGACTGCACTGGCTGGGCGCTAAAGCCGCCCGACCGGCGCAGAGTGTCGGAGCGACGATGTTCAGGGGCGTCGAGCTCAAGTCGATCGTCGAAACGCTGCGCACCGATGGGTTGTTCTCAGGCCTGGTCCTGCCGCAGGCAATCTATGAGGAGATCGCCGGCTTCGCGCAGAGCACGCCATGCTTTGGCAATTTCGACCGCCGGCTCGAATTCATGCCTGGCGATCATGCCGAGGCGGAGAAGCGTTTCGGCCGCTCCCTGCTCAGCGGCCACTATTTCGAGCGCATCCTCGGCTGCAAGGCGGCACTCGCCATCCAGAACGATCCGTTGCTGCTCGACATCGCCCAGAACTATCTGGGCGGCCAGGCCAAGCTGATCACGACGCGCGTCTGGTGGAGCTTTCCGACCGGCGAGGCCTCAGATGCCGACAAGAACCTCGCATCGCTCGGCAAATACCATTTCGATCTCGACGACTGGCGCATGCTGAAATTCTTCTTCTATTTGAAGCCTTGCGATGCCGGCACCGGCCCGCATGTCTATGTCAAAGGCAGCCATAACAGGCGCAGCCTCAGGCACCAGCTGACGCTGCTGGTCGGCCATCCGGCGCAAGAGGTGCTCAAGGTCTATGGCGACGACAGCCCGGTGACGCTGACCGGCGAGGCCGGTCTCGGCTTCGTCGAGGATCCGTTCGGCTTCCACATGGGCACGGTGCCGTCGCGCACGCCGCGGCTGATGATGGAGGTCGGTTTCGGCGTCTCGCCGCCCTCGCGCCGCCGCTTCCACGGCGAACCGGTCATCCGCTGATCTTGATCTCGACCGGCATCCAGCGCGTCTGACGCCGGGCCATGCGGCCCTCGCGGCTCTCGGCATCATAATCCATGGCGGCCGGCTCGCGGCTGAACCGCGGCCGGTCGTCCAGCGCATTGACGATGACGATCGCCTTCGGGTCGCCGCCATCGGTGGTCACGGCCGCGACATAGACGCCGCAGTCCCGGCAGATGAGATAGTCGGCGGTGCGCAAGCCGAACCGGTATCGGTGCAAGCGGGCTTCATCCTCGACCGAAACGCTCAACCGTCCGAGCGGATCGGCGGCAGCGCGCGAGCCATGCCGGACGCAGAACGCGCATTGGCAGGCGCGGATCTCCATCTCGGATGGCTCGATCCCGGTTTCAAACGTCAGGTGAATGTTGCCGCAATGGCAACCGCCGCGGTACGCACTCATGGCATCTTTCCGTCCCAAGGACCTTGGCGACAGATTACCCGCCTGGCGGCCTGCAGGAAATGACCCTTCGAAGGCGCAAGCAGCGTTCTGCCTGACAAAGGCAGCGCTCGGTCGCTATCTGCCTTGCTTTACGAGCCGGCCTTGCCGCGCCGCAAATGCTCGTCCAGGCGCGGCATGATCTCGACGAAGTTGCAGGGCATGTGGCGGTAGTCGAGCTGCGGCTTCAAGATGCCGTCCCAGGCGTCCTTGCAGGCGCCGGGCGAGCCCGGCAGCACGAAGACGAAGGTGGCGTTGACGACGCCGCCGGTGGCGCGGCTCTGCACCGTCGAAGTGCCGATCTTGTCGTAGGAAATGCGATGGAACACTTCGGAAAAGCCGTCCATGCGTTTTTCGAAAATCGGCTCCAGCGCCTCCGGCGTCACGTCGCGGCCGGTGAAGCCGGTGCCGCCGGTGGTGATGACGACATCGATGTCCTTGTCGCGCGACCACGCCAGGACCGTATCGCGGATTTTCTCGCGGTCGTCGGTGACGATGTCGCGAGCGGCCAGCACATGGCCGGCCTCGGTGATGCGGTCGGCCAGCGTCTGGCCGGATTTGTCGTCGGCCAGGTTGCGCGTATCGGAAACCGTCAGCACCGCGATGCGCACCGGGATGAACGGGCGACTCTCGTCAATTTTGGCCATCTGCCCCCTCCGACGCGATGCTGCGCGTCGCGGCGACAAACCAGTCCGGTTCGCGGCTGCGAATCTCGGCCGCCGCGCGCTTGGCGACATTGCCGGTCTCGAACAGCCCGAAGCAGGTCGCGCCGGACCCCGACATGCGCGAGAATCCCGACCCGGCCCTGTTCAGCAGGGAAAGCGCTCTGCCGATGGGCGGCTGGATCGCCTGCGCTGGGGCCTCGAGATCGTTGCGAGTGATCTCCAGCCAGTTGCGGACACTGTGGAAGTCGAATGCGCGCGTCAGCGGCGGCAGCGCTTCATTGTCGCGCTTGCCAAGCGCATTGAACACGTCGGGCGTTGAGACGGCGACACCGGGATTGACCAGCACCAAAGCGAGCGCGGGAAAATCCGGCAGCAGCGACAGCTCGTCACCAACGCCGCGTGCGATCAGTGGTTTTGCCGCAAGGCACATAGGCACGTCGGCGCCGAGCGTGAGACCAATCCGCGCCAGGTCGGCTTCGCCTATGTCGAGCCCCCATGTCCGGACAAGACCGCGCAGCACCGCCGCCGCATCGCTCGAGCCGCCGCCGACGCCGGAGGCGACCGGCAGGTTCTTTTCCAGCCGGATGGCAACCGGCGGCGTGCTCTGCTGGCCTGCCTGCCCGCGCAGCGCCTCGCGCGCCTTCACCACCAGATTGCTGTCGTCTATCGGCACGGAAGTCGCGTAGCGGCCCGCTACGGAGAACCGGTCGCTTTCGGCAGGCTCGATCTCGACCCTGTCGCCGAAGCGGGTAAAGACGGCCAGGCTCTCAAGCAGATGATAGCCGTCGGCACGCCTGCCGGTGATATGCAGCGCCAGATTTATCTTGGCAGGCGCAAGCCACGTCCGGGCCGCGGCATCCACCGTGTCAGCTGCAAGCGGGATGATGTTCAGTCCTTGGCCAGGCGGTATTCGCCGGTCTTCGGATCCTGGACCAGCGTGCCGTTGGTGCCGTTGGCTGCCTGCTTTTCGGTGCGCCGCACCTTGGCGGTCACGCGTTCGGCCTCGCGGACAAAGGTGCGGTAGCCGAAATAGGCGGCGGCGCCGACAACTGCGAAGAAAATGATCTGTGGCATTCTCAAAACTCCTCCCTCGCAAGGCGGCAAAGGCGGCCGATCAGGTCGGTCAGGCTGTTATGCTAGACGGTTTCCCGGCTTTTTCAAAGCCCGAAGCGCGCCCACAATGCGCGCTCTTCCGCCGCATCGATCACGCCGCTGGCGGCGGCGGCGGCAATATCGGGCGCCGAAAAGCTTGAGCCGAACAGGCCGATGCGGCCGAACAGGCCACGCGGCGCGGTGACCAGCCTGAGCTGGGTTTTCGCGCCGAAGCGGGTTTTCAGCACGGTGCGCATGTCGCTCAAGGCATCGACGAGACCAAGCTCCAGCCCCTTCTTGCCGGTCCAGAACAGGCCGGTGAACAGGTCGGGGTCGTCCTTCAGCTTGGTGCCGCGGCGCTCCTTGACCAGATCGATGAAGGTCCCGTGCACTTCCAGCTGCAGCGCCTTCAGGCGTTCGACATCTTCCTTCTTTTCCGGCTTGAACGGATCAAGCACCGCCTTGTTCTGGCCGGCGGTGTGGACGCGCCGCTCGACGCCGATCTTCTTCATCAGTTCGGGAAAACCGAACGAGGCCGAGACCACGCCGATCGAACCGACGATGGAGGAGGGATCGGCAAAGATCTCGTCGCCGGCCACTGCGATCATGTAGCCGCCCGAGGCCGCCACATCCTCGACGAAGACCAGCACCTTCTTGTTCTTCTCGACCGCGAGATCGCGGATGCGCTTGAAGATCAGCCGCGACTGTACCGGCGAACCGCCCGGCGAATTGATCGAGATGGCGACCGCGGGCGCGTCGAACAGGAATGCCTTTTCGATGAGGGCGGCCGTCGAGGCGAGCGACAGGCTCGGCCGGAACTGGCCGCCGCCGGCCATGATGGTGCCGTGCAGCCTGATGACGGGAATGGTGACGATATTGGAGCGCCAGGATTTCGGCAGCAGGCGGTTGAAAAAGCGTTTCACGAGGTGGCTGTCTCCAGTGGCAAAAGAGCAAGATAGATCAGTTTTGGAAGAAATTCCTCGGGCGGCGTGGATCTTGCTCTGGGCATGTAGGGATTTGCTGGCCAACGGCAATGCCGCGGTTTTGGGGCGAATGCATGTCGCGCTGCTGCTTTGCGGCAACGGCATGCTCGACCCCAAAATCAGTCGTCGAACAGCGACGCCAGTCCGTTGTTGATCATCTCGGTGCGTTCCGACGGGCCATCGCCGGTCTCGGCGTGCAGCATCAGTGGCGGGCGGATCGACAGTTTGCCGCGCGCGCCGAGTGCTGCCCTGATGACAATGCGGATCGCAACTGCTTGCGGGCGTGGATGGACGGCCAGCATCTCGGCGTCGCCGAAGCGGCCCGCCATCGCATCGAGGACATCGCCAAGCTGTTCAGGCCGCGCGATGACGGCCAGGCCGCCGCGCGGCTTGGCGACCGCGGCGGCACTTCTGATCCAGCTTTCGAATAGCCCGTCGTCCATGACATGCGCCTGCCGGCGCAGCGGATCGGGCGTGGCGCGGTCTTTCTCCGCGTTGAAGGGCGGGTTCATGATGACGAAATCGAAGGAATTATCGGCAAGGCCAGCCTGCGTGCGCGCCCGGCCCGACAGTGTGACGTCGGCTGTCAGCACCGAGGCGCGATTGCCAAGATGCGCATTGCCGGGATGGGCGAGCGTGGTCGCGGCGAAGCCCGCCATCTCTGCCGAGCGTTCGACAAGCACGACCTTGGCCGCTGGGCAGCGAGACAGCACGGCAAGGCCCGCCGCACCCGCGCCGGCGCCGAAATCGGCAAGCCGCCCGGCAAAGGCGGACGGCACCGCTGCCGCCAGCATCATGGCGTCCATCCCGGCGCGATGGCCGGTCCTGGGCTGCACCAGCCAGAAGCGGCCGCGATGGAAGGCATCGACCGTGTGGGCCGGCGTGTCACTGGCGAAGGCGCTCGCTTCAGCCATTATTTTCGGCGGATTTCGTTGGCGATGCCGGCATCGGTCAGGATGCGCCGCGCCTGATCGGCCTGGTCGGCGTCGACCATGACGCGCCGCGGCAGGATGCCGACCGAGCCGTCAAGTATGCTCATATTCTGGTCGGCGACGAAAAAGACGATGCCGGCATCGCGCATCAGCGATTCGACAAAGGAGATGATCACGGCATCGTTGGTGCGGATGAGTTCTATCATCGGACGAAGTTCGCAGGTTGCGCCGTTGATGTAAACGCTGGAGCATGATGCCGAAACGTGTGAAGCGGTTCTAGGGGTTGACACGCCGTCACCGCAACCGCGCCAATTCGCCTCTTGCCGTGCCCGTATGCGCCGCCCTAGAGTCTGTAGCGGGACCAGGGTGCCGTCGCACGCGTGATCAAGACGGGAGTGTTTGTTGGTGGGTGTCGTTCTCAACATCGAAAACGGGAAGCGGGAACCCGCTTCCATCAAGGATCTCATCGACCTGACATCAGCCGATATGGGGCGCGTCAACGAGCTGATCCTGTCCAAGGCCGGCTCCGACGTCGAGATGATCCCGGAGGTCGCCAACCATCTGATCTCGTCGGGCGGCAAGAGGCTGCGGCCAATGCTGACGCTCGCCGCCGCCCAGATGTTCGGCTATTCCGGCGAGGGCCACGTCAAGCTCGCCACCTCGGTCGAATTCATGCACACCGCCACGCTGCTCCATGACGACGTCGTCGACGAGAGCGGCATGCGCCGCGGCAAGAAGACCGCCCGCATGATCTGGGGCAACCAGGCCAGCGTGCTGGTCGGCGACTTTCTGCTCGGCCAGGCTTTTCGCATGATGGTCGATGTCGGCTCGCTGGAAGCGCTCGACATCCTGTCCAGTGCCGCTTCGATCATCGCCGAGGGCGAGGTGATGCAGCTGGCGGCCGCCAAGAACCTGGATACCACCGAGGACGAGCATTTCGCTGTCATCAAGGCCAAGACCGCGGCGCTCTTCTCCGCCGCCGCCGAGGTCGGCCCGGTCATCGCATTGGCGACCCGCAACGATCGCGCGGCGCTTCGCTCCTACGGCATGAATCTCGGCCTTGCCTTCCAGCTCATCGACGATGCACTGGATTATGGCGGCTCCAGCCAGGAACTGGGCAAAAATGTCGGTGACGATTTCCGTGAGGGCAAGGTGACGCTACCGGTCATCCTCGCCTATCGCCGCGGCACCAAGGCCGAGCGCACCTTCTGGAAGCGCGCCATCGAGGACAATGTCACCGACGATGCCGGGTTGGAAAAGGCGATCGGCCTGATGACCCGCCACGGTGCCATCGCCGACACCATCGGCCGCGCCCGCCATTTCGGCGAGATCGCCCGCGACGCGCTGGCGCCGCTGGAGGCGACGCCGCAGAAATCGGCGCTGATCGATGTCATCGACTTCTGCATCAGCCGGGTGAGCTGACCGGCGCCTGGTGCGCCGACGCGAATTTTGCACGCAAAATCGGGCAAAGACCGCTCGACAATCGGCTGCGCCGCAAATTATCTATAAAACATGGCAAAGACCGCAGACGACACCATCGCCATGCGCATCAGCAAGGTGCTGGCCGACCGCATCATATCGGGCGTGATCGAACCTGGGGCTCGGCTGCGGCAGGATCACATCGCCGAGGAATTCCAGACCAGCCATGTTCCGGTGCGCGAGGCCTTCCGCCGTCTGGAGGCGCAAGGGCTGGCGATCGGCGAGCCCAGGCGAGGCGTTCGCGTCGCCGCCTTCGACCTCGGCGAGGTCAGGGAAGTCGCCGAAATGCGGGCGGCGCTCGAAGTGCTGGCGCTGCGCAATGCCGCGCCACACCTGACAGCGGCCATTCTCGACCGTGCCGAGGAAGCCACCAAGGCCGGCGACAAATCCCGCGATGTCCGCTCCTGGGAGGAGGCCAACCGCACCTTCCATCGGCTGATCCTGGCGCCCTGCGGCATGCCGCGGCTCATCGCCACCATCGACGATCTGCACGCGGCAAGCGCCCGCTTCCTGTTCGCCGCCTGGCGCTCGGAATGGGAAATCCGCACCGACCAGGACCATCGCGCAATCCTGAGCGCGCTTAGGCAAGGCAACACCGAATCGGCCGCCGCCACCCTTGGCCGACACGTGCAATGGATCGGCCAGAAACCGGTCAGGACCGCCTCCGGCAAAATGCGCGAAGCCTTCGCCATCGTCGGCTAGCCGCGCGAGACGCGGCCCTAAGATCATTGCTATTTCGGATGGCTCCCAGCCTTTCTCAGGGGGAGGGGTTGCCATCTCTGCGTAAATATGGATTCGATAATAGATCGAATAACAAAATTATCTATAATTTGAAACCAGCAGGGAAGCCGCCATGACCGACATCGCATTCTCGTCCACAAAACCGTCCTTCAGCCCGCTGCGCCTGCAGACCCGCTCGCTTGGCTGGCAGGTCGGAGCCGTCGTCCTCGGCACGCTGTTTCTGGCGCTGTCGTCCTACATCGAAGTGCCGATGGTGCCGGTGCCCGTAACCATGCAGACCTTCGCGGTGACGCTGATCGGCGCGCTCTATGGCTGGCGGCTTGGCGCCATCACCATCATTGCCTGGCTTGTTGAGGGCGCCGTGGGCTTCCCGGTGCTATCGGGCGGTGCCGCCGGCATCCAGCATTTCGTCGGGCCGACGGGTGGTTATCTCTTCGCCTTCCCGCTTGTCGGCGCGCTTGTCGGCTGGCTGGCTGAGCGCGGCTGGAACGGCAACAAGGTCGTGCTTGCCTTCGCCGCCATGGTCCTCGGCAATCTCGCCTGCCTGGTTCTCGGCACGGCCTGGCTCGCCGTCATGATCGGCCTCGAACAGGCCGTCACCTTCGGTTTCCTGCCCTTCGTCCTCGGCGGACTGCTGAAGTCAGCGCTCGGTGCCGCGACGCTCAAGCTGTTTTCGGGCAACAAGGCAGACCCGGCCTAAAACCGATGACCGTCAGGCTGCGCTCCCATCATCTGCTTTGCTTGCTGACCTATGTCGGCAAGGGGTATAGCGCAGCCTTCGTCGCCAACTACGACGCGATCGCGAAACGTCTTGGCCGGGGCGAGGATATTCTGATCGTCTCCGGCCCAGACGACATCTGCCAGCCGCTGCTCGGCGAAGCCGAGCCCCACTGTTTGCGCGAAAGTGCCGCCGGTCGGGACGAGCTGGCGGCACGCGATGTCGGCAAACTGCTGGCCCGGCCGATCCGGACCGGCGTTCGTCTCAGCCTCGACGCGACAACGCTTGCCGGCCTGCGCGCCGCCTTTGCAGCCGGTGTGACGCGTGAGGCCTGCCAGGGTTGCGAGTGGGCCGACCTGTGCACCACTGTCGCGGCAGGCGGATATCGCGACGTCAGGCTGTAGCTCCCAACCCCGATCTGCTATTATCCCAACCGACAGTGTGTGCGTCGCCATGGTTTGTTAATCGGGTGACCCGATTGTGAATTCGGCCCGGATTGAAGCCTGACCCCAAAAAGGCCATGCTTTGTCCGGAAACATCGAGTCTATGGCGGTCCCGCTTATGTGCGGGTCGCGTCTGGCTGAAAGGGATACGATGCGGCAAGGACGTGCGCGCTGGCTCGCGGGGCTGGCAATTGTGGCAGGCATGGCGATTTCTCCGCTGCCCGCCTACGCCAAGGAATCGACCGACCCGGTCAAGATCTCATCCTTCTCGGGCGCATATCTCGCCGCCCGCATCGCTGAAGGCGACAACGACCTCGACAACGCCATCGCTTATTACAAGCAGGCGCTGGCCTTCAATCCCGGCGATACCTCGCTGCAGCAAAGCCTGATGCTGTCGCTGATCGCGCAGGGCCGCTTCGAGGAATCGCTGGTCTATGCTGACCAGCTCAAGGAAGTTCCCGACGTCGAGCGCTTCTCGCGGCTGGCGCTGGCGGTCGATTCTTTCCACAAGAAGGATTTCACCAAGGCGCAGTACTGGCTCAAGCTGTCGCTCGAATCCGATCTCGACCGGCTGATTTCCGGCGTCATGTCCGGCTGGGCGCAAGAGGGCGCCGGCAGCGCCACCGAGGCGATGGCCTCCATCGACAAGCTGCAGGGTCCCGACTGGTTCGGCCTGTTCAAGTCCTTCCACCGCGCGCTGATCGCCGATGCCTCAGGCATGTCGGACAAGGCCGATGCGCTTTATGACGCGACCCTGACCGACATCACGGCCGGAGGTGCTGCGCCCGAGACGTGGATGCGCAACGCCCAGGCCTATGCGTCTTTCCTGGCTCGCAAGGGCGACAAGAACAAGGCGCTCAACGTGCTCGACAAGGCCGAGGCGTTCGCGCCGGGCAAGCTGGACATCCAGGCGCTTCGCGACAGGATCAGCAAGGGCGACAAGATCGAGCCCTTCGTCTCCAGCCCGTCGGAAGGCGCCTCCGAAATCCTGCTTGACCTCGCCATCGCGCTCAATCGCGGCGGCGGCGAGCCATTCGTGCGCCTCTATCTGCAATATGCGCTGGCCCTGAAGCCCGACAGCGACGCCGCTTTGGTGCAGCTTGCCGCCGTTGCGGAGCAGCTGAAGGACGGCGAAGGCGCCATTGCGCTCTACCGCCGCATTCCGGCCTCCTCGCCGCTGAAGGAGCTTTCCGACCTGCAGCTCGGCCTCAACCTTGCCGATCTTAACCGTCACGATGAGGCGATCGCCCACCTGAAGGCCTTCGTCGACGCCCACCCCGACGACATGCGCGCCTATCTGGCGCTGGGCGGGGTCTATGCCTCCAAGGAAGATTTCCGTTCCGCCGCCACCCTCTACGACAAGGCGGCCGCGGTGCTGAAGACGCCGACCAATGCCAACTGGAACATCTATTACCAGCGCGGCATCGCCTATGAGCGGCTGAAGGAATGGCCGAAGGCCGAGCCGAATTTCCGCAAGGCGCTGGAACTGTTCCCCGACCAGCCGCAGGTGCTGAACTATCTCGGCTATTCCTGGGTCGACATGAACATGAACCTCAAGGAAGGCCTTGCGATGATCCAGAAGGCCGTCGACCTCAGGCCGAGCGATGGCTACATCGTCGATTCTCTGGGTTGGGCCTATTTCCGCATGGGGCGGTTCGATGACGCCGTGCGCGAAATGGAGCGCGCCGTGTCGCTGAAGCCGGAAGATCCGGTGCTCAATGACCATCTCGGCGATGCCTATTGGCGCGTCGGCCGCAAGCTCGAAGCCACCTTCCAGTGGAACCAGGCGCGCGACCTGAAGCCGGATCCCGATGTGCTTGCCATCTTGCAGCAGAAGCTGATGAAGGGCTTGCCGTCGATCGAATCCAACACCGCGCAGGAAACCCCGAAGGTCAAGCCTGTCGCTCCGGCGCCTGCGCCGAAAGGCTGATTGGGCAGCTGATACTCGCTTAAGCGGGGCTCCTTGGAGCCCCGTTTTCGTTTCAGAACGGCATCAAAACAGCTTTCGGTAGACCACGAACCCCGAAAGCTCGCCGATCTTGTCGTAAAGCTTCATCGCCGTGTGGTTGGTCTCGTGCGTCAGCCAATAGACGCGACCCGAGCCGGCGGCTTTCGCACGTTCGTACACGCCTTCGATCAGCGCCCGGCCGACGCCCTTGCCGCGCGATGCTTCGGTGGTGAAAAGGTCCTGCAGATAGCAGTTCGGCGAAATCGCCGTGGTGGTGCGGTGGTAGAGGAAGTGGACGAGACCCAGAAGCTTGCCTTCGCTCGCGGCCACCAGTGCATGCATCGGCTCATAGGCATCGAAGAAGCGCGACCATGTCATGTCGGTGATCTCGCGGGGCAGGGCGGTCTCGCCCGAGCGGCCGTAAAAAGCGTTGTAGCCGTCCCACAGCGGCAGCCATTGCTCGAAATCCTGGCGGGTGATGGGGCGCACGATGGACTGGCCGGACATGGCTGAACCTTTGTCAGTGGAACTGAGCTGAGCAAACGGCCGCCGGCGCCGTCCGGCAATGGGCCAGCCCGAAGCAAAGCATTCAACCTCTCGGGTCGGGCAGCGAAAGGCGCTGCCTTGACGCTCGCCGGCCCGGCAACTAGAGCATGATGCCGAAAAGTGTGAAGCGGTTTTCGGACGACATCATGCTCTTCTCCTTGAATTTGAGCCGAATATTTCAGGTCGATTCGACCTGAAATATTCGGCGCAGGGAATGTCTTCTTTTTCGCGCTTTGCGAGGCCGCCGTGACGCCAGACCATATGCATCCCAGCCGCTCGTTCCAGGGGCTGATCCTGACCCTGCACAATTACTGGGCCGCCTATGGCTGCGTCATCCTGCAGCCCTACGACATGGAAGTCGGCGCCGGCACCTTTCATCCGGCGACCACGCTGCGCGCGCTCGGTCCCCGGGGTTGGAACGCCGCCTATGTGCAGCCCTCGCGCCGGCCCAAGGACGGGCGCTATGGCGAAAACCCCAACCGGCTGCAGCATTATTACCAGTACCAGGTGATCCTGAAGCCCAATCCGCCGAACCTGCAGGAGCTCTATCTCGGCTCGCTCAAGGCGATCGGCGTCGACCCGCTGCTGCACGACATCCGCTTCGTCGAGGACGACTGGGCAAGCCCGACGCTGGGCGCCTGGGGTCTTGGCTGGGAGTGCTGGTGCGACGGCATGGAGGTGTCGCAATTCACCTATTTCCAGCAGGTCTGCGGCATCGAATGCGCGCCGGTGGCGGGGGAACTGACCTACGGCCTGGAGCGCCTGGCCATGTATGTGCAGGGCGTCGACAATGTCTACGACCTCAACTTCAACGGCCGCGAAGGCGCCGAAAAAGTCACCTATGGCGAGGTCTTCCTGCAGGCCGAGCAGGAATATTCCAGGCACAATTTCGAATATGCCAACACCGCGATGCTGCTCCGGCATTTCGAGGACGCCGAGGCCGAATGCAAGGCGCTGCTCGCCGCCGGCGCCCCGGCCTCGAACGACAATCTGCCGATGCACCGCATGGTCTTTCCGGCCTATGACCAGTGCATCAAGGCCAGCCACGTCTTCAACCTGCTCGACGCGCGCGGCGTGATTTCCGTCACCGAGCGGCAGAGCTACATCCTGCGGGTGCGCAACCTGGCGAAAGCCTGCGGTGAGGCGTTCCTGATGACCCAGGCCGGCGGACTGGCGGCCTGACCGATCGGTGCTGACTGCTTGAGCGTCGGCCTTTGCGCGTCTAGCTTGTTCAGGGCGCGGATGAGGAGCGGGCTGACGTGAGCATCTTTAGGGATTTTTCGGCAAGCACCACTTGGGTGACCCGCATTTTGTGGGTCCTCATAGTGGTCGATGTCATCGCTGTCGTGTCCGGCTATTTCGAGTTCCAGCTACTGGTCGACATCGGCAACGGAACTGGAAGCCTTGGTTACGACGTTTCGGCGGCGGCCGATTCGAGCGACAACAGGCAGAGGATTGTCGGCATCATCCAGGTCGTTCTCTGGCTGGTGGCGGGAATAAGCATCCTTGCCTGGATAAGGCTGGCCAACAAGAACGCCAGGGCGCTCGGCGCCACGGATATGGAGTTCACGCCCAATTGGGCGATCGGCTGGTATTTCATCCCGGTCGCCAATCTCTGGAAGCCGTATCAGGCGATGGCTGAGATCTGGCGAGGGAGCGGCGGATCGAAAAGCTGGAAGACAGAGTCTGCGCCGGGTATATTGGCGATCTGGTGGTTCGTCTGGCTCGCCTCCAACATATTCGACCGGATCGCATTTCGGCTCACCATGAAAGCGGAGGAAATCCCGGAGCTGCAGAATGCAAGTCTGGCGATGATGGCCTCCGATGTCGCCAGCGTGTTTTTGAGTCTGGCCTTTCTGGAGGTCGTCAAAGAGATCTCGCGACGGCAGACGGCCCAGCCGGCGGCAGCTTTGGAGGAGACCTCGGAGCAGCCAGACCCCACCTAGGTGGAAAGGGAAACGGTGTAGGTTACATCAGGCGTGCTCTGGCCAGTCGATCCGGCCATGGTCCGCATGGCCTGCCGCACGCCCGGCATCGAGAAGGCGCCATGCACCTGCGCGGCGAAACAGGCGCTGAGTGCGAGTATCTGGAGAAGTCTCGATGCCGTTTTCATGGTCGTTCAACCAATAGGTCCCTGCCTGAGCGTTGGTCGCTTCAGCGCTGCGTTTGGTTCATGGAAATCTTTGACCCAAGGACGGGCAGGGTCGGTTCGTCCCGACAGGGCGGTCAAAATTTCTGGAAACAGCGGCCTGCCGAGTTGCTATGCTCTCTTACCTCCCCCTAGATGGGGGAGGTCGCCGCGAAGCGGCGGGTGGGGGTGACGGCGCGACTTCTCATGCCAAAACTCGATCGGTTCAAGCTGCAGTCTGCTCAAAGGCTTCGCGCGGCAATGACCGACGAGGAACGCGTCTTGTGGCGGCATCTCTGGCGCATTCCAGTCGAGGGCACGCACTTTCGCAGACAGGCGTCGGTAGGGGTCTACTTCCCTGATTTCGTCTCACACCGGCTGAAGCTGATCGTTGAGGTGGATGGTGTCCATCACAGCTTCGATGACCAGCAACGCCATGACGAACGTCGAACGCAATGGTTTGAGAGCCAAGGCTACCGCGTCATCCGCTTCTGGAACCATGAAATCAAAAACGAACTGGATTCCGTGCTCGATACAATCTATGCGGCGGTGGAAGAACGAAAATCACACCTGCGTTTGCGCGATGATGCCGAAGGTATCGGCGGCTGAGAGGTCGCCACCCCACCCCGGCGCTACGCGCCGACCCTCCCCATCAAGGGGAGGGTGGGGAGCCCAACCATGCCTGACCTGCTCTTAGAACTTCGCTCCGAGGAAATACCGGCCCGCATGCAGCGCAAGGCGGCGGGCGATCTCAGGAAGATGCTGACCGACGGTCTGGTCGAGGCGGGTCTGACCTATGACGCGGCGCGCGAATACTGGACGCCGCGGCGGCTCACGCTCGACATCAGGGGCCTGACCGCGCGCTCGAAGGACATACACGAGGAGATCAGGGGGCCGTCGACGACGGCGCCGGAACAGGCGGTGCAGGGATTTCTGCGCAAGGCAGGCCTTGCCTCGGTTGCCGAGGCGCACGTCCATTCCGATCCGAAGAAGGGCGATTTCTACGTCGCCCATATTTCCAAGCCGGGCAGGGCGACTGAGGCGATCATAGCCGAACTGGTGCCGCCCATCATCCGCAGCTTCCCCTGGCCGACATCGATGCGCTGGGGGCCGGCTTCGGCCAAGCCCGGCTCGCTGCGCTGGGTGCGGCCGCTGCAGACGATCCTGTGCACGTTCGGCCCGGAGACCGAGGAGCCGGTGGTGGTCGATTTCGAGATCGACGGCATTCGTTCCGGCAACGTCACCTACGGCCATCGCTTCATGGCGCCGGGTGAAATAACCGTACGCCGGTTCGACGACTACGTGACCAAGCTGGAAGCGGCCAAGGTCGTGCTCGACGGTGACCGCCGCAAGGAGATCATCCTGGCCGACGCCCGAAACCTCGCCTTCGCCAACGGGCTCGATCTGGTCGAGGACGAAGGGCTGCTGGAAGAAGTGTCGGGCCTTGTCGAATGGCCGGTTGTGCTGATGGGTGAGTTCGAGCAGGCATTTCTCGCCATTCCGCCTGAAGTGGTCCGGCTGACCATTCGCGCCAACCAGAAATGTTTTGTCACGCGGCCGCATGGCGATGGCGAAAACCTCTCCAACCGCTTCATCCTCACCGCCAATATCGAGGCGAAGGATGGCGGCAAGGAGATCGCGCACGGCAACGGCAAGGTGGTGCGCGCCCGCCTGTCGGACGCGCTCTATTTCTGGAAGACGGACCAGGGCGACCTGCCCGATCTGGAGCAGCTCGAGGCATCGGCAAAAAAGTTTGGGCTCGATCTGAAAAAGCCGCTCGACCAGCGCATGGCCCGCCTCGACCATCTCAACGTCACCTTCCACGCCAAGCTCGGCACGCAAGGCGAACGGGTGGAGCGGATCAAGCGGCTGGCCGAAGAGATCGCCGACACCTTGTCGAAGCAGCCGAAATTCTTCGACGGCAAGCTTCTGTCGGCGAACGACCTGAGCACCGAGCAAAAATACCTGCGCGAGCGCGCGGGGCGAGCCTCCGTGCTGGCCAAGGCTGATCTGACAACCGAAGCAGTCGGAGAGTTTCCCGAACTGCAGGGCGCCATGGGCCGCAAATATGCGCTGCTGCAGGGCGAGCATCCATCCGTGGCCGCAGCTATCGAGGAGCACTACAAGCCGCAGGGTCCATCCGACCGCGTGCCGACCGATCCCGTGTCGATCGCCGTCGCGTTGGCCGACAAAATCGATACGCTGGTCGGCTTCTGGGCGATCGATGAAAAGCCGACGGGATCAAAAGACCCCTATGCGCTGCGCCGCGCTGCACTGGGCGTTGTGAGGATCATCCTGGAAAACAAGCTCAAGCTTTCCTTGGGCATCGCCATTGCGGCCGCGGTCTCCGCTGCACTCGCCGCATACGAACAAAAAGGCGAAGGGGCGGAGAGCCGCGGAGTGGTCGCGATGCTCGATTCCCGTATTCGCGACTATAAGGGAACAAGTCAGCTGTTGTCGGAAGCAAGCTTGATTTCCGACTTGCTGAAAGGTGGCCTGGCCAAGGCACATTCACAAACCTTTGGCTCGACCGACCAGGAACGCGAGTTCTTCGATGGCCAGCGCATGATGGAATTGGAGGCATCGTTGTCGCCGTTCATCGCCGACCTGCTCGCCTTCTTCCACGACCGCCTGAAGGTCTACCTCCGCGATCAGGGCGCCCGCCACGATCTAATTGATGCCGWGCTGGCAGGTGGCGGAAGCGCGCCAATCTCCCCCCTTGTGGGGGAGATGTCGGCGAAGCCGACAGAGGGGGGCGCTGTCCCGTCGACCTCTCATTCTGGCGCGCCCCCCTCTGCCCTGCCGGGCATCTCCCCCACAAGGGGGGAGATCGGCCAATCATCGAACGACGACCTCTTGCAGATCGTCCGACGCGTCGAAGCGCTCGGCTCCTTCCTCGACACCGAGGACGGCAAGAACCTGCTCGCCGGCACCAAGCGCGCGGCCAACATTCTGGCTGCCGAGGAGAAGAAGAAAACGGTCATCGCCGAGACTGTTGAGCCGGCGCTGTTTCGCGATGAGGCAGAGAAATCACTGTTTGCGGCGGTGAATCAGGCTGAGAAGCAAGCCGGCGAAGCGATTCAAAACGAAGACTTTTCCGCCGCCATGCTGGCACTTAGCGTGTTGCGTGAACCGGTTGATTCATTCTTTGAACGCGTTCTTGTGAATGATGAAGACCAGGCCGTGCGCGCCAACCGTCTGGCGCTGCTCGCCCGCATCCGCGCGGCCACCGACCAGGTCGCCGACTTCTCCAGAATAGCTGGCTAAAGGGCCGAGAAAAGCGAAGAAAAATATCTTGGCCGCCAGCCGTTCGAGCCGGCTTACAGTCATATGACGATGATCTCTCCGTGGCAAAAAGGACATGTTCCCAACCCCCACGGAGGCTTCCATGAATTCCGCTCACGACATCGAAGTGACAGAAGAAACCTCGGGCACTCCCGAGGCGCTTGAATCCGCTTCCGAAAACATTCTCGACCATGCCGCCGCCACGGCGGTCGAGGCCGCCGACCTGTCGGATGACGAGGACGGCGACGACGAAGACAGCGACGAATCGGGTGATGAAGAAGGCGAAGAAACCACCGCCTCTTCGGACGACGATGAGGACGAAGAAGACGACGACAGCGTGAAGGCCGAAGCCGGCGACGCTGACGAAGAAGAATCCGACGACGAGGACGAGAAAGAAGAGTCCGAAGACGGCGACGACAAGGAAGAAGCCGCCTGAGCTTTCAGTCGATCGACATCAATGAAGAAGGGCGGCGTTCACACGCCGCCCCTCTTGTTTCCAGGACTCCCGGAAACTGACTCCGTCAGTCCTCTCCGAGGCTGACATTGTCAGTCCTCAAGGATGCTGACATGCACGCTGTCTGAATAGACGTCGACCTGGATCAGCGGCTCGCCATTGACGATAGCGTTCCGTGTCGAGGAACTCATCGCGCCGCCGCGCTTCAGCATGCGTTCCAGATACGCGCGATCATCATTGCTGCCGAACCAGTCGTCGCCCTGGTCGTCGGCGTCGCGGCGGTGGAATTTGTGCCAGTTGGCGCGGTCCTGCCGCACCATCTGTGCCGCGCTGCTCAGCTCGTAGCCGTCGCTGGCATGGTGGTCGCGATCGGAAATGCGCGCGACATAGGACCCCAGCATGTCGTCACCGGCCTGCGCGTTGCCGACGCCCAGAAATGACGCCAGCAACAGGCCGGCAACGGTCAATGATTTCGCCCTGTTCATGATACCCCCTTGCTCACTTGAAACCCGGCGCGCTCATGCCAAAACCGATTGGCGAAATTGGGGCCGCCGCCGACAGGCCGATCGTGCGCCGGGGCGCCGATCGGCGTCAAGCGGAATGGACTGGCCGACTGTTTTGGCTGAATGGCTTACTCAGCTTTGCCGACGCCCTGGATCGGCTGCTGCGGTGTAGCCGCCGGCTTGGGCGCCGCCGGCTGCGACTCAGGCTTGCCGTTCGATGCCGTAGCAGTTCCGGCTGGTGCGGTCTCTGCGCCAGGCTTCGTCTCCGCTGCCGGCGCTGCTGCAGCGCTCGCCTTGGCGGGAGCCGGTGTGGCGAAGGCGCCGCCGACGATGCCGCCGCGAATGATCATCGGGTTCTGGTTGCCGTGCCTGGGCTTCTCGGGGATCGCCGCGACCTTTTCATAGGTGACGTCGGGCTGGGCATCGCCGACCGCCACGATCGATGGCGTCGAGGCGATCTTCATCGGTTCGGGTTCGCCGACCTTGATCACCGATGGCGTGGATTTCGAGACGCCGAGAAAGACGATCGACGAGGCCTGTGCCCCACCGGTCATTGCCGCCAGGGTGAAACCAAGCGCCGCAAGCACACGCATCGACATCGCAACCGTCCCCTTACCCAACAAGCCGGTAGCCTTAACCCCAGTGGATTGATGCCGGCTTGCAGGGAAACATAGCATTTTAGGCATTGATAATTCACCAACGCCCGCACTTGCTCGAAAATCGCTGCCGTATTAGGTCCGGCGCCTGTGAGGTGATGCAATTGGCTGAGATACTACCCGTCGGCGAAGCGATGGAGCGGGCGCTGGCGCTGCTTGAGGGCGGCGACGTCGTCGCCATTCCGACGGAGACCGTCTACGGACTGGCCGGCGATGCCACCAATGGCGTTGGCGTCGCCCGCATCTTCGAAGCCAAGGGCCGACCGCGCTTCAACCCGCTGATCGCCCATGTCGCCGATCTGGCGATGGCCGAGCGCATCGCGACTTTCGATCCGCTGTCGAAGCGGCTGGCCGAGGCGTTCTGGCCTGGGCCGCTGACGCTTGTGTTGCCGCAGCAAACCGGCAACGGCATCCATCCGCTGGTCACCGCCGGGCTGGACACGATTGCGCTGCGCATGCCGAAGGGGTTCGGCGGCGAGTTGATCGCAAGACTCGGCCGTCCCCTGGCCGCGCCCAGCGCGAACTCTTCGGGCAAGATCAGCGCCACGACCGCGCAAGCCGTGGCGGCCGATCTCGGCGCCAAAATCCGGTTGGTGGTCGACGGCGGTGCGACCCCGGTTGGGCTGGAATCGACCATCGTCAAGGTTGAAGGCGATAAAGTGCGGCTGCTGAGGCCGGGCGGCATTGCTGCCGCCGACATCGAAGCGGCCGTCGGCGTGAAGTTGCTGCGCGGCGCGACAGAGGGCATCGAGGCGCCAGGCATGCTTGCGTCGCACTATGCGCCAGGCGCATCGGTGCGGCTCAATGCGCAAAGCGTGGCCGAAGGCGAGGCCTTGTTGGCCTTTGGCGACAAGCGCGTGGAAGGCTGGCAAGCGGCTGTCGCCTTTCGCAACCTGTCCGCGTCTGGCGACCTGCGCGAAGCGGCAAGCAATCTCTTCGCCTATCTGCAGGAGCTCGACCGCAGCGGTGCGGCGATGATCGCCGTCGAGCCGATCCCGGTTGATGGGCTGGGCGAGGCGATCAACGACCGGCTGTTTCGTGCCGCTGCCCCACGTGACAAGCTCGACTGAGCGCCATAGTTTCTGCCCATGAACGACGCTCCCTTCGATCTCGATCCCACCCTCATCGCCCGCTTCGCTGCAATCGTAGGCGATAAATATGCGCTGCGCGACCAGGCCGATATCGCGCCTTACCTCACCGAGCGGCGCGGGCTGTGGCACGGCAGGACGGCGCTGGTGCTGCGTCCCGGCAGCGTCGACGAGGTCAGCCGCATCATGCGGCTGGCGAGCGAGACGGCAACGCCTGTCGTGCCGCAGAGCGGCAACACCGGGTTGGTCGGCGCGCAAGTGCCCGACGCGTCCGGCCGCGAGATCGTGCTGTCGCTGTCGAGGCTGAACCGCATCCGCGAGATCGACGTCTTCTCCAACACGGTGACCGTGGAGGCCGGCGTCATCCTGCAAACGCTGCAGGAAGCGGCCGACGCCGCCGACCGGCTGTTTCCGCTGTCGCTCGCCGCGCAAGGCTCCTGCCAGATCGGCGGCAATCTCTCGTCCAATGCCGGCGGCACCGGGGTGCTTGCCTATGGCAATGCGCGCGAACTCTGCCTCGGCGTCGAAGTGGTGCTGCCGACCGGCGAGGTGTTCGACGATCTGCGCAAACTGAAGAAGGACAACACCGGTTACGATCTGAAGAACCTGTTCGTCGGCGCCGAAGGCACGCTCGGCATCATCACCGCCGCGGTGCTGAAACTGTTTCCCAAGCCCAAGGGGCGCGAAGTCGCCTTTGCCGGCCTGTCGTCGCCGGAGGCGGCCCTGTCGCTGTTCAGCCTGGCGATGGACCGGGCAGGGGCCGCGCTCACCGCCTTCGAACTGATCGGCCAACGCCCCTACGACTTCACGCTGCGCCATGCGCAGGGCGTCAACCGGCCGCTGGCCGAGGACTGGCCCTGGTATGTGCTGATGCAAGTGTCTTCCGGACGCTCCGCCGAGGACGCCAGAGGGCTGATCGAGGAAGTGCTGTCGGAAGGCCTCGAGCAAGGCATTGTCGGCGACGCGGTGATCGCCGCAAGCCTGGCGCAGGGCGACGCCTTCTGGAATTTCCGCGAGGTGCTGCCGGATTCGCAGAAGCCCGAAGGCGCCTCGATCAAGCATGACATTTCGGTGCCGGTGGCATCCATCCCGGCCTTCATCGCCAAGGCCGCCGGCGCTGTCGCCTCGGTCAGCCCGCAGGCGCGCGTCGTGTGCTTCGGCCATATGGGCGACGGCAATCTCCACTACAACATCTCCCGGCCGGAAGGTGGCGATGATGAAGCGTTTCTCGGCCTCTACCACGCTATGAACCATGCCGTGCACGATGTCGTGCGCTCCTTCCATGGCTCGATCTCGGCCGAGCACGGCATCGGCCAGTTGAAGCGCGACGAACTGATCGCGACAGCGCCGCCAATGGCGATCGATCTGATGCGCCGTGTGAAGGCGGCTTTCGATCCGGCGGGGATCATGAATCCCGGTAAGGTTATCTGATCCTTTCAACATCTTGTGGCTGGTCTCATTCCGATAACCATCCCCTGAGATCAGCAAAATTTAACTGACTTTCTTAAGCGCAGCGGTAAGGAGCCCGCGCTACTGTTTCGCATAACGAGGCCGGGAAAACTGGCCCGGTGGGATCCGTGAAAACGGCTCTCAGGAGAAACACAGGAAGGCAGTAGATGAACAGTGTACTGAAGCCCGTCTGGGCCGGGCGCAACATGCGTCTCGACCCATTCCGCCTGCCGCAAGTGGTCAGCTATGCCACCCGCGACGATTATGGCGACGTTACCTTCACCATCGACCAGCGTGGCGCCGTCATCCGCCGCACGCTCGAGATGAGCGGCGTGCCGGCGATCATTGCGCTGCCCGCCAATGCGTTTCGCGGCGTCGCCGCCCGCGCGATGGAGGATCCGGAAGGCAATGTCACGGTAACCCTGGAACTCCTGCACAACGACCCGATGCTGTCGGTGCCGCTGCTGGTGGCCGACGATCTCGACGATGTCGCCGCCGACTGGCGCGCCTGGGCCGATGCCTACCGGCTGCAAATGCTGCTGATCGAATCCGACGGCATTGCCCGCACGCTGGAAGAATCGCTCGGCGCCGCCATCAAGGCGTTGCCGGCCAAGGATCGCCGCAAGGGCCGTGTATCGACCACGCGCCGTCCGCGCTTCCTCGCCCGCCGCAGGGCCGGCGATCTCGGCCTGCGACTGGTCATCGACGGCGAAGAGATCATTTCGCGGGAGTGAGAGAAGCGGTCCGCGACAGCGGACGAAAAGCCAATTGCTTGGCTTTTCGAGCTTCGAGCGCCCTGAGCCTGCGAAGGGCCGGGCGCCGACGCTTTACCTTTGTAACTTGTCATTTGCCGAATCCGTTATGATGGCGGATGCGGTGGCGGACGAGAGGCCGACGCATCTTTGGGCCAGGAAGCCCGTGGGAGAGCTTGGTTCTTCGTCCGCCGTTCCATCGAACCCGAACAGTCGCCTGGGCCGCAAGC
>NZ_JBFUEY010000013.1:0-138377 GCF_056403715.1 Mesorhizobium sp. P2_F5 | reverse complement strand
CATTGATGTCGCGCGGATCGCGTACTTCTCGCAGGATCGACAAAACCAACGGCACTGCGGCCTCCTCTGCTTCGAGAAAGCCTCTCAAGAATCCTTCTTTTGCTGCTTGGCAATAGCCAATCAACTTATCTGCGATTCCCCTGCCCTTGAGGGGGAGATGTCCGGCAGGACAGAGGGGGGCGCCTTGGCGCCTCCCCTTGCCGATGCCTGCTTTCCTGGCCTCCCCTGATGGCCACGCCCCCCGCCGCTACCCCAAAATCCGACTTCCCCTGGTGGCTGGCCGCTGCGATTGCTCTCGCCGTCGTGGCCGCGCTCTATATTGCCGCCAGCGATCTCTACGCCCAGGTTTTCGCCACTGTTGCCAAAGGCATCGGCATCACCATTTTTGTCACCGTGGTCGCCTTCGCTCTCGCCTCAGCCATCGGCCTCGGCATTGCGCTGATGGGGCTGTCGGGGTCGCGCTGGCTCAGGCAGATCGCCCGCTTCTATGTCGAGATCATCCGCGGTGTGCCGATCCTGGTGCTGTTGTTCTGGATCGCCTTTGCCGGCGCGCCAGCCTTTGTGGCAGCCTGGAACGCGCTGACCGCGCCGCTGCAAAACGCCGGCCTGATGGGCGAGCTTTTGGTGCGTGACGTCTCGCTGCTGTGGCGCGCCGTCATGGCGCTGACCATCGGCTATTCCGCCTTCATCTCCGAAGTCTTTCGCGCCGGCATCCAGTCGGTCGCGAAGGGCCAGATCGAGGCGGCCAAGGCGCTCGGGCTAACGCGCACGCAGCGCTTCCGGCTGATCGTGTTTCCGCAGGCGATCCGCACCATATTGCCGCCGCTCGGCAATGACTTCGTCGCCATGGTCAAGGATTCCTCGCTGGTCTCGGTGCTCGGCGTCGCCGACATCACCCAGATGGGCAAGATCTACGCCGCCGGTTCGTTCCGCTTCTTCGAGACCTACTCGATCGTCGCCTATATCTACCTCATCCTCACCGTCGGCCTGTCGCTGGCGCTGCGGGCGCTGGAGCAGCGACTGCGGCGGGCGCAGGAGGAATAGAAGTCCGGCGCGGACACGGCTACGATCGAGACCGGATCGTGCCGGGAGGATGCAAACGATGAATGTCGACAAGGCCAATGCGGCGCTGGACTCCGTCTACTCGGCCGACTCGCCCGAAGGACTGGCCAAGGCCTATGCCGACTGGGCGGCGACCTATGACAGCGAGACCGCTTCGCTCGGTTATTTGCTGCCGTTCCTGATCACCGCCTGGGTGGCGCGCCATATGCCGGCGGGCGAAGGCCCGCTGCTCGACGCCGGCTGCGGCACCGGCCTGTCGGGCCCTTCACTCAAGGCGCTGGGCTATCGCGACATTGCCGGCCTCGACCTCTCGGACGACATGCTCAAGATCGCCCGCAGCCGCAATGCCTATAGCGATTTGAAACAGGCCATGCTCGGCGGCCCGCTGCCGTGGCCCGACGGGCATTTCCGCGCCTTCTTCTCGACCGGCGTGTTCACCATCAGCCATGCGCCGGCATCCGGCCTGCACGAGCTTGTCCGCATCACCAGAAAAGGCGGCCACGCCATCTTCACCGTGCGCGACCAGGTGTTCGAAA
Source organism: Mesorhizobium sp. P2_F5 (assembly GCF_056403715.1). Lineage (NCBI taxonomy): Bacteria > Pseudomonadati > Pseudomonadota > Alphaproteobacteria > Hyphomicrobiales > Phyllobacteriaceae > Mesorhizobium > Mesorhizobium sp. P2_F5. Next base: position 136,779 of record NZ_JBFUEY010000013.1, on the reverse strand, counting down.
GCGGAGACTTCCAAGCGGTGTTCGACGAACTGGAGCGGGCGGGGAAATGGCGGCCGGTCGAGCAAAGCCCATGGTTCCGCTGCTACGCCATCGCCGAGCCGGACGCGCTGGTGAAGACGTTTGTGTTTGAGGTGGTGTGATCGGCGAGTTCGCCGACCTTGGCGCCCTTCCTCTCCCTCCGGAGGGGGGAGAGGTGGCGCTGCGAAGCAGCGACGGAGTGGGGGAAGGCGTTCGCGATACGCGCCGCCGCAAGACAGGCACAACCAGGCGAGCAAGACTCAGGCATGCGGGAATCAGGCGGAAGCATTGCTCCGATGAAAGATCGACCCCCACTCCGTCGGGCTTTGCTCGACACCTCTCCCCCGATCGACGGGGGAGAGGAAAGGCGCGAGTTCGCCGACCTTGGTGCCGTTCCTCCCCCCGAAGGTAAAGTAGTGAGGGCGAGGAACCCAGTTCTGCCCAGCCACGCGCCAATTGCCGAAAAGCCAAAACATTGGTATGAGCCACGCCATGGAAGAGCTTTTTGGCGATCCGGCCTACAAGGGTTTCGTGCTGCAGGACAGAAAACGCCTGCCGTCGCGCTTCTCCGCGCGCGTTTCGGGCGCGCTTACCAGCCGACTTAGCTAGGCCGCTTTCGCCGGGCCGAAGGCCTCCGGCGCGTCTGCCCTTCCCCTTTTCAAATCGACGGATTTACGCACATGAGCGCACCGCGCACCCTCTACGACAAGATATTCGACGACCATGTCGTCGACCGCCAGGACGACGGCACCTGCCTGCTCTACATCGACCGCCACCTCGTCCATGAAGTGACCAGCCCGCAGGCCTTCGAAGGCCTGCGCATGAGCGGCCGCAAAGTCCGGCATCCGGAAAAGACGCTGGCCGTCGTCGATCACAATGTCTCGACCTCACCCGAGCGCAAGTTCGGCATCAAGAACGAGGAAAGCCGCATCCAGGTCGAGGCGCTGGCCAAGAACGCCAAGGATTTCGGTGTCGAGTACTATTCCGAAAACGATATCCGCCAGGGCATCGTCCACATCATCGGGCCGGAGCAGGGCTTTACGCTGCCGGGCATGACCATCGTTTGCGGCGATAGCCACACCTCCACGCACGGCGCCTTCGGCGCGCTGGCGCACGGCATCGGCACATCGGAAGTCGAACATGTGCTGGCGACGCAAACGCTGATCCAGCGCAAGGCCAAGAACATGCTGGTGCGCGTCGACGGCCAGTTGCCGGAAGGCGTCACCGCCAAGGACATCATCCTCGCCATCATCGGCGAGATCGGCACCGCCGGCGGCACCGGCTATGTCATCGAATATGCCGGCGAGGCGATCCGTGCGCTGTCGATGGAAGGCCGCATGACGATCTGCAACATGTCGATCGAGGGCGGCGCGCGCGCCGGCCTGATCGCCGCCGACGAAACGACCTTCGCCTATGTCAAGGACAAGCCGCGGGCACCGAAGGGCGCTGCCTGGGATGCAGCGCTCGAATACTGGAAGACGCTGCAGTCCGACGAAGGCGCGCATTTCGACAAGGTGATCGTGCTCGACGCGGCCAAGCTGCCGCCGATCGTCTCCTGGGGCTCGTCGCCCGAGGACGTGGTTTCGGTGCAGGGCGTCGTTCCCAATCCGGAAGAGATCACGGACGAGAACAAGCGCACCTCGAAGATCCGCGCGCTCGACTATATGGGGCTGACACCGGGCACCAAGATCACCGACATTTCGCTCGACCGCGTCTTCATCGGCTCCTGCACCAATGGCCGCATCGAGGATCTGCGCGCCGTCGCCAAGGTCGTCGAAGGCAAGACCGTGAGTGCGCATGTCGATGCGATGATCGTGCCGGGCTCCGGCCTGGTCAAGGAACAGGCGGAAGCCGAGGGTCTCGACAAGATCTTCATCGCCGCCGGTTTCGACTGGCGCGAGCCGGGCTGCTCGATGTGTCTCGCGATGAACGACGACCGGCTGAAGCCGCATGAGCGCTGCGCCTCGACCTCGAACCGCAATTTCGAGGGCCGGCAAGGCTTCAAGGGTCGTACCCATCTGGTGTCGCCGGCCATGGCGGCAGCGGCGGCGATCGCCGGCCATTTCGTCGACATCCGCGACTGGAAATAGTTTTCCGGCACGCGACTCATAGTTCATACCAGGCCCCGGATCGCATCGCCGTCCGGGGCCTTTTTTCATCGGCTCTGCCCGCATATTCGCTCTGGCTTAACCGCTTGTTGGGGCTTGGGCTCTATGGTCTTCCCTGACGTCAAGCGGGGAAGTCACCGTCCTTTGGACACCGGTCTGTTCATAGCGCTGCTCAATCCGACGATCGCGCTGGCGCTCGGCGCGGCGTTCCTCGTGCTGTGGTTCTATCAGCGTCACCGGCCCTATCTGGCGGTGCTTGGCGCTAGTTATGGCATGTCCGCGCCCGGCTTCCTGCTGCAGTATTTTACCCTGCCCGTCGGCATGGTGCTGACCAAGCTCGTCTCCAACCTCTGTTTCACCTTCGCCGCCTGCTGTCTCGTCGGTGCGATCATCTCGCGCTACGGCAGGCGAGTGCCCTATATCGCCATCGGCATTCTGGCCGGCGGCGGGCTGGCCGCGTTCTGCTGGTACCTGTTCGTCCAGCCAGACCTCACCTGGCGCATCCTCGCCATCAATTTCGGCTTTGGCGGCCTCAGCCTGCTGGTCGCCGCCGAGTTGCGCGCCGTGCGCGGCAACGGCCCGACCGAAAAGATCCTGTTCGTGCTGTCGCTGCTGTCCGGGCTGAACTTCATCGGCCGCACGCTGCTCGTCGTCATTTCGCACGGACCTTTCACCAGCTATGACGGGTTCTACGGCTCGTCCTACTGGACAACGGCGCTGCTGACGCACGCGCTGCTGTCGTTGCTGATCGCGCTCAGCCTGTTCTCGGCCGCCGCCCTCGACGTGATGAAGGCGCTGAAGACCGAGACGCATACCGACCCGCTGTCCGGCCTGCTCAACCGCAGGGGTTTTGAGGAGCGCGCCTTGCTGGTGCTGCAACACTGCGCCGCGGCCAAAGTGCCGGTCGCGCTGGTGTTGGCCGATCTCGATCACTTCAAGGCGCTCAACGACAAATACGGACATGCCGCGGGCGACCAGGTGATCGCCGACTTCGCCGCCAAGCTTCGCGCGGCCGCCGGCACACACGCGGTTGCCGGCCGCATCGGCGGCGAGGAGTTCGCCGTGCTTTTGTCGCTGAGCGACCTTGCCACGGCGCGGTTGTTTGCCGAAGCCGTGCGCACGCACTATTCGGCCGGCAGCGTCGACGGGTTGCCGCCGGGCACCAGGGTGACCGCGAGCTTTGGCGTCGCGGCGCGCACCGGCGACGAAGGGCTGGAGCCGTTGATGCGACGCGCCGACGAGGCGCTCTACAAGGCCAAGAAGAACGGCCGCGACAGCGTGCGGCTGTCCTATGAGCGGGCCGAAACGGTGTTCATTCCTGACACCGGCAGCGCCAGCTAAGGTGCCGCGTTAACGTCTTTTTCGCCCGTCGGTGATTTGCTGCTGGCCAGAGCGCGAAAGGGGCCATGAGCAGCGCAGACGTCATTCTGGTCATCAACATGTGCGTCGCCGGCTTGCTGGCCGCGGCCTTCATGACGATCGCCGTTCACGGCGTCGGGCGTGCGGCGGCGCGCTGGCTGGCGTTCGGCTATGTCCTGGGCATAGTCTATTGCGTCATCGAGTTCAGCATCCCGGCCTTCGCCAATGCGCGGCCCCCGGTTGTCGCCGCCTTTGCTGTTTTCCTCGCCGCCACCATCGCCTTCAATGGCGGGCTCGCCCGCAAATACGGCGTGACGCCGCCCTGGGCGCCGATGCTGTTCTTTCTGGGTTTCGCCACTGTCGCCGTCTATTTCGTGCAGGACCTGCCGCGGCAATCGCTTGTGCGCATGATGGCCTACCAGCTTCCCTATGCCGCCATGCAATTTGTCGGCCTGGCCATCGTCTGGTCGTCCAGGCAAAGACGTGGGTGGCTGGACACCATTCTGATGGCGGTTCTGGCCGCCAGTGCGGTGCAGTTCGCCTCAAAGCCGTTCATTGCCGGCGCTCTGGGTGGGTGGGGCGCCAATCCGCAGTCCTATCTGCAGAGCAGCTACGCCCTGGTGTCGCAGTCGCTGGGCACCGTCTTCGCGCTGGCGCTGGCGCTTTTGATACTGGCCGTGCTGGTTAGCGATGTGCTGGCCGAGGCGACGTCAAGGTCGGAAACCGACATGCTCTCACAGCTGCTCAACCGCGGCGGCTTCGAGCGCCATGCCAAGCTGGCGCTGCGCGACGCCACGCGCCAGGGTGTTCCGGTGGCGCTGGTCATTGCCGATCTCGATCATTTCAAGGGCATCAACGACAGTTTCGGCCATGCCTCCGGCGACCGCGTCATCGAGATCTTCGCGGCTTTCCTGCGCGATGCCGCTGCCGACCATCATGTCGCCGGCCGCATCGGCGGCGAGGAATTCGCCATCATCCTGCCGGGCACCAACCTTGCCGCTGCAAGGCTGTTCGCCGAGGGCACGCGCAGCGCCTTTGGCGCCTTGCCGATCGAGGGCCTGCCGGCGGACCACCGCTGCAGCGCCAGCTTCGGCGTCGCCGAGCTTCATCCGGGGGAATATTTCTCCGACCTTTTGCGGCGCGCCGACGACGCGCTCTATCTGGCCAAGGGATCAGGCCGCAACTGCGTCCGCGTCTCGACCGGGCTAACCGTCGTGCGGCAGCCGGCGACAAAGGCCGGCCATACCAACTGGTCTAGCGGCAAGGGCTGAGGTTGGGCATTTCGCCGTCGGAGAGGCCGTACATATAGGAGCGGCCCTTCACGAATACCGGCGGCTGATAGCAGCCACGTCTGGAGACGTGATCCGCCTCATCTTCATAAAGGACTTCCGGTTCTGCTTCCGGCTGGCCGGCGCTGGTGTAGTCGGACAATTTCTTCGCCAACCTGCCTTTGCCGACGATGATGCGCTTGTAGCCGGCGGCGCTGTCGATGACGAGATTGCCGAAGGAATCGGCATAGACGCGGTCATGATGGCGCGACCAGGCCATTGCCGGAGCGGCGAAGCCGAGACTGGCTGCCGCCAGCACAAGCGCCGCAAGGCGTGCTCTTCCTGAATTCGAAAGCATGGTGTCCTCTCTGCTCTGGACCCGTTCGAATCGGAAATTAACCTTTTATTAACCTTTGTTAAGAGGGTAGGTGCATCCAGCGGCGATCTCTCGTCAAACATGGTTAATATCCGACGGGATGGAAAACCCCGACGTCATCTTTCGGCCATGCTTGCCCGCACCATCGGCCAGCGACGCACGCAACTGCACTGACGCCGGGTGAGCTTGATCTTGGCTGAACGTCGTGGCTAGTTTGCCGCGCAGGAGGAGACCATATGGCGTTACGCCGGACGTTTCGGGTGACGCTTTTGTCGATCCCCTTGCTGGCTGCCGCAGCCTGCGTGCCGCAGACCACCGCGCCCAAGGCGGTGAATACCGTATCACCCACTGTCGCGCCCGCTCCGGCTCGGCAGTCCACCGCGCCCGTGGCGCCCTCGGCTCCCGCCACGGCTCCGGCAGCGCCTGCCGCACCTCCAGCCAAGATTGTCACCGACCTTACCGCGCCGCGGTCTGCTGTCGGCACGGCGACTTACAGATGCGGCAATGGCGGCATGATCACCATCCAGAACCTCGGCACGGCGCTGCGCGTGGTGAGGCCAGATGGCACGACCGAGGAGTTTGCGGCATCACCCGCCAACCAGTCCAGCCGCTACCAGGAAGCGGCGTCGCATGACGCAATCGTGATCGACGGGCGCGAGGCGCTGGTGATGAAGAGGGGCTCGACGCCACAGACCTGCAGGCGCTAGTTGGGTGTATTGATATTCAGGTGGGCCGGCCTGCGAATAGCAGCGTCCTGCGCTGCCGGTGTTCACGTACGAAGAGTACGCTCCGCTCTCATTCTCAGCTCGGCCTGACCTGAAGTGTGTACGGCTTCAGCCCAAGCGGCGCGAGATACTCTTCGCGCAGGATTTCGCTAGGGTGAGGAGCAATTGCGCGGAAGCCGCCGATCTCCTAGATCATGCGACCCGATGCGTTCGGCAGAGGAATTCGCGTGATATCAGATCCAACCGCCTTCGAGCGCTATCGCAACACGGCCACCGAAAAGACGAACCTGCCGCGCCTGATAGTCGGAACGGCGATCGTCGTCCTGTTCTGGGTGGCAATCACTTTGATGGTGGTGCTTGGCGGCACCTATCTCGCCATCATCTGGCATCTATTGCCGGGCGACCCGGGCGGGCCGCTACAGGGCTTTCTGGCCTCGCCGATCGGGATACTTACCGCGCTCACCTCGTTCGCCGGCATCTGGCTCGGCCTGTGGCTTGCCATGCGTTTCGTCCATGGCGAGCCGCTCACCGCGCTTTTTGGCGCCAGCCGCCGCGTCTCCTGGCCGGGCTTCTTCAAGGGCCTGATCGCGGTGCTGATCACATCGGCGCTTTCGGAGGTCCTGCTTTATTGCCTGCAGCCCGAGATTGCGCGCAGCACGATCAGCCTATCGACCTGGCTGCTGTTCCTGCTCCCGATCGTGGCGCTGGCGCTGCTGCAGACTTCATCGGAGGAGATGCTGTTTCGCGGCTATCTGCTGCGCGGCCTCGCCAAGCGCTTCGCGAGCCCTTACGTCTGGGCGCTGCTGCCCGCTTTGTTGTTCACCTCCCTGCATTGGAGTCCCGCTTCGAGCCTCGCCATCAACGCCTGCGTGCTGGCCTCGATCGCCGCCTTCGCTCTGCTGTTGACGCTGGTGGTCTATGTCACCGGCAATCTCGGCGCTGGCTTCGGCGCCCATCTCGGCAACAATCTCACCGGCTTCCTGCTGATCTCGCATCAGGAGAACTACAATTCCTTCGCCCTGTTCAACGCCAAGCCGCTGGAAGGCCCCGACTGGACGACGGCGGATGCGGTCATCATCGCCGCCATCGGCATCGTCTGCACCTTGCTGACGGTCCTGCTGCTCCTGCACCCGCGCTCGCCGCTGAAGGTTACGGCCGACCTTCGGGATGCAGCCAGGGCGAACTGAACTGGGATCGGCGCAAAGGCCGGCAAGCGGCCCTTGTCTTGACTCTTCGGCCGATTTCCTGTCTACAGCCCGCAATTCCGCGACGAGTATCCCTCCGAGCAAGCCGACCAGGACGCCAAAACCTCTTTGAGGTGGGTGCTTTAAACAGATCCTGGAGGCCAACACCCGGCAGCGCTGAGCGCCCCCGGGTGCTTTTTGGCTTTGCGCTTGCCCGGGCTTTGTTTGGACAAGCTCTTTTGTTTGGACACTTGGCGCGAACGCATTACCTCTCGGATCGAACCCGAACCGAGATTGAAGGACGCTAGATGTTTGAATCGCTGCAGGAGCGCCTTGGCTCCATCCTGAACGGCCTGACCGGCCGCGGCGCGCTGTCGGAGGCGGATGTCTCGGCGGCACTTCGCGAGGTGCGCCGTGCGCTGCTCGAGGCGGACGTGGCGCTGGAAGTCGTGCGCTCCTTCACCGACAAGGTGCGCGAGAAGGCCGTCGGTGCTGCCGTCGTCAAGTCGATCAAGCCCGGACAGATGGTCGTCAAGATCGTCCATGACGAGCTGGTCGAGATGCTGGGCGTCGAAGGCGTCGCCATCGACCTCAATGCGCCGGCCCCGGTCGTCATCATGATGGTCGGCCTGCAGGGCTCCGGCAAGACGACGACCTCGGCCAAGATCGCCAAGCGGTTGACCGAGCGCCAGAACAAGAAGGTCCTGATGGCCTCGCTCGACACGCGGAGGCCCGCAGCACAAGAGCAGCTTCGCCAGCTCGGCGAGCAGGTCAAGGTGGCGACGCTGCCGGTCATCGCCGGCCAGAACCCGGTCGACATCGCAAAACGTGCCGTCCAGGCGGCCAAGCTCGGCGGCCACGACGTCGTCATCCTCGACACTGCCGGCCGCACCCATATCGACGAGCCGCTGATGGTCGAGATGGCCGACATCAAGAAGGTGTCGAGCCCGCACGAGATCCTGCTGGTCGCGGATTCGCTGACCGGCCAGGACGCCGTCAATCTGGCGAAAAGCTTCGACGAGCGTGTCGGCATCACCGGCCTGGTGCTGACCCGCATGGACGGCGACGGCCGTGGCGGCGCAGCGCTTTCGATGCGCGCTGTCACCGGCAAGCCGATCAAGCTGATCGGCACCGGCGAAAAGATGGACGGGCTGGAGGAATTCCACCCCAAGCGCATTGCCGACCGCATCCTCGGCATGGGCGACATCGTCTCGCTGGTCGAAAAGGCCGCCGAAAACATCGACGCCGAGCAAGCGGCGGCGATGGCCAAGAAGATGCAGTCGGGCAAGTTCGATTTGAACGACCTTGCCGGCCAGCTTCAGCAGATGTCGAAAATGGGCGGCATGGGCGGCATCATGGGCATGATGCCCGGCATGGGCAAGATGAAGGACCAGATGGCCGCCGCCGGCCTCGACGACAAGATGTTCGGCCGCCAGCTCGCCATTATCTCGTCGATGACCAAGGCCGAGCGCGCCAATCCGGACATGCTCAAGCATTCGCGCAAGAAGCGCATCGCCGCCGGCTCCGGCACCGACGCGGCCGAAATCAACAAGCTCCTGAAGATGCATCGCGGCATGGCCGACATGATGAAGGCGATGGGCGGCAAGGGCAAAGGCGGCGGCCTCATGCGCGGCATGATGGGCGGCCTTGCCTCCAAGATGGGTCTCGGCGGCATGATGCCTGGAGGCATGGGGGGCGGCATGCCGGACCTCTCGAAGATGGATCCCAAGCAGCTCGAAGCCTTGCAGAAGCAGGCGCAGGCCGCCGGCCTCGGCGGCATGAAGGGCCTGCCCGGTGGTCTTCCCGGCGGCTTGCCCGGTCTGCCTGGCGGCATGAAACTTCCGGGGCTTCCCGGCCTGGGTGGCGGCGGCGGACTGCCCGGTTTGGGCAAGAAGAAGTGAGGACGCTATGAACGAAGAGAAGGACATGGCCGACGCCCGCACCATCCTGGCCGGCTACCGCGCCTCGATCGACAACATCGACGCCGCCCTCATCCACATGCTGGCCGAGCGCTTCCGCTGCACCAAGGCGGTCGGCGTGCTGAAGGCCGAGCATGGCTTGCCGCCGGCCGACCCGGCGCGCGAGCAGCAGCAGATTACCCGCCTTCGCCAGCTGGCGAAGGATGCCCATCTCGACCCCGATTTCGCGGAAAAATTCCTCAACTTCGTCGTCCGCGAAGTGATCCGCCATCACGAGCAGATCGCCGCGTCCAACGGCGCAAGCAAAGCCGGCTAAGTAAGTGCATGTCGCCCAAAAGTGCGCAGCGGTTTTGGGATAACGACCTGCACAAGACAAAAGCCATACCCTATCATTGAAATCAGAGCTTTTAGGAGAAATGAAATGGCACTGAAGATCAGACTGGCCCGTGCGGGCTCGAAGAAGCGTCCTTACTACCACGTCGTCATCGCCGACGCCCGTTCGCCGCGCGACGGCCGGTTCATCGAGTCGATCGGCTCGTGGAACCCGCTGCTGCCCAAGGACGGCGAGCGCGTCAAGGTCGACGCCGATCGCGTCAAGCATTGGCTGTCGCACGGCGCCCAGCCGACCGACCGCGTGCTGCGCTTCCTCGACGAAGCCGGCCTCCTCAAGCGCGAAGCCCGCTCCAACCCGAAGAAGGCCGAGCCGGGCAAGAAGGCGCAGGAACGCGCCTCTCTGCTGAAGAAAGCGCAGGAAGACGCCGCCGCCGCTGCGGCCGTTGCCGCCGCTGCCCCGGCCGAAGCGGAAGCCGCCAACGCCGAATAAGCATTCGCTTCATCGCATCGACAAAACGGCGGGCCTGTGCCCGCCGTTTTGCTTTTTGGATCAGCCTCCGCTCAGTAGCCTTGCGGGCAACGGTCGATGTAGGTGCGCCCATAACGGTCGCGATAACGGCACTGGCCGCTTTCGCTGGCATGGCCGATCAGTGCGCCGGCTACGGCGCCGACGGCACCGCCGACGACGGCGCCCTGAACCGGATCATTTGCCACCGCTGCGCCAACCGCCGCGCCACCGAGGCCGCCGACCGCGGCACCCTTTTCGGTTTGCGAGCACGCGCCGAGCGCGGTCGCCAGCACCAGAATGATAATCGCTTTTTTCATTGTCGTTCCTCTCTCACATGGATCGCCGTCCTCGCCGCCATGGTTTTTAACTCTCGGACGGCTAATTTGATCCCAGAGACGTGAGAGATCTCGGTGTCCGCGCCGGTCACATTCGTTTCGATCGCCGCAGAGCCTGTTGAAATTCCTGGCGTTTTTACCGTTCGGTCGCCTTTTTCAGATTGGCGAGGCCCGCCTCGAAATCCTTGCCGATCAGCGTGTCGAAATTCATGAACAGGCCCATCAGCTTGGCAATGAAGGGCCGGCTGTCGCGCATCGCCCAGGTAACAGCGGTGGTGTCGCCGGACGGCTTCAGGGTGAAGTCGACGCTGTTGTTGGCCCGGAACGGCTTTTCGAAGTCGAGCTTCAGCGATACCAGCGAGGACGGCACGGAGTTGACAATCTCCATACGCCCCTTGCCGGCCTTGGCATTGCCTTGCCAGGCATAGGCCGCGCCCTTGCCGCTTTCGGCGCCGGACAGCGTGCGCTTCATCTGCGGGTCGAGCTTTTCGTAGGGCGACCATTCGGGCCAGTGTTTGAAATCATTGATCAGCGGAAAGATCGCTTCCGGCGCGGCCTTGATGCTGGCCGTGCGGGCGGTGACGAAATCATTCGGCCGTGTCGCGGCATAGATGAGGACGGCGGCGATGATGACGACCAGGATGATGAGGATCGTGCTGAGCATATCTTTCTCCTTCGAGCCTAGCGGCTGAACGGGATCAGGGCGCGCACCCGTGGATCGCGCAGATACAGGCCGCCCCACAGGATGATGCCGAGATAGACGCCGAACAGCGTGTGCGAAAACAGCGGACTGCCGACACGAACATTGGTGGCGATGGCCCCGCCGAGATAGCCGGTGAGCAGAATGGCGCCGAGCACCGAAGTGCGCGGCAGCGCATAGAGCGCCGTCGAGATCAGCCCGATGATGCCGAGCAGGCGCGCGACATTGACGTCGGCCGGCCAGCCGAGCGGCACCATGGTCTGGGTGACGACGTCGAGCGGCGGCAGCTTGATGACGCCGTCGAAGATCATGAACAGGATGATGAGACCGCTGAGCACGCGGCCGGTCCACAGGGCGCCCGACGAGACAGGCGTGGTTTGAGAAATACTCATAGTGTTCCCTCCTTGGTGGTTGGAGCCGTTTGCCAGCTTCGAACCAAGGACGCGGCATGAGGCGGCGATCCTACAAGGTCGGATTCTTTTTGACCCACGTGGCGTCGGCCACTCGTGTGTCGAGGCCTACGAAAAGTAAAACTTCTCGGCCGGAATCATTTTCGGCGGCGTCTCACCCAGTGCCTCAAATACCGAGATCTCGCAGACGCGGCAGAGGCCGTCGAGCGCGAGATCGTTGGCCTCGGTGCCGAACGGATCCTCAAGCTCTTCCGACAGCGCGTCGAGGCCGAAGAAGGTGTAGGCGATCAGCGCCGTGAACAGCGGCGTCGCCCAACCGGTGGTCGATATCAGACCGATGGGCAGGAGCAGGCAGACTATGTAGGCGGTGCGGTGCACCAGCAGCGTATAGGCAAAGGGCAACGGCGTGCCGGCGATCCGTTCGCAACCGGCCTGGATGGCGGTGATCGATGCCAGCCTTTCATCGAGAATACGAAAGCCGATCGGATCGACCTCGCCGGCAAGGCGCTGTGCATTGGCGCGCCGGCCCATGCGCCGGACCATCTCGTCCGCAGGGTTGGAGAAGGTGGCAACTGTGTCCGCCTCGGCTTCGATGAAGGCGTGGGCATCCTTGGTGCTATCGATCTTGCGCAATTGCCCACGCAGGAAATGACAGAAGGCAAGCGCCTCCATCAGCAAGGCGCGCTGCTCGCCCCGCTCCGCGACCAGGCTGGTCGTGGCGCGCGCCAGGTTGCGGATTTCGAACACCAGCCCGCCCCACAGCTTGCGCGCCTCCCACCAGCGGTCATAGGCGGCGTTGTTGCGGAACGAGAGGTAGATCGACAAGGTCACGCCCACCAGACCGAAAGGCGTGATGTTGAAGACGCCGAGATCGAGATGAAACTCGCGCGCCACCACAAGGATGACCGCGGAATAAAACGCGAAGCCGAGAATCTGCGGCAGGATGCGGGGCACCACAGAACCGCGCATGATGAAGAAGAGCTGCAGGAATGTCGGGCGCGGGCGAACGATCATCGAAAGGCCTTTCACGGACCGCACGGGTCTCAGCTCGCCGATTGTGCGATGCGGCAGCCCCGGCTGGCTCAGCCGCCAGCGACATTGCTATGTCGTCTGCGCGGCTGTCCCGGCTATCGGTATCGACCGGCCGCGGATATTGAAGGACCCTTCTTTTTACCATCCAGCGAGGAAAGCAATGAACGGCGAGACCGATCTGAAAAAACTGCTGGCGACGATGTCGCCGGACTTGCTGCCGGACATCTATGTCTTCGCGACGCTCACGCCTGGAACCACCCAGCCGGAAGGACTCGATCCCGTCATGGTCTTTCGCGAGCGCGAGGGTCTGACATTGATCGTGACCGAGGACGCGGCAAGTGCAGCCGGGCTGGCCGCTTCGTTCCGCTGCCGCATGATAACGCTGAACATCCATTCGTCGCTGGAAGCCGTCGGCTTCCTCGCCGCCATCATGACCCGGTTGGCCGCCGCCGGCATGGGCGTCAATCCGGTCTCGGCTTTCTATCACGACCATCTGTTTGTGCCTGCTGAGCGGGCCGAGGACGCGATGGAACTGTTGCGCCAGTTGGCCAGGGACAGTGCCGGCTGAGTTTCACATTCGGCGGACATACAGAATGTCCGGCAGGCCCTCCTCATTGGTGGCGCCATCGCCGAACGACTCGGCACGGAATCCATGGCGCTCATAGAAGCGCCGGGCGCCGGTGTTGGCCTGGAAGCAATGCAGTTTCACCACCGGCAGCGCGGCAGTCGTTTGCATCAGCAGCCGGCTGCCGATGCCTTGTCCCGTCCAGACCGGATCGAGGTAGAGCTGTTCCACCCAATCGCTGCTGACGGCGATGAAGCCGACGATGTCGGCGCCGACCTCGGCGACCGTCACCTGCTGCCGGGGCAACACAAAGTCGCGGATAAAGGCGAAGTCCTCGGCCGGCGTGTGGACGACCGGCATCCAGTCGAACGAGCCAAGCGCTGCCCGCATGAGCCTGGCGATGGCGGCGGCGTCAGAAGCGGTGGCAGGGCGCAGCGCGATATCCACAGGCTGACTGCAAGTCATGAAGACACCACCAACGTCTCACTCCGCTGGAACACCCCTCAACCGTCTCGGCGCTGCGCGCCGATCCACCTTCTCCCACAAGGGGAGAAGGTGGAGGCGGCCCGGCCGAAGGCCGAGCCCGCGACCGCGGGCCGCCGGTCGTCCGGCGCCCCCGCGGAGGGCCCGCCGCGGCAGCGGCGATACGGCCCGGGAGCGATAAACCTACGCCGCCTTCTTCTTCGGCTGGATCAGACCGCGCTCGACCAAAAGCTCGGCGATCTGCACCGCGTTGAGCGCCGCGCCCTTGCGCAGATTGTCGGAGACGATCCACATCGACAGACCGTTGTCGATGGTCGAATCCTCGCGGATGCGCGAGATGAAGGTGGCGTCTTCGCCGGCCGATTCCAGCGGCGTGATGTAGCCGCCGTCCTCGCGCTTATCCAAGACCTGGCAGCCCGGCGCTTCGCGCAGGATGTCACGCGCCTCGTCGGCGGTGATCGGCTTTTCGAACTCGATGTTGACGGCTTCCGAATGGCCGATGAACACCGGCACGCGCACGCAGGTCGCCGTCAGCTTGATCTTGGGGTCGAGCATCTTCTTGGTCTCGGCGACCATCTTCCACTCTTCCTTGGTGAAACCGTCGTCGAGGAAGACGTCGATATGCGGAATGACGTTGAAGGCAATGCGCTTGGTGAACTTCTTGACGTCGACCTGGTCGGCGACGAAGACCGCGCGGGTCTGGGTAAAGAGCTCGTCCATGCCTTCCTTGCCGGCGCCCGACACCGACTGGTAGGTGGCGACGACGACGCGCTTGATGGTGGCGAAATCATGCAGCGGCTTCAGCGCCACGACCAGCTGTGCCGTCGAGCAGTTCGGGTTGGCGATGATGTTCTTGCGCGTAAACAGCGAGATCGCGTCCGGGTTCACTTCCGGCACGATCAGCGGCACGTCCTGGTCGTAGCGGAAGGCCGACGAATTATCGATGACCACGCAGCCCTGCTTGCCGATCTTCGGCGACCACTCCTTGGAGACATTGCCGCCGGCCGACATGATGCAGATGTCGGTGTCGGAAAAATCATACTGGTCGAGCGTCTTGACCTTCAGCGTACGATCGCCGAACGACACTTCTGTGCCCTGGCTGCGCCGCGAGGCCAGCGCCACGACTTCACTTACCGGAAAACCGCGCTCTTCCAGTATGTTGAGCATTTCGCGGCCCACATTGCCCGTGGCACCGACTACCGCAACCTTGAAACTCATAAAGATCTCCTGTCCCTCTCCGCTTGGTTTTTGGAGAAAACCCGCCGGCCAATGCGGGTTTCGTCCCCCGGGCCGGACCCGGGAGAGGGTGGTTAGGCCAAGGGAATCACACCGTTTTGGTGGTGGTTTTGGCCATGGTTTTGCTGGAACGGTAAGACGCGCCGACGCGTCCGGCCAGATGATTGTGGCCGGGGAAGTCGAAGGCAAGAAGAGCCATCAAAAGGCCGCGCATCGAAAATGATCCCGTTCGATGCCGGCTTTTACGCGGTTTGCGTCAGGAGTCAATTGCGGCAAGGCACTCGCCGGGAGCATCTCAGTTTGAAACTTGACGCGATCGGCCCAACAGCGAGATGACATATGGCTCCATCTCCAGCCTACGTGCAGTCGACAAGATGCTTGCCCAGGTATCTTGCGGGTCATGGCCGGATGCAATCATGCTCGGAGCGTTGTGAAACGCATCTGCAAGCCTGCGGGCCTTCTCCAGTTGATCGGTGGCGCGAATTTCGATGAGCACGATGTGCAACATCCTCAGGATCATATCGTTGGTGACAGGCTGAATATTGGTCAATCGAAGTAGCTTTCTTTCTATGCGACCCGTGCGGTTTCTGCCTCAGTTTGCCGTTGCCCTGTACATTGGCGGCGGCAAGAAGTACGAACGGCCAAGATCGTTGGGCTTGTGGCGCTGATGGCGCTCGCCGACGGATGACCCATTGCCGGGCATACAGAATCCGAATTCCGAAAGAGTAACATGTCCAATTTTAGAGGTATCGTTCCTGCGCTGGCAGAGGCGCTGGAAAAACGTGGCTATGTCGAGCTGACACCGGTGCAGAAGGCGGTGCTGGAGCTCGGCGAAGCCGACGCGCTGGTGTCGGCACAGACCGGCTCCGGCAAGACCGTCGCCTTCGGCCTGGCTCTGGCGCCGACACTGCTGGAAGGCGCCGAGCGCTTTGGCCCGGCTGGGGTGCCTTTGGCATTGGCCGTGGCGCCGACGCGCGAACTCGCCTTGCAGGTGATGCGCGAATTGCAGTGGCTCTACGCCCCGACCGGCGCGACGGTTGCCTCCTGCGTCGGCGGCATGGACATGCGCTCCGAACGGCGCGTGCTGGAGCGCGGCGCCCACATCGTCGTCGGCACACCCGGCCGGTTGCGCGACCACATCACCCGCAATTCGCTCGACATGTCGGCGCTGAGGGCCGTGGTGCTGGACGAAGCCGACGAGATGCTCGACCTCGGCTTTCGCGAGGACCTCGAATTCATCCTCGACGCCGCCCCGGCCCAGCGCCGCACGCTGATGTTTTCGGCCACCGTGCCGCGCTCGATCGCAACGCTGGCGCAGGGTTATCAGCGCGATGCCGTGCGCATCTCGGCCGGAGGCGAGGAAAAGCAGCATCTCGACATCGAATACCGGGCGCTGAATGTCGCCTACCCCGACCGCGAGAACGCCATCATCAATGTGCTGCGCTTCTACGAGGCGAAGAACGCGCTGGTGTTCTGCAACACCCGCGCCGCCGTCAACCATCTGACGGCGCGCTTCAACAACCGTAACTTTTCGGTCGTGGCGCTGTCGGGCGAGCTCAGCCAGAACGAACGCACCCACGCGCTGCAGGCAATGCGCGATGGCCGCGCAAAAGTCTGCATCGCCACGGACGTCGCCGCGCGCGGCATCGACCTGCCCAATCTCGAACTGGTGATCCACGCCGACTTGCCGACCAATCCGGAGACGCTGCTGCACCGCAGCGGCCGCACCGGCCGTGCCGGACGCAAGGGCGTCAGCGCGCTGATCGTGCCCAACGGCGCCCGCAAGCGCACTGAACGCCTGCTGCAGAATGCTGGCCTCAAGGCGACATGGGCAAGCCCGCCCTCGGCCGACGACGTGATCAAGCGTGACGACGAGCGCATCCTTGCCGATCCAGCCTTCGACGAGCCGGTGGCCGATGACGAGCGCGGTTTCGTCGACGCGCTTCTGGCCAAGCATGGCGCCGAACAGGTGGCCGCCGCCTTCGTGCGCCAGTGCCGCGCCAGCCGCTCGGCGCCCGAGGAACTTACGGATGTCGCACCGTTCACGCCTTCGCGGGAAAGGCCGGCAGGCGAAAAGTTCGAACGCCGCGATGAGGCGCCCAGCCGCCGTGATGATTTCGGCGACAGCATCTGGTTCTCGCTGTCGATCGGACGCCGGCAGAGTGCCGAGCCGCGCTGGCTGATCCCGATGCTGTGCCGCACCGGCAACATCTCCAAGCGCGAGATCGGCGCCATCAAGATGCAGCAGGAGGAAACCTTCGTGCAGATCGCGGCCGACTGGGCCGACCGTTTCCTCACCGCCATCGGCCCCGACAAGAAATTGCAGGGCAACATCGTTGTGAAGCGCCTGGACGGCACGCCCGACCTGTCGCGCGCCGGCTACCAGCCGCCCAAGCCCGACAAGAAGCCGCATCGCGGCAAACGGCCGTTCGACGCGCCGCAAAGCACGCACAAGCCGAAATTTGAGAAGCGAGAACGCCCCGCTGGCGATGCAAAGCCTTGGGCCGGGAAGCCGAAATTCGACAAGGCTGGACCGGTGAAAAACAAGAAACCGAAGAAGCGGCCGGTTTAGTCTCAACGGAACCAAGAGGCACTCTTGTCGGGCTGGTGCCAATCGCCGAGGTCCGCGCCGCCCCTCATCGCCCTGCCGGGCACTTCTCCCCGTATATTGACGGGGAGAAGTGGCTGGCCGCAGCTTCGGCGCCCTTCTTGCATCGTTGGCGATTGGCGAAACCTTCGGTGACAGCGTCCCTCGCCCCGTTTACGGGGAGAGGATGCCGGCAGGCAGGTGAGGGGCGGCGCCGACATTGGACAGGCGAAGCCACCCCCCTTGCAGTCGGTCGCAACTTTGAACAGTCTGTGCCAACACGGGGGTGAGGCGGATGCGCGGCGAAGTTCTGCACTATGACGAGGCCCAGGGCTTCGGGTTCATCATCGGAGCGGACGGCAATCGCTATACGTTTGCGCGCGAGGACCTGCGCCGCGACACGGTGATTACCAAGGGCGCCGTGGTCGAATTCCTGCCGGCAAGCGGCCAGGCGCGCGATGTTTTCTCGATCCGCGCCCAGGCCGCCGCTTCGGCGACCGCAGCTCCCGCTGCAAGTGCCGCGTCGCCCAAGCCTGCCGCCGCTTCAGCCGCGCCGCAGCATTTCGGCCGCCTGGCTGAAGACGGCGCGGTCCACGATAGCGGCCTGCCGGGCTATTTCTGGCTGGGCCTGACGCGCAACTACATCAACTTCGCCGAGCGCGCCCGGCGCAAGGAATTCTGGGCCTACTGCCTGTTCTGGACCGTCAGCTTCATCCTGGTCGGCCTTGTCGGTGCCCTCGCCGACCAGGCGATCGGCAATTTCAACGACGGCAACGGGCCGATCGTGACGATCGGCATCTGGGGCCTGTTTGTGCTGGCGACGTTCCTGCCTTGGCTTGGGCTGATTGTGCGCCGCCTGCACGATATCGGCCTGACCGGCTGGCTGGTCCTGCTGATTTTCGTGCCGACCTTCGGCACGCTTGCCATCATCGTGTTCGGACTGATCCCTACCCAGAACCACGAAAACCAGTGGGGGCCTGTGCCGCAGGGTGTCAGGGTTTAGGCATCGTCGGTCGTCGCCCAGCGGACGTCGACCGCTACCGGATCAGCCAAGGAACTTGGCGATGATGGCATCGCCCATCGCAACCGTGCCGACTTCGGTCATGCCCTCGGACAGGATGTCCTTGGTGCGCAGGCCGTCATCGAGCACGGCGGCGATTGCGCCTTCGAGCCTGTCGGCTTCGTCGACCATGCCGAAGGAATAGCGCAGGCACATGGCGAAGGAGGCGATCATGGCGATCGGGTTGGCGATGCCCTGGCCGGCAATGTCGGGCGCCGAGCCATGCACCGGCTCATACAGCGCCTTGCGCTTCTTGGTCTTCACATCAGGCGCGCCGAGCGATGCCGACGGCAGCATGCCGATCGATCCGGTCAGCATAGCGGCGATGTCGGAGAGCATGTCGCCGAACAGATTGTCGGTGACGATGACGTCGAACTGCTTTGGCCAGCGCACCAGCTGCATGCCGCCGGCATCGGCCAGCATATGGTCGAGCTTGACGTCGGCATACTTGGCCTTTTGGGTCTGGGTGACGACCTCGTTCCACAACACGCCGGACTTCATGACGTTGCGCTTTTCCATCGACGTCACGTGGTTCTTGCGGGTCCGCGCCAGCTCGAACGCGACGCCTGAAATGCGCTCGATCTCGAACGTGTCGTAGACCTGCGTGTCGATACCGCGCTTCTGGCCGTTGCCGAGATCGATGATTTGCTTCGGCTCACCGAAATAGACACCGCCGGTGAGCTCACGCACGATCAGGATGTCAAGACCTTCGACCACTTCCTGCTTCAGCGAGGAAGACGCGGCCAGCGCCGGATAACAGATGGCGGGACGAAGGTTGGCAAACAGCTCCATGTCCTTGCGCAGCCGCAGCAGCCCGGCCTCGGGACGCACCTCGTAAGGCACCTTGTCCCATTTCGGCCCGCCGACAGCGCCGAACAGCACCGCATCGGCCGCCATCGCCTTCGCCATGTCGGCATCCGAAATCGCCGCGCCATGCGCATCGTAGGCGCAGCCGCCGACCAGGCCTTCATCGGTGGTAAAACCGCTGCCAAGCTTGGCGTTCATGGCCGCGATCAGTTTCTTCACCTCGGCCATCGCCTCGGGGCCGATGCCGTCGCCGGCGAGCAGGAGAAGATTTTTCGAAGCCATCAGAACCGTCCAATGCTGTTTGGAGAAACCGCGGCCTTGCTAAACGCCAAGCGCGCCGCATGCAAGCCTGCGGTTGGCAAGCGCAATCACCGATGCGAGAGAATATTCACCAATCGGCCGAACGGATCGCGCACATAGAAGCGGCGCACGCCCCAGGGCTCGTCGGCCGGACCGTATTCGATGGCGAAGCCGGCGGCCTTCATGGCGTCGAGCGCTGCATCGACATCATCGACCTCGATCGACAGGTCCGGAACCGGCGTTCCGGAGCCGCCTTGCGCCATGAAGCTGATCTGCACCTGCATCCGTTCGTCGGAGCCGCAGGTGACGATCCAGCCTTGATCCATCAGCACGCCGAGGCCAAGCACGTCCTGATAGAAGCGTTTCGCCGCCGCTGCGTCCTGCGTCTCGATATTGGCGACGATGCGCCGAACCGTCATGGCTTTGGCCTCCTCATGCCGTCCGCCGCAGCGCCGTGACTTCGATCTCGATCTTCATTTCCGGCTTGTTGAGCAGGCACACGATCATCGTCGCCGCCGGGCGGATGTCGCCGAAGGCCTCGCCGAGAATCGGAAAGACGACATCCACGAAGGCCTGGTCGGTGATGTAGTAGTGCGCCCGCACCACATCGGCCATCTCGAAGCCGCCGTCCTGGAGCGCCTTGGCGATGGTGGCCAGGCAATTGCGTGTCTGCGCCTCGACCGTCTCCGGCATGGTCATCGTCGCGTAGTCGTAGCCGGTGGTTCCCGACACGAAACACCAGTCGCCCTGCACCACCGCTCGCGAATAGCCGGCGGTCTTTTCGAAGGGCGAACCGGTGGAGATGAGTTTGCGCATAGGGCCTCGCGATGTTGAGGGCGTCATCCTGCGAGGAAAGAGGCAATCTGGCCATAGGCCAAAGTTCGCGGATTTACGGTGCAAAGGACTCTTTGATGCTGGCGGGACAGCGCCCCCCTCTGGCCTGCCGGCCATCTCCCCCACTTGGGGGGAGATCAGACGTCACGCCGGCTTTCGCCAATCTCCAACGTCGCAAGGCGAGCGGGGCGCCGAAGCTGCCAATCTCCCCCCAAGTGGGGGAGATGTCCGGCAGGACAGAGGGGGGCGCGAAGGATCGCAGCGTAACAGAAGGCGCGTATGCGCTGCGTCCGCGAACCTAGTTCCCCTGCGCCTTGTCCATTGCTTCCTTCACATCCGCCGGCCAGGTCTTCATGTCGGGCCAGGCCTGCGGCTGGCCATCGTCGCCGCGGCGGGCGAAGTAGAGCGTGTGCTTGGCCGGGTCGACCGCCATGAAGCCGTCATTGCCGCCGCAATCATGCGGCACGCAGCCGCTGGCATAGAAGGCGCCGGACGCGGTCTTTTCGGTGCCGCCGCCGACCAGCAGGCTGGTCGCCATGTCGGGCATGGTGTCGCCGAGCAGCGTCTTCGCCGCCTTGTAGACAGCCTCATTGTGGAAGGCATCGATGATGTTCTGGTACTTGGACGGGTCGATGTCCTTCCAGTCGGTACCCGGCTCCGGTGCGTAGGTCAGATCGCCCGAAATCGTCAGCCCTTCGGTTGGCGACCATTGCAGCGCCTGCTGCGAAGCGCCCGGCAACAGATAGGGCACGAAATAGATGGCGTTGTCGGCGACCGCCGCCGGCGGCGCTCCGCATTCGTCCTGCTCGACTGTGAGGCTTTGTATCTCGCCGCCTTCCGGCTTCCAGACGATCACCTTGGCCGGGCCGCACTGGTTGCCGCCATCGCCGACATCGACCAGCGCCACGTTGACGCCGCCGACCTTGACCACCTTGTCGAAGAACACGTCGTAATTGCTGGCCAGCTGCTTGCCGTCATAGGCCAGCACCTTTTCGCCATCCTGCTCCGGCTGGGTGATGGTCAGCTGCCCGCCCTCGAACGGGATCGGTCCCTGGTTGTCATCGTCGGCCAGGGCCGCATTGCCCTGGTCGGCGGCCCCGTCGGACGGATCGTCAGCCGGCACGAGCACCGTGTCGGTCTGTGCATGCGCGCCAGCCACCGGCATCAGCATGCACGCCAGCACGCAGGCGCCGGCAAGAAGCGAACGTGTCATGACTGTCCCTCCCGTTCAGCCGCCACGAACCCAGCCTGGAGCGGCAGGGCTATCCGTCTAGGTCGTACCGCTCAGGCCCAGGGGCGCTCGGCGGCGTTCTTCTTCTCGAACGAGGCGATGGCGCCGGCCTTTTCCATGGTCAGGCCGATATCGTCGAGGCCGTTCAGGAGGCAGTGACGCTTGAAGTCGTCGAGGTCGAAGGTGACCACGCCGCCATCCGGCCCGCGGATTTCCTTGGCCTCGAGGTCGACCGAGACCGTCGCGTTGGAGCCGCGCGAGGCGTCGTCCATCAGCTTCTCAAGGTCTTCCGGGCTGACGGTGATCGGCAAGATTCCGTTCTTGAAGCAGTTGTTGTAGAAAATGTCGGCGAACGAGGTCGAGATGACGCAGCGAATGCCGAAATCGAGCAACGCCCACGGCGCGTGTTCCCGGCTCGAACCGCAGCCGAAATTGTCGCCGGCGACCAGGATCTGCGCCTTGCGGTAGGCCGGCTTGTTGAGCACGAAGTCGGGGTTTTCCGAGCCGTCATCCAAGTAACGCATTTCGGCGAACAGGCCGCTGCCGAGCCCGGTGCGCTTGATCGTCTTGAGATAATCCTTCGGGATGATCATGTCGGTGTCGACATTGACGATCGGCATGGGGGCGGCGACGCCGGTGAGCTTGGTGAATTTTTCCATGGCTTGTTGCCCGTATTTCGTTGCGGGAGATTGCTGACGCACCGTTTACACAAAGCTGCGGGCAAATAAAAGGCAACTGTTTGTGCGTGCCCTTGGTCCATGTGACCAGCACCAGTCGGGCAAAAACAGCTTCGAAATCGTTGTCCACTGGTGCACTCTGGCTGACATGAGCGAGAATTCTCAAATCCTTTACGCCCGCGAGCCGGAGCTCGGCACTGTCGAGTTTCGCCGCGTTTTGGTGGAATCCGGGCTCGGCGACACGCGTCCCGTCGAAGACGATGCCCGGCTGCAGGCGATGCTTTCAGGCGCGAACCTGGTGCTGACGGCGCGGCTCAATGTCGAAGGCCGACCATTGATCGGCGTTATCAGGGCCATCACCGACTTTTCCTGGGTGTGCTACATTTCAGAGCTCGCCGTATCCCAATCGGCGCAAGGGCTTGGCATCGGCAAGGGCCTGATGGACGAGGCGCGCCGGCAACTGGGTCCATCGGTCGCCATCAGCCTGATCTCGATGCCCGACGCCGTCGGCTTCTATGAGCGGATCGGCATGAAGCGCATGGCCGATGCCTTCTGGTTCTCGCGCAAGCACTGACGCCAGCCAAACCAAACGCAGCGGTCCACGACCGGCGGGCAGGGTCAGTGCCGCCGGTCGTGCCATAGATGGGCAGGGTGCCGCTTGGGGCGCGCCCGATCCGTCCCGGAAAGGTCGTCCGGCGCATTCTCCAGGGGTAGCCGGCCTGCCGTTTTGGTGAGCAGGAAACCACAGGACGGCCGCCGTCGAATGCGCTTTGAACTTCCCTCGACTTGACCAATGGCTATAACCAGCAAGGCAGGCGAGGTTCTTGGGCAATGCGGAACGCTGTTTAGGACCGGGCGGAACAACGCCCTGGTGAGGCGGTCGCTTCGCTGTGACATCGCCTCTTGACATGCAACCTTTTGGTTGCATATTAAATAGATGAGCATGGATGCCGTCTTTCGCGCCCTCGCCGACCCGACACGCCGGCAATTGCTGGATAGCCTCCATGACAGGAACGGGCAGACGCTGAACGCGCTGTGCGAACGGACGGATATGACACGCCAGGCGGTGACCAAGCATCTGGCGATCCTGGAAGAGGCGAACCTCATCACCACCGTCCGCAACGGACGGGAAAAGGAGCACTACCTCAATCCCGTTCCCATCAACGAGATCGCCGAACGCTGGATCGGCAAATTCGAACGAGGACGGCTGACCGCCCTCAGCGACTTGAAGAAGCGCCTTGAAAGGGAAGAGCCATGAGCACCGCCTTCGTCTATGTGACCTATATCCGCACCACGCCAGACAAGCTCTGGGAGGCGCTGACCGAACCGGAATTCCACCTGCAATACTTCCTCGGCGCCCAGATGCAGAGCGACTGGAAGAAAGGCTCGGCGTGGAAGATGGTCTATCCCGACGGCCGTGTCACCGACAGCGGCGAGATTGTCGATGTCGATCCGCCAAGGCGCCTGGTCCTCAAATGGCGCAATGAGTTCATGCCGGACGTGAAGGCCGATGGCTACACGCATTGCACCTTCGTCATCGAGCAGGAAGGCGACATGATGAAGCTCGCCGTCACCCATGCCGCGGACGGTCCGCACCGTCTTCTGGAACATGTCGGCAATGGCTGGCCGCTGGTGCTGTCAAGCCTGAAGAGCCTGCTCGAAACCGGCAAGGGCTTGTCGCGCCCGGCATCAAAGGCGGCTTAACTCGTTTCGATAACGAAACAATCGCTAGGGAGGTTGCCATGATGCACGATCCAGTGGTGGCGCAAAGCATGACCAATGGCGAGACCATCATGGCGAGCGCCGAGATCGCCGTGCCACCGGAGCGCGTCTTCAAGGCGCTGATTACGGATGAAGTCGAGCGCTGGTGGGGCTCTTCCGAAAGCTATCGGATGGTCGATTGGACGGCCGACTTGCGCGTCGGCGGCCGGTGGCAAGTCATCGCCAGGACCATTGCTGGCAAGGACCATCCCGCTGGCGGCGAGTTCCTCGAGATCCAGGCGCCGCGCCGGATCGTGCAGACGCGGGCCTATGACTGGGACCATCCGACACTTGGCCGGCGGCAGACGACGGTGGCCTACCTGCTGGAGCCGACCGACAACGGCACACGCCTCACCATCTGCCATGGCGGCTTTGGCGGGCTGGGCGAGGCGGCGGCCGAACATGCCGAGGGTTGGGGACGGATGTTGGGATGGCTGCAGGCGTATGTCGAGGCTGGAAAACTGGCGGCATAGAGGCGCGTGCTTTCCTTCTCCCTAGGGAGAAGGAAAGGGTCACTCAAATCACATTCAATTCCCGAAACGCCCTGCCCTCGGCCACCCGTTCGTACCCAAACGCCGAGCAATCCACAGTCCGGTAGCCGCCATGCACCAAAAGCTCCGCCAGCGCCTTGCCGACCGCCGGCGCCTGCTGCAGGCCGTGGCCCGAAAATCCGTTGGCGAAGATGAAATTGCCAACTTCGGGATGCGGGCCGATCACCGCGTTCTGGTCGAGCGTGTTGTAGTCGTAGTGGCCGGCCCAGGCGCGGGTCGCCTTGATCGCCTCGAAGGCAGGGATGCGCGTCGCTAGCACCGGCCAGATCACCTCTTCGAACAGCGACCAGTCGACGTCGAAATCCCGGGGGTCGGCGGGGCCATCGCCCTCTTCCGGCTCGGCACCAGCGGTGATGTAGACCGAGCCTTCCGGCCTGAGCCAGATGCCGCTCGGGTCGACCAACAGTGGCATGTCGGCATATTTTTCGCGCGCCTCGAACACAAAGACGTTTCGCTTGCGCGGTTCGACCGGCAGAGCTAGCCCGGCCATGGCTGCCACCTTGCCTGCATTCGGCCCGGCGGCGTTGACGATGATGCCCGCCTCGAGTTTTTCGCCATTGTCGAGGGTGACGCCGGTGACGCGGTTGCCCTGCCGCTCGATGCCGGTGACATCGGCGGCGATGAAATCGATCTTTTTCGCGCGCAGCGCCTTGCGGAACAGCATCAGCATGGCATGCGCGTCGAACCAGCCCTCTCCGGTCCGGCCGTAGGCGCCGGCGCTGATGCCTTCCGTCGACAGCCACGAAAACCGCCGCGCCAGCTGGTCGGCGTCCTCGAGCACGATGTCGGCGCCCTCTGCGATCTGCGCTTCGTGGTTGGCTTTCAGGATCGGCAGCCCGGCCTCGCCGGCCAGGATCAGATAGCCGCCCTCGTGAAAGCCGATATCGGCATCCGCGCCAAAGGTTTCCTTCAGCCGCCGGAACAGTTTCAGCGTGAACTGCGACAGCCGGATGTTTTCCGGGATCGAGAATTGCTGGCGGATGGAGGCGCAGGACAGCGTCGTTGCCGCATGGGCGAATTGCGGATCGCGCTCGATCAGCGCGATCGAGCCGGAAAAGCCTTCCTCGCGCAGATAATAGGCGACCGAGGAGCCGACGATGGCTCCGCCGATGATGACGATGTCGTAGCGCACTCTTGTTCTCCGATTTGAGCATGATGCCGAAAAGTGTGAAGTCGGACGACATCATGCTCTATTTATTTCGCCTACATCCTTCACGCGGCGGGCAAGGAAATCTCGAAGCGCGTGCCGCGCCCGGAGTCAACCAGCGCGATCGTGCCATCATGCGCTTTCAGGAGGGCCAGCACGATGCCGAGGCCCATGCCGGTGCCACCGGATTCGCGCCGCGTGGTGAAGAACGGTTCGAAGATGCGCGCCCGATTGCTCGGCGAAATGCCGGCGCCATCATCGCTGACCGTAATGGTCACCTTGCCGTCGACGCCGGCTGCCGACAGCAAAACCTGCGTCGCGCCGTGCCTGGCCGAATTGTCGATCAGATTGGCAAGCACGATCGCCACATTCTCGGCCGATATCCGCAAACCAATCGCACCGCCAGCCTCGATAGTGACCGCCAACCTGCCGTCCACCGGCAGCAGTTCCAGCGCTGCATCGAGCGATGTGCTTTCGCCGCTCGGCGCCAGGTTTTCGACCCGCGCCAGGTCGAGCAGGCGTCGCACCAGCAGATTGAGCCTTCCGGCGTCGTTGACGATGTTGCCGGAAAACCGCTTGCGCTCGGCCGCGTCCATCGCCTCGCCGGAATCGCGCAGCAGCTCGGCCGCGCCCTGGATCGCCGTCAGCGGCGATTTGAGCTCATGCGAGACATGCGTGGCAAAAGTCTGGATGCTGTCGGAACGCGCCTGCAGCTTTTCGGCCATGTCGAGAAAGGCGGCGGAAAGCTCGGCCATTTCGCGCGTGCCGTGATGGTCTAGCGGCCGGATCGCGTCGCGGTCGCCGGCGGCGATGCGCCGTGTGCGCTCCATCAGCGCGTAGATCGGCCGGCTGACGGTGCGCAGGAAAACCAGCGCGATCAGCAATGTGCCGAAAAGCATGGCGATGGCAGCCAGCGTCACCTTGCCGCGTTCGCCATAGAGATGTTTGACGATGTTGTTCGGCGTCCGCGACAGATAGATCACGCCGGCCACCCGGCCATCGACTGCAACCGGCATGGCGACGAAGACCCGCACCTTGGTGCCGCGGCTGACCGAATACAGCGGTGGTGGCGGCTGATCGGGGATCCTTTGCCTGAGCGCGCTGGCATAGCGGCCGTTGAGCGCATCGCGCACCTCCTGGACATCGGCCAGGGACAGACCGATCTCGTCGCGCCCGGCAATAACAACGCCCTTGGGATCGAGCAATCGGAAGCCGGCCAGCGTGGTTTTCTGCGTGGCGTCGAGAATGCCCGACAACCGCGCGCCGATCGCCGCAAAGGCCGGATCGGTGGCGGCAGTGATGCCGGCGGGCCGGGTCGGCAGCAGATAGTCGGAGGCAAGGTCGAGGCTCGGCTCGATCGGCTGGTAGGGTGAGTCGTCGCTGCGGCTGGCATCGTCGCTTTGCGCTTCCACGGGCGCGCCGAGCTTGTCCGGGGAAATGCCGGCGTCACTGATATCCTGCGCATAAATGGCGGCAATGACGGCGCCTTGGGCGATCAACTCGCCCTCGGTCTGGCGGATCAGCTGGTTTTCATAAAGCCGGAAGAAGAACAGGCCGACCAGCGGCAGCGCCAGCACCATGATGAGGATGGCGAGAACCACCGTGGCCAGCCTTGGCCGCCATTTGGTGCCGATCCATTTGGCGTCGCTCAGGCGCCGCATCGGCCGAGCCGGAAGCCGACCCCATGCACGGTTTCGATGGCGTCGAGACAGCCCGCCGCCGCCAGCTTGGCGCGGATGTTGCGGATATGGCTGTCGACGGTGCGGTCGGCGACATGGATGTTGGCGGCATAGGCGCTGGCCACCACCAGGTCGCGTCCCAGCACATGCGCCGGCCGCGCCAGAAACCCTTTCAGGATCGAGAATTCGATCGCCGTCAGCGCCAGTGCCTTGCCGTCGAAACTGGCGCCGTGGCTGGCCGGCGTCAGGCTGAGCTTGCCATGCGCGAAATTCCGGTCGTCGGCCGGATCCGGCACGGCGCGGGCGCGGCGCAGGATGACATTGACGCGCGCCACCAGCTCACGCGGGCTGAACGGCTTCGTCACATAGTCGTCGCCACCCATTTCGAGCCCGAGGATGCGGTCGATTTCTTCGTCGCGTGCGGACAGGAACAGCACCGGCACGTCGGAGCGTTGTCTCAGCCGCCGGCAGACTTCCAACCCGTCCATCTCCGGCATGCCGATGTCGAGCACGACGAGATCGGGTTCGCGACGTTCGATGGCCTGCAAGGCGGCCGCGCCGTCTGCCACGGCCTGCGTCTTCATCCCCGCCTTTTCCAGCGCAAAGCAGATGATCTCGCGTATGTGCGGATCGTCGTCGGCGACCAGGATCTGATGCGGCATGTCTAGCGATCCGGCATGGAAGGTTGCGAGGACTGGGTAGGTGGAGGAAGCACGAGCGGGCCTCTTTTGTCGAGAACCTGCACGAGCCTCCAGCCGCGAAAGCTCCAGGCGCGCCACTTCTTCTGTTCGGCGATATAGTCGTCGGCCATCTGCAGGTCGACCACCCAGGTGGTCAGATGTCCGGTCTGATGCATGTAGTAGCGGTCCAATGCCGGCAGGGCGACAGCGCCGAACGAGCGCAGATACTCGGTATCGAGCGGGGTGCCGGAGCCGGACATCTCAAGAGAATGGTCGACATTGAAGTTGGCAATCAGGGCTGCGAAATTGATGAAGGAGCAGGCATAAAGCGTCGCCGATAGCGTCAGAAGATTGGCGGAGAACAGCCATTCGTTGGATTTTCTGAGTGCTATGCGGGCAATGATCAGCGCAAGCCCTGATGCCACCAACCCCATCCAGACGAAAGCCGCGATGCGCCAGCAGGTCAGCGCATAGACGCCGATATAGAGGTCGAGACGCAGGATCGACGAGATCACCAGCACGATGTTCTGCGCCACCCAGGCATAGACCAATCGGCGGATCAACGGATCGCCCGAGGTCTCGCTGCCCGGCCGCAGCGCGGCCAGCACGAAGCCGGCGGCCAGCAGCGCGGTGGCGATCAGCGGATAGGCGCCGCGATGCGCGTAGGCGGCGTAGCTCAAGCCGTCGGGAAGGGTGACCCCGCCCCAGAGATAGGCGGCGTCGAGCACCGTCTGCAGCGCAAACAGCGCGTTGAAGACGATCAGTGCGCGCAAGATCGCCGCCTTGCCGAAGACGATGTCCTCGATCGTCGTGGCGCGTTTGGGTTCGGCCGGCGCGACAACAGCTGCAGGCGGCGCGAGACGTGGAAGGCGGCGCAGGAAGCGCGGCAGGCGCGGCCGCAGGAAAGCCCAGACGCCAGCGAGCACGAACAGCCAGAAGACGATCCGCGCAAGCTGGATGAGATCGAGCAGCTTCATCAGGTCGATCAGCGACAGCCAGTAATCGATGACCGGATTGGCGGCGCCGAACAAAAGCAGGAACACTGCGCCCAGCGTCACCGGCATGACCCAGACGATGACTGACGCCAGGCGGATGCGGCGGCCGCCAAGCCGGCGCACCGTGCGACGCCAGCGGAAGAAGTCGCTGATAAGGCGCAGCGGCGCCGCCAGCAGGAACAGCGCGATCTGGCCGGCAATGCGGGCGATGCGGTGCTGCAGCCGTCCTGCCAGGGACAGCGCAAACACCACCAGCGCTACAAGCGCGATCGCGACCGACAGCGGGCTGACATTCTCGGCCAGCGGCAGCAGCGCGACGAACAGGCCGGCCGGCCTGAGCCATGGCTTGGTGGAATTCAGGGCGGCAGGATGCACGGCGACGACCGCACCGGCGACCATGATGGCAAACAGCAGGACGGTGATGCCAGCCGGCTGGTCATAGAAGAAAAAATCCGCCAGCGCGACGAGCAGGACGGCGATGCCGAAGCGGCTGCAAAAGGTCGGCGTATGAAAGGACGACGTCATGCGCGGACTTTCCTGATGGGCTGGATCCGGCCGACGGGCGGGCGGATAAAGGGAGCAGGCTTGCCTCAGGGCAAGGGTGGGCCTCCGGGCAAGGACGGGCCTCCGGCCGCGGCGGATCGGCAAGCCACCAGCTTTCGCTGCGCAGCCGATAAGGCAGGGACCAACGGTGGGTGCTTCGCTGTTGCATGCCGCTGTTGTCGCGGGCTCGCATGGAGGCGCCGGGGCGGAGCGGAGGAGGTTTTCCGCAGAGATGTGCAGTTTTCGTGCAGGAGTCAGCGCCAGTTCCTGCGATTAGCCTAGCCCGCGCGCCCTTGCCTCACTCGCGCCCAGACGGCATAGATCGGCCATGACAAACGAACCCTACCGCCCACGCCGCTCGGTGCTTTACGTCCCGGCCTCCAACGACAAGGCGCTGGCCAAGATCGCAGCGCTGGCCTGCGATGCCGTCATCATCGATCTCGAAGACGCCGTCGCGCCCGCCGACAAGGTCGCGGCGCGCGAAAAATTGGCTGGCATTTTCGCCAGCCGGCCGAAGCGGCGCTGCGAGATGGTGGTGCGCGTCAACGCGCTGTCCAGCGAATGGGGCGACGATGATCTGCTGGCCGCGGCAAAATTCGAGCCCGACGGCATCCTGTTGTCCAAGGTCGCCACACCGCGCGACATTCTGGAAGTCGGTGACGTGCTCGACGACAATTTTGCTCCCGACAGCGTCAAACTCTGGGCAATGATCGAGACGCCAAAGGCCATGCTCAACATCGGCGCCATCGCCGAGCTCGGCCGCGACCCGGCCTCGCGTCTCAATTGTTTCGTTGCCGGAACGAACGATCTGATCAAGGAGACCGGCATTCTGGCGACGCCCGACCGGCGCTATCTCGTGCCCTGGCTGATGCAGATGGTGCTGGCCGCGCGCGCCGGCGGCATCGACATGCTCGACGGTGTCTCCAACGATTTTCGCGATCCTGACGCGTTTGCGCGCGAATGCACGGAAGCCGCCGCCATGGGCTTCGACGGCAAGACGCTGATCCACCCGGCCCAGGTCGACGCCGCCAACCATGCCTTTGCGCCCGCGCCCGAAGCCATGGCCGAGGCGCGCGCGGTGAGCGATGCTTTCGCCTTGCCGGAAAACGCCGGCAAGGGCGTGATTGCGCTGAACGGCAGGATGGTCGAGCGGCTGCATCTGGCGCAGGCCGAAAAACTGCTGGCGAAAGCCGCCGCCATCGGCGCATGATTGCCTAAGCCGGCTAGCAAGAACTCACGACAGGACTAAAACCATGAAACTCTACCGCTTTCTGTCCGCTCCCGACGATTCCACCTTCTGTCACAAGGTGACGGCGGCGCTGAACAAGGGCTGGCATTTGTTCGGCTCGCCGACCTACGCCTATGACAAGAAGACCAAGTCGATGCGCTGCGGCCAGGCAGTGGTAAAGGACGTCGACGGCCACGAATACGGGCCGGACACCAAGCTGAGCGACTGGTAGGCTTTGCCGGCACCGACGCAGGCTGTGTCGAGATTCAGGTCAGGTCGAGTCGAGAATGGCTGATACCGAGAACCGGAGCGGAGCGTACTTGAAGTACGTGAGCACCGGCCTACGCCGGCCGTAGCCTTAACTGCCGCAACCACTCATGCAGGCTTCGGCCGGCGAAGTCCGGAAGCGCAGGTATCTGCCGTTCGCAAGCGAGCCTCACCTGAATATCGACGCAGCCTTACTCGGCCGCCTCTTCGAGCTTCTCCATATCGTCGTCCGACAGGCCGAAATGGTGGCCGATCTCGTGGATCAGCACATGGGTGACGATGTCGCCCAGCGTCTCTTCGTTCTCGGCCCAGTAGTCGAGGATGGCGCGGCGGTACAGCGTGATGCGGTTGGGGCCTTCGCCGGTCTGCGGGTTCCAGCGCTCGGCGATGCCGCGGCCCTCGAACAGGCCGAGCAGGTCGAACGGCGTCTCCAGCGACAGATCGTCCATGATCTCGTCGGTCGGGAACTCGGCGATCTGGATGACGATCTCGCCGGTCAGCTTGCGAAAATCGTCCGGCAGATGCGCATAGGCCTCCAGCGCCAGGAACTCCATTTCCTCGATCGAGGGCGAGAGTTCGTCGTGCCAGGTGCGGGTCTTGTAGATGCGGGCCATGCTTTAGTCCTTTGATCCCGGCATATAGGCTTTCCCTCGGGAATCGGCAAATGAGCGCGGCTGTCGTCCGTCTTCTCGATTCGCGGACAGGAATAAATTCCGCATGACTCCGCTTGACTCTTCCGGCACCCTCTGGAATCTATAGGAACATAACAGGAACAATTGTGAGAGAAACTGACCGTCATGGCGACATCAGCCGTGGCGCGGGAGACTGTTTTTGCCCTGCGCCGCCAGATCGCGAAGATCGAGGGAACGCTGCCCGAGCGCTTGGCCGCGCCGGCTGGCGAGCGGTCTCGCGCGCGTGCTGACGGCAACGCGCCCGATCTCGATGTCGCCCCTGATATCACCATTATCCGGCGTGGCCTTGCCGTTGCTTCGCCGGATGCCTTCCTGCCCACCGGCGTCGAGCGCCTCGATGCCGCGCTGAGCGGCGGCCTGCCGAAAGCCGCCCTGAGCGAAATCCACGGCCTTGAGACCCGCAATGCCGGGGCCGTCGCCGGCTTTGTGCTGTCGCTGGTCAGCCTGATCCTCAAGGGGCAGGCCCTGCCGGTGCTGTGGATCGGCACGTCGGAGATTTTTCGCGAGGCCGGCTTCCCCTATGCCAGGGGATTGCAGGGCCTGTTCGGCATCGCGCCGGAGCAATTGCTGTTTTCCGAGGCGCCGAAACTCACCGATGCGCTGTGGGTGGCCGAGGAGGCCGCGAAGATGACCGCGCTCGCCGCAGTCATTCTCGAAATCCGCGGCAGCCCGCAGCGGCTCGACCTCACCGCAACGCGCCGGTTGCACGCCCGCGCCCAAAGCGCCGGCCGGCCGGTGTTCCTGCTGCGCCAGGCCGGCGAGGCCGAACCGACCGCCGCCCCGGTGCGTCTCATCGTGTCGGCCGCACCCGCAACATCGCGCCGGACCATCGCCGGGCCGCTCGCCGGCTCGATCGGCCACCCTGCCTTCACCGTCAGCATCGGCAAGAGCCGCACGGCTCTGCCCGGACAATTCACACTGGAGTGGAACCCCGATGAGCACCGTTTCGAAGAGAGAAGGCCAGAGAATTCTGTCGCTGTGGTTCCCGCATCTCGGGGCGGAGCGGATCCTGCGCCAGCGCCTGGGACGGTCGTGGCGTTCCCGGCCGTCGGATCATTTGCCGCCATCCCACCCACCGCTGGTAATCAGCCATCGCGACCGCAACGCCCAGCGCATATCGGCCCTCGACGAGCGGGCTGAGGCGCTGCACCTGAAGCGCGGAATGGGCATTGCCGACGCGCGCGCCATGCATCCCTCGATCGACATTGTCGAGGCCGATCCGGAAGCCGATCGCCGGCTGCTCGAAGGCCTCGCCGACTGGTGCGATCGCTACACGCCGCTGGTGGCGCTCGACGGCGCCGACGGGCTTTATCTCGACGTCACCGGCTGCACGCATCTGTTCGGCGGCGAACGCGCCATGCTGGACGACATTCTTGCGCGTTTTTTCCAGCAGGGTTTCGATGTCCGCGCCGGGCTTGCCGCGACGCCGGGCGCGGCCTGGGCGGCGGCGCGCTTCTGCGGCGATCGCATTGTTCCCTCCGGCGAGGAGGAAGCGCTGCTCTCCCCCTTGCCGCTGGCAGCACTGCGCATCGAGCCTGATATCCGCGCCAGCCTGGAAAGTGTGGGCCTGCGCACCGCGGGCGCCGTCATGGCCGCGCCGCGCGCCCCGCTCGCCCGCCGCTTCGGCGCCAGCTTGCTGTTGCGCCTCGACCAGGCGCTCGGCCGCCTCGACGAGGCGGTTTCGCCGCGCCTGCCGGTGGCGCCGCTTTCGGTCGAACGCCATCTCGCCGAACCGGTCGTGCTCACCGCCGAGATCGAGCGGCTGGTGGAAATGCTGGCGGTGACCTTGAAGGTCGATCTCGAACGCCGCGGCGAAGGCGCCCGGATGCTGGCGCTGCTGTTGTTTCGCGTCGACGGCGCCGTCAGCCGCATCGCTGTCGGCACCTCGCGGCCCCTGCGCGAACCGAAGCTGATCCAGCGCCTGTTCCACGAGCGGCTAACAGCGCTCGAACAGGACATCGATGCCGGCTACGGTTTCGATCTGGTGCGGCTTTCCGTGCTGGCCGCCGCCGCCTTCGACATGCAGCAGGCCGATCTTGCCGGCGAGACCGAGGATGACGGCGCCGACATTGCGCTGTTTGCCGACCGCATCCGCGCCCGGCTCGGCGACAATGCTGTGCTGAAAGCGGTCGCCGTCGAAAGCCATCTGCCGGAGCGCGCCGTCGCCACTATCCCCTTCTCCGAGGCGCCGCAACGGACCACGCCACCGAAAAAGCCGGACCGGAAAGACGCACCGCCCGCAACCATCTTCCCGCCGGAGCGGCCGATCCGGCTGTTCCGTTCGCCCGAGCCGATCGAAGTGCCGGCGACCGAAATGCCGGAGGGGCCGCCGCTGCACTTCCGCTGGCGGCGCGCGCTCTACCGGGTCACGCGTGTGGAGGGACCCGAACGCATCGCCGCCGAATGGTGGCATGAAGCCGTGAGCGACCCGGTCACATCGACTCGTGACTATTTCCGCATCGAGGATGCCGACGGCCGCCGCTACTGGCTCTACCGGCAAGGCCTTTACGGCAACCCGCAGGTGCCGCCACGCTGGTTCATGCATGGGGTCTTCGCATGAACGCATTGACCGTCATCCCCTATGCCGAGTTCGGCATCCAGTCGAACTTCTCCTTCCTGCGCGGCGCCTCCAAACCGGAGGAGTTGGTCGTGGCGGCCAAGCTCATGGGATTCTCCGCGATTGGCCTTGCCGATCGCAACACCGTGGCCGGCGTCGTACGCGCTTGGCAGCAGGCCAAGGCGGAAACTTTCTCTTATCACCCCGGCTGTCGGCTGGTGTTCGAAGACGGTACGCCTGACATCCTCGCCTATCCGCAGGACCGCAAGGGCTGGGGACATCTCTGCCGCATGCTCACCCAAGCCAATCTGCGCGACGAAACCGAAAAGGGCGCCACTCTTCTCCAACGCAGCGACCTGCTCGAATGGGGGGACCTGATGTCGTTGGCAATCCTGCCTGATCTGACGGCGGGCGCTAGCGACGGGCTGGCCCTGCTGCACCAGCTGAAGGATCGTTTCGGCAGGAATCTGCGACTAGGCGTTGCGCCGGACTATCGCGGCAATGACCGCTTTCGCATCGAGCAGGCGGCCGCCATGGCCGACGCCGCCGACGTAGCGCTGATGGCGACCAACGATGTGCTTTATCACAGCGCCGAGCGGCGTCCGTTGCAAGATGTGCTCACCGCGATCCGCCTCAACACGCCCGTTGCCGAGGTGGGACTGCAACTGGCAGTCAACGCCGAACGCCACCTGAAGCCGCCGCTGGAAATGGCCAGGCTTTTCCGGCGCCATCCGCATGCTCTGGCCGAGACGCTGCGCTTTGCCGGCGAGCTCAGCTTCTCGCTTGGCGATCTCCAGTACAATTATCCAGACGAGCCGACGGAATCTGGCCTCGCCCCGCAGGCCGAGCTGGAAAGACTGGCGCGGGAGGGAGCGGTCAACCGCTATCCGGCCGGTGTACCTGAATCCGTGACCAAACGCATCGAGGAAGAACTCGCTCTGATCGAACGCCTCAACTACGCTCGCTACTTCCTGACCGTCCACGACATCGTCAAGTTCGCTCGCAGCCAGGATATTCTCTGCCAGGGCCGCGGCTCGGCCGCCAACTCGGTCGTCTGCTTCTGCATCGGCATCACCGAGGTGGGGCCGGAAAAAATCAATTCGCTTTTTGAGCGCTTCATTTCCGAGGAGAGAAACGAACCGCCCGACATCGATGTCGATTTCGAGCATGAAAAGCGCGAAACCGTCATGCAGTACATTTACGAGAAATACAGCGCCAAACACACGGCACTAGGGGCCGCCGTGATCAGCTATCGAGGCCGATCCGCGCTGCGGGAGGTGTCGAAGGCCATGGGTCTGTCGGAGGACGTCAGGGCGGCTCTCTCCAGCTCGATCTGGGGCTGGTCGACATCCGAGCTCGGCGAGAAGGAGGCCCATGCCGGCGGCCTCGACCGCAATGAGACCTCGACCAGGCATGTGATCGAGCTCGCCAATGGGATCATGGGTTTTCCCCGCCATCTGACGCAGCATGTCGGTGGCTTCGTTATCACCAAGGATCGGCTCGATGAGATTGTGCCCATCGTCAAGACGGCAATGGACCAGCGCAAGATGGTCGAGTGGGATAAGGACGATCTCGACTCGGTGAAAATCCTGAAGGTGGATGTGCTGGCGCTCGGCATGCTGACCTGC
This sequence comes from Mesorhizobium sp. P2_F5, assembly GCF_056403715.1. Lineage (NCBI taxonomy): Bacteria > Pseudomonadati > Pseudomonadota > Alphaproteobacteria > Hyphomicrobiales > Phyllobacteriaceae > Mesorhizobium > Mesorhizobium sp. P2_F5. Next base: position 100,996 of record NZ_JBFUEY010000013.1, on the reverse strand, counting down.
CTGAAGCGCGCCTTCACCTTGCTCACCGACCATTATCCGAGGGCTCGGGATGATTACGGCCGACCCTATGTGCTGGCCACCCTGCCGCCGGAAGACGACGACGTCTACGACATGATCTGCCGCGCCGACACGCTCGGCGTCTTCCAGATCGAATCGCGCGCCCAGATGTCGATGCTGCCGCGTCTCCGGCCCCGCGAATTCTACGACCTCGTCATCGAGGTGGCGATCGTGCGGCCCGGTCCAATCCAGGGCGATATGGTTCACCCCTATCTGCGCCGTCGGCAGAAAAAGGAAATGCCTGAGTACCCCAAGCCGGAACTGAGGGAAATCCTAGGCAAGACGCTGGGCGTGCCGCTGTTCCAGGAGCAGGCGATGAAGATTGCCATCGTCGCCGGTGGCTTCAAGCCGGGCGAAGCCGACGAATTGCGCCGCGCCATGGCCACCTTCAAACGCACTGGCACCATCGGCAATTATCGCCAGCGCATGATCAAAGGCATGACTGATAGGGGCTACGAAAAAGACTTCGCTGAGCGCTGCTTCAAGCAGATCGAAGGCTTTGGCGAGTACGGCTTTCCCGAAAGCCACGCCGCCTCCTTCGCGCTGCTCGTCTATGCCTCCTGCTGGTTCAAGACCTTTTATCCCGACGTGTTCTGCGCCGCGATCCTGAATTCGCAGCCGATGGGGTTTTACCAGCCGGCACAGCTGGTGCGCGACGCACGCGACCATGGCGTCGCCATCCGCGACGTTGACGTCAATTTTTCCGACTGGGACTGCACACTGGAGGAAGACGCCTTCGATCCCGGCCGCATCCTCCCACGCCATGCCCAGATGCGCAGTGTCATCAAGACAAAGCATGCGGTTCGGCTCGGCTTCAGGCAGATCAAGGGCCTGTCCAAGGAGCGCATGGAGGCTTTCGCCGAGCGGCGCGGCTCAGGCTACGAATCCGTTCGGGATGTCTGGTTGCGCTCCGGCCTCGATGTCGACGACATCGAAAGGCTGGCGCAGGCCGACGCCTTCCGCTCGCTCCGCCTCGACCGTCGTGAAGCCTTGTGGGCGGTGCGCGCGCTGGACGGCAAGAGCGCCGCCGAAAAACTGCCGCTGTTCGACCAGCCGGCGATCCGGCTGCGCGAGCTCGAGCCCGAAACCAAACTGCCGACAATGCCGCTCGGCGAACACGTCATCCACGATTATCGCGCGCTCGGCCTGTCGCTGAAGGCGCATCCGGTCGCCTTCCTGCGCGAGCGCCTCGACCGCGCCGGCGTCATCCCCAATGCCAACCTTGGCTCGGTTCGCGACGGCAGGCGGGTTTCCGTCGCCGGGCTGGTGCTGGTGCGGCAGCGGCCCGGCAAGGGCAATGCGATCTTCCTGACGCTGGAGGACGACAAGGCCGTCGCCAACGTCATTTTCTGGGAAAGGACGTTTACCCGGTTCCGGCCGATCGTCATGGGCGCACGCTTCGTCAAGGTCACCGGCAAGCTGCAGTCGGAATCCGATGTCATCCACATCGTCGCCGAAAAGATCGAGGATCTGACGCCCTGGCTGACCGTGCTGCTGGAAGAGATGACGCCGGCTGTGCCGGCCTTGCCGAATATCGCGGCGCTCTCGGACAAGGCCGAGAGGGTCATGCCCAAGGGCCGCAATTTTCAGTAATCGCAGCTCATTCATCGTCCCACAGGAACGAATGCGAAGCGACGGTGATCCTTCGCGCCCCCCTCTGTCCTGCCGGACATCTCCCCCACAAGGAGGGAGATTGGCCGTCATCTCCGCCTTCGCCAATCTCCAACGTTAAAGACGGGCTGGGCGACGAAGCTGCCGATCTCCCCCCAAGTGGGGGAGATGCCCGGCAGGGCAGAGGGGGGCGCTGTCCCGCAAACCTCTGCCAACTTGCGCGTCGCGACGATGCTCGAAATTCAGGAAGGCCCACCCAGCCGCGGCGGCGACAGCACATCCTCCGCCGAAATGCTCCGCGCCTCCGAGGGCAGCATGATCGGGATGCCGTCGCGCACGGGATAGGCGAGCTTGGCGATCCTCGAGATCAGCTCGCCGCGCTCCGGGTCCCAGGCCAGCGGCCCCTTGGTCAGCGGGCAGGCCAGCAGCTCCAGCAGTTTCGGGTCGACATTGGCCTTGCCGTCACGCCCGTCCGCAGCCATCGCAGTCCTCCTTTCGTCCGCCAGTTGCCAACATCGTCTGCCCAAGATGTGTCGAGATTCAAGTCAGGCCGGCCTCACCTGAATATCGACGCATCTTATTGAAGGCTGGAGCCAAAATCCTCATTCTCGCGCGCCAGCGCCATTTCGGTGATGGCGATCAGCGTCTCGGCCCGCGCCCTCAAATCCGGCGCTTCCAGCAGCGCCTGTTTCTCGGCCGGGCCGTAAGGCGCCATCATCGACAGCGCATTGACCAGCATGGCGTTCTCGGCGCGGCTAACGCTTTCCCAGTCGGCTTCGAGTTCATTGGCCTGCAGATAGGCACGAAATGCCTTGAGCAGCGCCGGCCGGTCGACCTCGTTTGCCGCCTGGTCTTCCCTAAGATCGGTAAGGAACGGTGCCAGCTTGCATTGCCGAAACGGCGTCTTCACCGGCAATTCATGCGCGATTCGGAACCGGCATACGCCCTGCAGCGAGATCAGATAGCGGCCGTCGCCGCTCTCGGCCATCGAGATGATGCGCCCGGCGCAGCCGACATTGCACAGTTCCGGCTCGCCATCGGCGCGCAGCGCGCCATCGAGGCTCGGCTGGATGATGCCGATCAGCCGCGCGCCGGCGATCGCCTCATCCACCATCTGCAGATAGCGCAGCTCGAAAATGTTGAGCGGCATGCGGCCGCCCGGCAAAAGCAGCGCGCCGGCAAGCGGAAACACCGGGATGGTCGACGGCAGATCCTTGCCGACCCGGTAATATGCGTTTCCGACCTGCACTTATGTCCTCCGATCGCTTCGTCGCCATGCGGCCACCGCAGCCCGGCATCGTCAGCATCGCCCTAATCTGGCGCAGCCGACGCCGACCGCAAGGTCCCAAAACCATTCCGCCGGTAATTTCGCCAGCGAACGGCTATTTGCTGGTGCATGATCTTAAACCGGCTCCCACTTTTCGGGATCATGCACTAGGAAAACAGCAGCGACGACAATTTGCGCCGTGCCGCCAGCGTCGCCTCGTCGGTCATCCCCCAAGCCTCGAACAGCTTCAACAGCTGCGCCCTGGCGCCGTCCTCGTTCCAGGTGCGGTCCGCCTTGATGATGGCCAGCAGGTTATCCGCCGCCGCATGGCGATCGCCTCGCGCATTCTGGACCATGGCGAGGTCGAAACGCGCCTGGTGGTCGCCGGGATTGGCGGCCAGGCGCTGCTCGAACTCGGCCGGATTGCCAAGCGCTGCCGCTTCCGCGGCCAGCGTCATCTTGGCGCGCAGCGCGGCAAGTGCCGGCGCATCCTTCTTGGCTTCCGGCGCCGTTGCCAGCAGCGCCTCGGCGCCCTCGCTGTCGCCGGCCTCGAACAGAAGCTCGCCCAGCCCGGCGATCGCCTCGATCGTCTCCGGCGCCTGCGCCAATATGGCGTCATAGATGTCGGCTGCGGTCTGCGCATCGCCCGCCGCATGCGCTTCGGCTGCCGCGGCCAGTGCTTCGGCGACCGGCGGCGCGCCATTGCCCTTGCCGCCGACCTTGGTAATGAACTCGCCGATCTGGCTCTCGGGGATGGCGCCCATGAAGCCATCGACCGGCTGGCCGTCCTTGAAGGCGATAACCGCCGGAATCGACTGGATGCCGAGCTGGCCGGCAATCGAGGGGTGGTCGTCAATGTTCATCTTGACCAGCTTGACCTTGCCGCCGGCGGCCTTGACCGCCTTTTCCAGCTGCGGTGTCAGCTGCTTGCAGGGCCCGCACCACGGCGCCCAGAAATCGACCAGCACCGGCTGTTTCCGCGATTCCTGGATGACGTCGGCGGCAAAGGCGGCAGTCGTGGTGTCCTTGATCAGGTCTCCACCGGCTGGAGCAGCGCCGGGCCCGGCCTTGGCCGGCTCGGCGCCGCCATATTGCACGGAGGTGGTGTACTGGCCGGCATTGCCGCCGAATTGGCCGCCAAACGGATTGTTGTTGTCGCTCATGTCGTCGCCCTTCCGGTCGCGCCCCTCGCCAGCGGAGCAGGCGCGACATCCATGCTAGAGGTCAGTTTTCGCCATCCATGTGGCGATCAAGCCGAGACTTTCAAGATAGCAGCATCATGTCCGGTTGCCTCGACGAATCTGATGAGGTCGGTGGAAGCGATCGAGGTCGTCGCCTCATTGGTCAGCGGATGCGCATTGACCACCGCATGCGCCATCAAATCCTGGTCGAGTACCACCTTGACCCGTCTTTCAGCGTCGTTGATCAGGCCGAACACGGTGACCGCGCCCGGAATGACGCCGAGCAGCTCCATCAGCATCTCTGGCTTGCCGAAGGACACCCGGCTAGCGGCGCCGATGATCGTGTGGATCTGCTTCAGGTCGACGACCGCGTCCTCGCTGACACTGACCAGAAAGAAATTGTCCTTCTTGTCCTTGAGGAACAGGTTTTTGGTATGCCCGCCCGGTATCTCGCCGCGCAGCGACTGCGAATCGGCCACCGTATAGAGCGGCGGATGGCGCACGGTCGCCACTGATATGCCGAGATCGGCAAGAAAGGCGAAAAGCTCGGCTTCTGTCTTCGGCATCGATGGTCTTTCCCTATCTGGTACAAGTCTGGCCGCGCGCAAAGCCGTTTACGGCCAATGATGCCGCCGAGACAAGACCGTCATGCGGGAAGTCAATGAACCACCAGCGTGGCCAACGAGGTTCGGCCAGGCGATTTGGCGCGACCAAAAAGCCCGTCATTTCCCTGTTGCAATCGCCGCGCTCTTCAGCCATATAGGCCCGGCTTGCGGCCCAAAGGCCGTGTGAGCGGGTGTAGCTCAGGGGTAGAGCACAACCTTGCCAAGGTTGGGGTCGAGCGTTCGAATCGCTTCACCCGCTCCAATTTCCTCAAAGGGAATCAAGCATCGAAAAGCCGCGGTCCGCCGCGGCTTTTTCGTTTTTGCCGTTCAGACGCGGAGTGGTCGGCAAAGCGGAAGCGCTGCTATCTGCTCACATTGCGGATGCCTATTCGCGCGCTCGTCATACCCAGACCCCAAGAGCCGCGGCCAAATTACCGACCGCATCGTAGCGAGAGCACAGCCAGACCGAACGCACATTATTGGCGCTGGTTGGCGGTCGGCCAACTCGGTATCTTTCGGATGTGAGACCGGACGGTGCTATCCCGCCGTCGGCCAGATCGCCATGCTGGTGCGGGCGATGTCCAAGACAAGCGACTTGTCCGGTGAGACCTTGGCCATCAAGGCCATGCCCTGGGCAACGCCGACAAAAAATCGAGCCAGAGCCCGACAGTCCGTGCCGACCGGGATTTTGTCTGTGCCGCTGCTACGCAGCAGCACGTGGTAGATTGCATCCTCGAGGCCAGCGACGCCATTTGCCACCGCCTGGCAGATCCGCTCCGAGCCGCCTGGACTTTCCAGGATCGCATTTGCGAACAGACACCCGCGCGGCAGTCTGTCGTCGGTCAGGTGCTCGGCTGTCCGATAGAGGAACGCGCCAACCGCTTCACGTGGGTCCTCGAATTCGTTGAGCGCGGCGACCGGACGTTCTGTAAAATCCTGCCGGTAGCGGTCGAGCACACGCAGGAACAGCGCCTCCTTGTCGCCGAAGGCGGCATAAAGACTCGCACGGTTGATGCCGAGCGCATCGACCAGATCGGACATCGACGTCGCCTCGTATCCCTTGCGCCAAAACACCCGCATCGCGGTCTCAAGGGCAACATCAAGATCGAATTCGCGCGGCCGACCGCGCAAGGAAATATTTCTTGTCATATCGGTCTATATAACAATCATACCTTCTAAGTAAAGCCAGATATCACAGTGACATCACGAAAAATTGGCCTTTGCCTATTTGTTGACATATCGTTCCATAAATGCGACGAGGTGGAGGTGACGAAAGGAGACGCCATCGTGATCGACCTCTACACGCACAACGGTCACAAGATCGGCATCGTCCAGCCGGCATCATAGTTCCCGCACCACTTGTCGACTTCACGCCTTCCATGATCGCTTTGCCAATGAGGAGCCTCCAATGATCGTCGAATCATCAACAACTTCCCGTCTTCCTTTAGCCTCGCGGCGCAGTTTCCTCGCCGGGGCGGCAGGGCTGATCTCTGCTGCCGCGCTCTCTGTGGATGGCCGGGCGTCCGCTGCGCCCGTTAGCCTGCCGCAGGCCGGTCCACCGTCCTTTTACAGCTTCAAGATCGGCATGTTCGATGCGCTCTCCATCAGCGACGGTGCCCTGCTGATCGAACCGCTGTTCCCGTCGGTCGGCCTCAACGCGGCCAAAGCCGAGTTTGACGCGCTGGCCGCGGAGCACTACCTCGATTCCAAGCGTGGCGTCTTCCACATGAACCATCTTGTCGTGAACACGGGCCGCAACCTTGTTCTGGTCGATACCGGCGGGACGTCGGCGCTCGGATCGATGATGGGTTTTCTGCCACGCAATCTGAGGATGGCCGGCATTGATCCAGGAAACATCGACACGATCGTTATCACACACGCCCATCCCGACCACATCCTTGCGACAACCGGAACAGACGGCAAGCTAGCCTTCCCCAATGCTCAATATTACATCTCGGATAAGGAGTGGGCATTTTGGACCCAGGAGAATCCCGACCTGTCCGGGCTCAAGTTTCCTGACGAGTTCAAGACCTTTGCCAAGGCCTGCGCGCGGACCAATCTCGGCGCGATCAAGGATCGTGTGCATATGGTCGTAGGCGATCGGGAGATCGTGCCTGGCATCCATGCCTTGCCTACACCAGGGCATACGCCAGGCCACCTCTCGCTCGTGGTCGATGGCGGCAGCGAAACGCTGATCCACACCACCGATGTCGTGCATCATTCAGTCACAGCGCTCGCTCATCCGGAATGGCATCCGATCTTTGATCAGGACAGCAACCTTGCCGTTGCGACGCGCAAGCGGCTTCTCGATGGGCTTGCCACTGATCGAACACTCGCCATGGTCTACCATTTTCCATTCCCCGGCCTTGGCCACGTCGCCCGCAGCGCCGGCGGCTACGCCTGGGAACCCAACACCTGGACGTGGTGACTTGTTTTGGCCGGCAGAGCGGTTGCCGAGCCGACGGTCGGGGAAAGCGAGTTTTCGGTCCCGGTCTCATGTTTTGCCGGGCGACCGGAGGGGTGTTGCGTGCTCTCCCTGTCAGACGCGCTCAATTTTCGCTTGGTCATACGGCCGCTCGATCGAATCTGAGCGGCGGTGCGGCGAGCCGCCGCAATCCATGAGCGAAGTTGTTCCGGATCGTCGACGATGGCAGCGGATAGCAGGGAAGCCGAAAGGCGCGGTTTTCGACGGAACTCCGTCGGACACAGTGTTCAGCTCCCCAGGGCGCTGGACAATCCTTTTCTGGCATGAATGGTAACGACTCGCGACGAGAAGTGTCTTAGAATCAATGGCTTGCCAAGGTTGGCGTCTAGCGTTCGAATCGCTTCACCCGCTCCAGTTTCCTCAAAAGGGAATCAAGCGATGAAGAGGCGCCTTTCGGGGCGCCTTTTGCTTTTTCTACACCGGCAATGTAAGCGCGTTGCGGGACTCTCGTTCTACCTTGTAACCAGGCGCGGGTAAGACGGCGTGGCGCATAATCCCTTGGTTTCCAATTCGGCGAACGGCGGCACCGCTTCCGAAGCACTCGCATGGCTCGCGTTGCGGAACGCCGCGGCGGATTGCGGCCGCGGATCGCGCTCGATCGACCCGCAGTCCCTGCGCGCGCTCCCGGCGGGGCGCAAGTGGGCGCATGAGATCGCCAGGGTGGCCCTGGATGGCCTTATGGCCGGAAGCCTGTCGGCGCCGGCGCAACTGGCTTCCCGGTGGGACAGCTTCGGCGGCGCCATCACCGAGTTGATCATCGAACTCGGCAAGCTCTGGGACAATCCCGGCGCGGCTCTCCGCATCCAGTACCAGCTTGAGCAAATGCTTCTCGACGCCGACGATCTTGCCGCGCCGCGCCGGCTGACGCGGACACTTGGAATTCGCATCGACGCCCGAAATCCGACCGCGACCGAACTTCCGGAAGGAATCGATCAAATCTACGCCCATCTGATGATGGCTGGCCAGATCGAGGCTGTCGTGCAGTTCGGCGTCCTCGGGGCGGTGACAAGGGACCATTGGATTGAATTGATCCAGAATGTCGCGCCCGCTGAGCGGCTTAGCCTTGCAGCCGAGGCATTGTCGACCTCAGCGGAGCGCGAGCCCGATCCGGACAGCCACTTCGGCAAACTCGCCCAATTGGCCGCGCAAGCGCGGGAGCTGGTTCGGTCGAGCGCCGAACCAGCGGAGCCTCCTGCCGCGCCGCGCCGCGCACGGACCACGGACAGGAATGATCGCACGGCGTTCTGGAACAGCTATTTCGCGACCGAGGATCCGTGGAACTACGGCTCGCTCTATGAGCAGGAAAAATACCAGCGGCAGCTCGAAATCCTGCCTGCCGGTCCCATCGGACGGGCGCTTGAGCTGGCCTGCGCGGAGGGCCATTTCACACGGCAGCTGGCGCCGCGTGTGGGCCATTTGACCGCAACCGACATCTCCGCCATAGCCGTCGAACGGGCCCGTGCGCGATGCAGCGATCAGCCGAACATTGAGTTCGGCGTCCTGGATTTCGCTGCCGACACGCTGCCGGGCGGGATGGATCTGATCTTCTGTTCGGAAGTGCTCTACTACCTCGATGACCTCGCCGAGTTGCGGCGCATTGCCAAGAAATTCGCTGCGGCGTTGGCGCCCGGCGGCAGTTTCATCAGCGCACACGCATTCGTGCTGCGTGACAATGTCGAAAAGACGGGCTTCGACTGGAACACATTCGGTGCCCAGGCGATCTCCGAGACGCTGGCGGCGACCGAAGGCCTCGTCCTGGAGCAATCGATCCAGACCGAGCTCTACCGCATAGACCGGTTCCGCCGCCTGTCACCAAACGATGTGGCGACGGAGCCGGTGATCGATCATGTGCCGATCCGCGCGCCCATCGAAATCGGCGTGGCGCGAAACATCGTCTGGGGCGGGGCACGGGCCTTGCGCCGTGACGTCGCGCGCAGCGAGCGGCGCCAGCGCATCCCTGTCCTCATGTATCACGGCGTCGCCGATGAAGGTCCGGCCGCGCTCGCCCGTTTTCGGCTCACGCCCACAGCATTCGCCAGCCAGATGGCATGGCTGCGCGCCAATGGCTTTCACGCCATTGGATCCGAGCAGCTGGAAGTGTCCATCGCCAATCATCAGCCTTTCGCTGGCCGCCCGGTGGTTATCACCTTCGATGACGGCTTCCAGAACTTTGCCGACCATGCCTGGCCGATCTTGCGCGCCAACGACCTGACGGCGGAAGTGTTCCTGGTGACGGATCTGGTGGGTGAAACTGCACAATGGGACGCCGACATCGGTCCGCCGACGCCGCTTATGGGTGCCGGGACGGTGCGACGCCTGTCCGCCGAAGGTGCGCTCTTCGGAAGCCATATGGCGACGCATCGCGCGATCGATGGTCTGTCGAGCCCTGACTTGGCCGCCGAACTCCTGCGCTCTCGTCTGTTCATCGAACGCTGGACCGGTCGGCCAACCACGGCGCTCGCGGCCCCCTTCTCAGCCACCGACCGACGGCTTGGCCGGCTGGCCAGGGAGTGCGGCTATCGAGTAGGCTTCGGCCGCAGACACGGGCCGGCGGACCTCGATAGCGATCCCATCGACCTTCCGCGCATCGAGATTCGCGGAGACCGCTCGCTCGATGACTTTGTTGCCACTGTCGAGGCCGTACTCGAATAACGGTGAACTTAGCGCCTGCAAAAGTCGGCTAATGACCACCCGACGCCGACATTCACAGCGTCTGCACCGGTGCGGCGCGTGCCGCCCCAAGTCCTGAGACACGCGAAGGATTTCCATCCATTCGCATCGGGCAGGATTTTCTAGTAGGTTGCCGCAAGGCAAATTGGGGATTTCGCCGTGATGGTGGTCAACGATCGCCTTCTCGAAGGCAAGATGACCGAGATCGAGCAAGCGCGAGCATGGAGCCCGCGCGTCATCTCAAAATTCGAAACGCTCATCAGGAGCGGCGACGACCAGGCGCTCTATCGTGTCAATCCGCTGGCCTTCGCCCGCGACCGCGCAATCGCCGAGCCTGAAGCGATCGACCTCTTCCTTTACGCGGCCCGCTGCGGCCTGTTCGATATGAGCTGGGACGTGCTCTGTCCCCAGTCCGGGATGGTGCTCGACAGTTTCGGCGCCCTGCGCACGCTGCAGACGCATTACGTCTGTGGCCTGTGCGACATATCGGGCGATACCGACCTCGACGATTTCATCGAGGTCTCCTTCTCCGTATCGCCCCATCTGCGGCGCCTTCCCTTCCACGAGCCCCAAACGCTCTCTGTCGAGGATTTTCACTGGAAGCTGCGCTTCGGCAATGACGGGCGGCTGCCCGGGCAAGACGTTCGCTTTCTTGACGTTCTGCGAGGCTTCGTGCGGGGCATGACCTTCCTGCCGCCGGGCACCACAACAATGCTGCGCGCTGATCTCGGTCCGGGCTCCCTGTCGGGCGTCAACGTGCAGACACAGGCGGCATTCGCTGTACCCATATCAGGGGATCCGGTGTTGGAGCCGACACTTCTCAAGATCAACTATGACGGTAAGCGTTTCTTGCCGGCGTTGCCGGTCCTGCCACCCGGTCCGGTCGTCATTGAGGTTGCGAATACCGGACCCGGTCGTGGCGCGTTGCTACTCATCAACTGGCCGCCCGAGCTCGTCGCGTTGACGACCAAACCGACGCTCGATTTCGACCCATATGTTTCCGGCGGGGCGCTGCTTGCGCGGCAAACCTTCCGCCACCTCTTCCGTTCCGAGCGTGTCGACGAGAAGGAGGGGCTCGGCATCCGGCAGATCACCTTCCTGTTCACGGACCTCAAGGGGTCCACCGCCATGTATGAGCGCCTTGGCGATCTCAACGCCTATGCCCTGGTCCGCGAGCATTTCGCTCTGGTCAACGCGGCGGTTCAGCAACATTCCGGAGCGGTGGTCAAGACTATTGGAGATGCGGTGATGGCAGTATTTTCGCGGCCATCGGATGCAATCTCGGCCGCCCTCAACATTTTTGAAGAAATCGATCGCTTCAACGGCGACCACGACGGGCCGGGGATCATCCTCAAGATCGGTGCCCACTGTGGACCATCGATTGCCGTCACGCTCAACGACAACCTCGACTATTTCGGCCAGACCGTGAATGTCGCCGCACGCGTGCAGTCACTGGCGGAAGCCGGACAGGTCTGCATCTCCGAGGCGCTCTATTGCGCGCCCGGTGTACGCGACCTGCTTGCGGGCCGAAGCGTCGTCGCGTTTGATGCGCCTCTTCGAGGTGTAGAGGGCGATGCAACTGTCTATCGCATTATGCCAGGATAGCGCGGTTGCGTGCCGCAACCATTGCCTCGCCACCAGTGACCCCGCCTGTTTACCCCGTTCGCAAGTCTATTGCGCGACCTGGGACACGGCTGACATCAGCTCCTTCGGATTTGGCGCCCCAAACATGTATCGCCCACCCTCCGGAACCTCCGTGAAGCTCCAGCGGACAATCCCCTGCCGGTCCAGCAGGAACTGGCCGATCAGTTGTCCGTGTCCCGTTGCCATCATCTGCTCGTCGGCTTCGGTCACTTCGTAATTGTCCTTCTTGTCGAGGATTGCGGCGGCCGTCATAGGATCCATGGGACCGGGCAATTCGCCAGGTATGTCGACCCGCATACCCATTGCCTCGGCCATCGCGACCTTGTACGGCCAGTTCGTCTCGTTCTCGGTGAATTCGAGATTGGGCAGCCCAAAAGCACGATGTGAAGCGCGTTCAGGATCCGAGGCCGCCAGCAGGTTCGGCATCGGGTGGTAGCGGAAATAGAGACGCGCCCGTTCGATCGGCGTGTTGACCACCGTCAGGCTCTCAACGCCCCTTTCGCGCAGCTCCGGATCGAGCCGCGCCTGGGCGGCGATGTGGCGTCGGCAAAACGCACAATGCAGACCTCGAAACAGGCCGACCAGCACCGGCTTTTGTCCGCGAAAGTCGTCAAGGGCGATCTTGCCTTCCTGGGTAATGGCGTCGAGGATCACGTTCGGCGCACGGTCGCCCGGCTGAAGCGGCAGCAAGTCAGTAGGCGCGGACATTTCCAACCTCCAACCCCCCGGCTAGTCGAGAAAAGGCAGCACCACAAGCCCTTCCGGGTCGAGCCCGTGCTGGGAGCATATACCCTGCGCCAGGGAAAAGTAGCGTTCGGCCTCGGCCAGATTGTCGAGGTCGAGATTAAGCGTTGCGAGGCCATCATAGCATGGAAACAGCAGTTGTGGCTCGCCCGTTTCACGGGCTACGTCCAGCGCTTCCTGGAACAAGCCAACCGCCAGTTCCGGACGGCCGTTGCACTGGTGGATCTGCCCAAGCACGATCAACGGCACCGGCAGGTGCTCGCGCTGGTCGAGCGCCCGGTCGATCTCGATGGCCTTCTCGGCAGCAGGCACGCCCTCCGTTGGACAGCGATCCGTGAAGGTACAACAAGCCACCGCCAGATTGGCGAGGAGGCGCGCCTGGAAGCCCAGATCGCCAATGCGGCGCGCCACGTCCAGACCGCGTCGACAGACCTCCATCGCCCGGGCCGGATCGATGGTCGTGTAAAGCACGCCGAGATTGGTGTAGCCGCGGCAGGCCGCGCCCAATAGGCTGGCGGCTTCGGCCAATTCAATGCTGCGCTCAACCTCCCGCACGGCTTCCTGGTTTCGCCCAAGACGAGCCAGCGCAACAGCCTTGGTATTAAGCGCCTCGGCGGTCACCAGAGTGGCATCCTCGCTGACATGCTCCGTTGTCAAAGTGCTTACGCAATCCAGCGCCGCGTCCGCCCATTTTGCCGCGAGAGCGTGATCTCCGCTGCGGAACGCCTGTCGGCCACGTTCTTGCCAGAGATGCGCCTGCTCGATCGGAGCATCCGCGCCATCGAGGAGCGTTGCCGCTTCAGCGTAGCGGGTTTCTGCCTCGTCCCGCTTGCCCACGTCCCAGAGCAGCCGACCGATCTTGCGCAAAACGCGCGCCGACGCGACACGATCGGCTGATTCGCGATAGGCCTGCAACACCGCCTCGTAGTGGCGGTGCGCGATCTCGCGGCGGCCTGCAGGGCCGCTCAAATCGGCAATGCGCTCTGCAATTGCCAGTTTGAGCGGTGTTTGCCCGGTCGCGCCCAACGCAGTCATCGCTCGCTCGTAGAAACGAAGGGCGTCGTCATTGGCGTATATCATGCGAGCGCGATCTCCCGCCGCCTGCAGGTAATGCGCCCCCTTCTCCCGCTCGGCGCTCTGTGCGAAATGATGACCAAGCGCGGCCAAATCCTCGAACCGTTCCGGCTTGTCGCCGCACAGTTGCTCCAGGGCGGCACTGACCCTCCCGTGGATGTCGGTCCGGCGTTGCAGGAGCAGGTTCTGGTAGATCACGTCCTGCAGCAATGTTTGCGTAAAGCGGTAGCTTTGCGACGAGACCGAGCCGGATCCGGCAACTTCCTCGATGATTTCCGCATCGCAAAGCAGTTCGCAGCCGGCTTCCAGCCGGCCGGGGTCGGCTGTCACGGTTTTCAGCAGGGTGGCATCGAAGCGCGGGCCGATCACCGCGGCTTCCTGGGCCAACCGCCGCACCTCTTGCGGCAGCCGGTCGACGCGCGCAAGCAACATTGCCTGGATGGTGGCGGGAATGCCGGTTGCGACTTCGCCTGCCACGGTCCGCCATTGCTGGCCCTCGCGCATCAATACACCGCGATCGATAAGGCCGCGAACGATCTCCTCGATAAAAAGCGGGTTGCCGCCCGCGCGCTCGAGAATCTGGTCGAGAAGCCCTCCTGCGGAGTTTACCCAGCTCTCGCCGAAAAGCGCCGCCACCAGGCTGCGTCCGTCATGGCTGTTGAGCGGCGAAAGCCTGAGCGCTGTGTGACTGACCCGACTCGAGTCGAGCTGGTCGTTGTCCGGCGCCGGACGATGCGTGACCAACAACATCAAGCGCGTGCGTTCCAGCCTGTCCATCACGAAACGCAGTGCCTCGAGCGAGACGGCGTCGGCCCAGTGCAGGTCTTCGACGACAATCAACAGCGGCGACAACGCAAGCCGGCGTTCGATGATTGTGCGGACCGCATAGAGAATTTGCCGCCGCAGCTGCTCGGGCTCGACGTGCTGCAAGGTGGCATCGGGGTCGCCAAGGCCGAGCACATGGTAGAGCAAAGGCATCAGCCGCTTCGCCTCCTCGCCCTGCAGGCCGAGATCGCTAAGCAAGGCTGCGAGCTTCCCCCGCATTTCGTCGCCATTGTCGTTTTGCATCATCCCGGCGGCGCTGCGCACCACTGCGCCCAGGGCGCCGAATGATTGTTCACCCAGCGGCGAGCACGAGGCCTGCCGCACGGCGACGTTGCGAAAACGATCGTCGTCGCCGACGCGGGCGACGAACTCCTTCACCAGCCGCGATTTCCCGATACCGGCTTCTCCGACGAGGCGGACGAGTTGGGCCGAACCGCCGCACGCCTGGTCAAGGCTCGCCAGCATTCTGTTGAGCTCCGCATCACGGCCTATTATCGGCGCATTGAGGCCGAGCGCCTCGAGCCCGCGCGCTGCACGGGGCGCCGCAAGCGGTGCATCCAGTCGATGGACGAGCACACTGCCGGCCTTGCCGCGAAGCGCGACATCACCAAGCGACTCGTAGGAGAAGGCATGCCGGGTCAACCTGTGCGTGAGTTCGCCGACCAGCACCTCACCCGGTGCGGCCAGCGATTGCAGGCGTTGCGCCGTGTTCACCGTGTCGCCGGTCACCGAATAGGATTTGGCGGTGCCGATGCCCAATCCACCGGTGACGACCGGACCCGTGTTTATGCCGATGTGGAGCAACAGAGGCGAGCCGGAGTGGGGGGCGCTTTCAGCGAGCCGCGCCGTCCGGGCGATCATGTCGAGAGCGGCGCGAAGCGCGCGTTCCGGATCGTCCTCATGCGCCACCGGCGCACCGAACAAGGCGAGCAGGGCGTCGCCGATGAATTTGTCGACGAAACCACCAAAGTTCTGCACGGCCGCCGTCAATTCCTTGAACAGCTCGTTCTGCAGCGCTTGCATGACCTCGGGGTCGAGCTGTTCGCTGAGTGTCGTGAAGCCGCAGAGATCGGCGAACAGGACCGTTACCGTCCGTCGATCGGCGTCGGAGACGGGAGGCGGCCCTTCTTCGCTTTCGATGTTCGGCGACGGAGTTCGAGGAGGCGCCACAATGGTCCGGCTCGGAGCAGGCCGTTCTAGGGCTTTTGCGGACGCACCGACGCTTGCCCCACATTTCGGACAGAACTCGAAATCAGGTGCGCAGGCGTAGCCGCAACTGGCGCACGGCACTGGCTGGCGCCGGCCACACTTCGGACAGAAGGCGTAACCGCCCTCAATCTCGAAACCGCAGCCCGAGCAGTCCATGGACACCTCACCAGAGCATGATGCCGAAACGTGTGAAGCGGTTTTCGGACGACATCATGCTCAATCTCTTTGACCTGGAGCCATGACGCGTGATCTCGCCACGCACTTCACGGCCAGGCCATGCACAAGGATGAACCGATGGCCGTCATCCGGCAAGCGGCAGTGCAAATGGGCAACCGCATGGGTTCGGTGGCAAAGCGTTGCGAAAACAGGCGGCTGTGCGGGCGTCGTTTGCGAAAGTTCCCTCCACCCGCCGTCTTCCTGCTATCGTGGAGGTAAGGAGACCGACGCATGAGTGAGAACCGCAAGCTGGCCGCAATCCTGGCCGCAGATGTGGTCGGATACAGTCGGCTCGCGAGCGCGGACGAAGAGCGTACCTTGGCGAGGTTGCGGACGCTGCGCAGCGACCTGATCGATCCGATCATCGCAGTACACAACGGGCGGGTGATCAAGCGCACCGGGGATGGGGCGCTGGTTGAGTTCCGCAGTGTGGTGGATGCCGTGCGCTGCGCCGTTGAGATCCAGAACGGCATGGTCGAGCGCAATGCTGGCGTGCCGCAGGACCGCCGCATCGAGTTCAGGATCGGCATCCATCTGGGGGACGTGGTCGAAGAAAGCGACGGCGACCTGATGGGCGACGGCGTCAACATCGCCTCGCGTCTGGAGGGTGTCGCGGCGCCCGGCGCCATCTGCCTGTCCGAGGATGCCTATCGCCAGGTCAAGGCCAGGCTTGACCTCTCGGTCAGCGATCTCGGCAGCACGCAGCTCAAGAACATCGCCGAGCCGATCCGGGTCTATTCGCTGCAAGTCGGGGCCAAGGCGGCCGCGACCCCGGAAACCGCGACGAGCCGGCCGGCCGCCGCAGCGCCGCCGAAACTGTCGATCGCCGTGCTGCCGTTTGCCAACATGAGCGGTGACGCCGAACAGGACTACTTCGCCGACGGCATCTCCGAAGACATCATCACGGCGCTGTCCAAACTGTCGCAGCTCTTCGTCATCGCGCGCAATTCGTCGTTCACCTTCAAGGGCCAGAACGTTAATGTTCAGGAGGTGGGCACGAAGCTCGGCGTACGCCATGTGCTTGAGGGCAGCGTCCGCAAGTCGGGCAACAGGGTGCGCATCACCGCGCAGCTCATCGATGCTATTTCGGGTGGCCATCTTTGGGCGGAGCGGTTCGATCGCGACCTGACCGATATATTCGCGGTGCAGGACGACGTGACGCAGCAGATCGTCGGTGCGCTGGCGCTCAACCTGACTGACGATGCCCGTCAGCGGCTGGCGCCGGAGCACCCGCGCAACACGGAGGCGTACGACTGTTTCCTGCGCGGCCGGGAGCTGTGGCACCGGCTGACGAAGGAGACGAACGTCGCATCCCGCGACCTCTTGCAACGTGCCACCGAACTGGACCCGAACTTTGCCTCTGCCTACGCTTTCCTCGCCCTCACGCACGGCATCGATTACCTGAACAGGTGGGGTGCGTCGCCGCCGGAATCGATGGCGCAAGCCGAAGAGGCCGCAACGCGAGCGGTAGCGCTGGATGACAACGATCCCTGGGCGCACTGGGCGCTGGCGATAGCCAAGCTGTACACACGACGGCACGATGAGGCCGTCGACGAGGTCGAGCGCGCACTGGTCCTCAATCCGAACTTCGCCGAAGCGCATGTCTGCCGCGGCGAGACGCTGTACTATTCGGGCAGGCCCGAGGAGGCCCTTGAGAGTTTCGCCCGGGGAAAGATTTTGAACCCATACTTTCCCGATGTGCTTCTGCACTTCCAGGCTTTGGCGCTGTTTCAACTGGGAAGGTACGAAGAGGCTGTTGAGCTCCTGCTGCAACGGCTGGCCCGCAACGCTACCACCGACGTCTCGCGCGCGCTTCTGGCCGCCAGCTACGGCCATCTGGGCCGTTTGGAAGAGGCCCGCGCGGCATGGCAGGAGGTGCTTCGCGTCAATCCCGACTATTCGCTGGAATACCGTCGCAAAGTCTTGCCTTACAAGAACCCTGCCGATTTCGAACTCATGGTCGACGGGCTCCGCAAGGCCGGCGTTGTGCAATGACCGGGTAGCGGCCCGATTATAAGCCGAAGGCGCGGCCGATCTTGCGCCATCGGGCGTTTTCGCGAACCAGTTTCAGGTCGTCGGTCGTCTCGGCAAATGTCCGCAAACGATATTGCCGGAGTAAGTCCGGGAACAGCGCCCCTTCCGGCAGGCCGGCAAGCTGGTCGCGCACCGAGATCTTGTCATCGATGACCCGCATGCCCCAGGCATTTTCCCGAACCTGCAGCTCCGCAGCCAGATCGCGCTCTTCCGGCACGTTTTCATCCAGCGCAGCCAGCAGGATAGAGTGGAAAAGCGCTATATAGCCAATCTGTCTCAGCCCGCCCACAACCCGCACGCGCGGCAATATGGCAAGGATGAGGAACGCCAGGAACAAGTCCGGCAACAGCACGCCATCCAGCAGCGCCTGCTTGAGATGCAGCCGCTCGAACGGGATGGAGAGACCATGCGGCCGGTCAGGCTCGATCAGATGCCCGTTCTCGAGGACGAGCTTGCGCACGCGCTGCTCGCGAATGCCCCAGAAATAGGCCGTGGCGTTGGGCAGGAACCTGCCAAATGGGCCCGATGCGGCCTCTTGCAAGGCATGGTCGAGACGCTGGCGCCTTGCCGGCTCAAGGAGCAGCCTGGAAAGAAGGCTGCCGTCATGGTCCAGATGCCCCGCCACGGCAGAAGCGGCGAGCCGGTCGTCGATGAAAACCGGCCGGGCCATGCCGGAACTGTCCCAGTCGGCGACCAGGTCCTCGTTGAGTTCCGTCAGCGCATCGGCGGCGGTTGCAAACACCTTGTCCTGGCTGGCGAGTAGTGTGCCCAGCCAGCGGCTGGCATCCGTCTCATTGCCCACCGCTTCGAGCGCGCGTGTGTTGAGGGTGACGGGACCGGCCGCGCAGACGCTTTTGCGGCACAGTTTGTGGCGCCCCATGCCAAACAGGTTGACCTTGTCGTCGCCGACATCGAGCCACCCCGGTCCCTCCCGGCCGACGGTCTCCATGGTCATCGTTGCGCCCATGAAGCCGAAGAAGGCCGACAGCCCGTTTTCGACCGCACCAAGCCAGGCAAGCAGCAGAGCATCGAAGGTGATACGGTCCATCAGCAGCAGGCAGTGCAGGCCGGACTGGATCACCGGTCTGTGCTCGAATTCTTCGAGGGCCTTGCCGATCTGTTCAGGCTGCATCATCGCGCCAAGGCGTCGATGCAGGACGTCGCGCAGGATCGACCGGGCAGCGATCGACGGGCCCGATGCGGGCCTTGCCACCGGTCGCCACAGATGGCGGGCGTATTCGGAAACCGGTGCATTCCAGTTCTGCTCGATGTCACGCACGACTTCCGGGCAGAGCAGCGACAGCAAAGCCAGAATGTCCACCGGGGGCGCAGGGGCTGGGGCGAAGACGGCGGTCATCAGAACCGCAGCCGCGCCATGCTCAGGAGGTCGTGATATTGCCCGTCGGTAAAACCGGCCTTCACATGCCGGCCTTCGACCTCGAAGCCGTGGCTGCTGTAGAGGCGGATGGCCGGTTCGTTGTCGGCATAGACGCTCAATTCGACCCGCTTCAGGGCGCGCCAGTTGTCGGCCACGTCAAGCAGCGCGCCAAGGATGGCAGAGCCGATACCTTTGCCGACAAAGCCATCGTCAAGGCCGATATTGATCTCGCCTATATGCGAACGGCGCGGCGAACTTTGCACGACCAGGCTGCCATGGCCGACGACCTTGCCGTCCAGCTCGGCGACGATCCAGGTGGTTTCCTGGCCGGACTTGGCGATGCGCCGCTCCACCTGCTCCACCATCTCGAACGGCATCCTGAGCGTGCCCCAGCGGAAGCCCGGCATGTTGAAGATAGCGCAAAGCGCCTCCGCATCGCTTGGCCGGACGGCCCGGAGCTGCGGCTGGATCGTTTCGGAGGATGGCGTACTGGTCATGGCGTTCCCGGCTACAGCAATTCCAGGAAAAGTGTGAGCGGTTTTCCGCCCGGAATTGCGTCAGAACAAAGTGATAATCGGCCCGGCACGATGCACCGGACGTTATCTGAAAATCCAGCCCGTCTCTGCACCCTATGCTGCCGGCTGCGCGCCAAAATGCCGGGAGGCGGCGTAGAGTTTGAAGGCGCCGCTGATGCCGATCCAGCCGAAAAGGGCGAGCCAGCACAATGTAGCGGCCGCCGTCCAGCCGATCCGGTGCACCGCGGCGTCGGTGATAACGAGCCCAAGGATGGAAAGCAGTCCGACCAGAAACTGCGCCAGGCCCAGCACCAGCAATTCTTCGCGCGGCGCGCTTTTCCAGACGAGATAGGTGCCGCCAGCACCGGCGAGGAAGATCGCGCTGTAGACCTGGGCGTGGAAGGGATCGACCGGCCATGGCCAGGTGCTGCTGACCATTTGGGGAAACAGCAACATGCCGACGCCATAGAGCCCGAGGATCGCCGTTTCCGCCGGCATGTAGGCGCGCCATGCGGGGTTCAGGGTCACGCCTTTWGCTGAAGGACGAGCCCTGGCCCGCCACAGGAACAGCCCGGATACCGCAGCCGAGGCAAGATAGACCAGGAACCATAGCCAGGCCGCTTTTCGCTCGAAGTTGAAATAGCCGAGATTGATCAACGAAACCGCCGACACGATGACGGTGAAGATGAAGGCCATGACCAGCACCAGCCTGCCGGGCGACCAGCGATTCCAGAACAAGAGCGCCGCCATCACCGCCATTTCGGCGGTGTAGAAGCCGCCGAGGAAGCGGGCACTGAATGGCGTGACGGGCCAGGGCCAGCGCGGCTTGACCAGCGCCGGCGCGAAAAACAGGCCGGCGCCGACGATCAGGACGATGATGACCGCCGCCGAGAAAAGCCGCAGGGCCGCGGGAAATGGCGGGTTGTCGGGTGTCGGCACGGGAGAAAGCCCTAGAGATGAATGCCCCATGGACCCATCATAGTGCCGCTTGCGGCCGGTGAAAATCCGCCGAGTGGAAATTGAGCTGTCACCAGGCTTGTCCATTCGAATGGCCGTTCGGCTCGTTTCGACGTAAGATGGAGCGGCTAGGGCCGAGGACCGGTCCAGCCAACACGCCTCGGGGCGCATTTTCCGGAGCCTGCACGATGACCGAAGCTCAGGATCTGTTCTCGCTTTTGCGGCAATCGACCGATGTCGACCCGCAGGCAATCGACGCGATCCGGCGAACCATCGCCGAGGGCAAGGACCGCGAACTTTGCCGCATCAATGCGCTGGCCTTCGCCAGCAAGAATGGCCTCGACGAGGAACGCGCCATCAGCGCCTTTCTCCATGCGGCGCGGGTGGGCATCTTCGACATTTCCTGGAATGTTCTGTGCCCCGGCTGTGGCGGCGTGCTCGACACCAACGCCACGCTGAAAACCATGCAGAAAGACGAATATACCTGCGCGCTTTGTTCCCAGGGCTATTCGCCGACCCTCGACGAGATGGTCGAGGTGACATTCACCGTCAGTCCCCGCGTGCGCAGGATTGCCGCCCACAATCCACACGAACTGCCTTTGGTGGAATATTACCGCCAGATCTACTGGGCGTCCGGCGCCGATCTGCCGGACGAGGATCTGGCGAAACAGATGGAAGCGTTCTCGCTGGAGGATATGGAGCTTGCGCCCGGTGAAAAGGCGGTTCTGCACATACAGCTTCCGTCCCAATTCATCATCGTCTTCGAGCCGGTCACCCATTCGGCGCAATTCATCGACGTGAAGGGCGAACCAGCAACAGAGCGCCGAAGCCTCTCTTTGGTCTTCGACCGCGACCATGTCCAGAACCAGACGCTGGAGATGCAACCCGGCCCGTTGCGCATTTCGCTGGAAAACAGGAGCGACACCCGCGTGCTGCCGACGGTCTTCATCGCCTGCCCGGTATTGCATGATTTCATCGGCAAGCGCCGGCCCTTCGTGACCGCCAAGCGCCTGCTCACCAACCAGACGTTCCGCGATCTCTATCGCACGGATACGCTCGATATCGACCAGCGCCTGAAGATCACCAGCCTGACTTTCCTGTTCACCGACCTGCGCGGATCGACCGAGCTTTACGAGCGGGTGGGCGACCTTTCAGCCTTCGATCTCGTGCGCGAGCATTTCCAGGTTCTGCACGAGATCGTCGCGGCGGAGGCGGGCGCGGTGGTGAAGACGATCGGTGATGCGGTGATGGCGACCTTCGCGACGCCGGATCGTGCGATTGCCGCGGCCCTCAGGATGCGCGATGCCATGCGTGCGCTCAATGAAAAAAGCGGGCGCGAGGATCTTCTGCTCAAGATCGGAGTCCATGCCGGCCCGTGCATCGCCGTGTCCATGAACGAGCGGCAGGACTATTTCGGCCAGACGGTCAACATTGCTTCGCGGGTCCAGAACCTTGCCAACGCACAGGCGATCTTCGCCACGCGTGCGGTGGTCGACGACAATCTCACCGCCGAACTGCTGCACAGGAACGCGCTGACGCCCGTGGCTCACGAGGTCTCGCTGCGCGGCATTGAGCGGGAGATCGCAGTCTATACGATCCCCTGAACGCGCCTGCAGAGGAAATAACGATCGGCGGGCTCCGAAGTCGGCGGCGGGAGGCGTTGCAGCAGCGGGTGATCGAGCGGCGTGCCACTGACCGCGAAGCCGCCGACGCGAAGCAGGCGCGCAATCAGATCGGGAAGCCAGGTAGCGGTCACGGCATCGCGATCGTCATAGCCGGTGCCGATGTCGGCATGAACAAGAGCGGCGTCGATGCCAATGAACTTGCGGGCCGTCTCGCGTATTTCGCCGAGCACGAGGTTTTCAGCGTCGGGAATTGAGCTGGCGTGTGCGCCAACTTCGCGGTCGAACACCACGATCCGGCGCCCGGGCAGAAGCTCGCGCAGATGGTGGAACGTCCGGCCATTGCCGAGGCCGAGTTCGAGCACAAGCCCCTCCATCTTCGCCACCTCGGGGCAGATTTGATTGAGAATGTCGCGCTGTGCGGTCATCCTGCTGATGAAATTATCGAGGCGACTCATATGCGATTGTATGTCCTGAACCAGCAGCCCCGATCGGGCTTGCCGCATATAGAGGCGAACGACGAACCCTGCAATAACCCAACCGGCCGCCGACAAACGTCATACCGGGCGGAGTCGTCGGCAAGCCGCGGCGGAATGGTGATCCTCACTTGTAGGGATCCGCGGCGTCCCGCAAGCCGTCGCCGAGGAAGTTGAACGCCATGATGACGAGAATGACGGGGAGCATCGGCAAAAGCAGCCATGGATAGAACGCGATCACGCTGACGCTGCGCGCCTCGGTGAGCAGGATGCCCCAGCTGGTTATCGGCGCCCTCAGGCCGAGCCCGAGGAAGCTCAGCGCCGTCTCGCCCAGGATCATGCCGGGTATGGAGAGCGTCGCCGTCGCGATCAGGTGCGACATGAAACCGGGAATGAGATGCCGCCTGATAATGCGGCTGCTCCCGGCGCCCATCAACTGCGCGGCCAGAACGTAATCCTCCTCGCGCAGGGCCAGAAGCTTTGAACGCACAGCCCGCGCCAGTCCGGTCCAGTCGAGCAGTCCGAGGATGACGGTGATGCCGAAATAGATCAGGATCGGACTCCAGGTTATCGGCATGATCGCCGCCAGGGCCAGCCATAGCGGAATGCTGGGAATCGATTGCAGAACTTCGATTATTCGTTGAACGATCAGGTCGAAGATGCCGCCGTGATAGCCGGCCAGTCCGCCGATGAAGATGCCGAGCAGGAAGCTGAAACTGATGCCGACGAGGCCGATTGTCAGTGAAATGCGTGCGCCATAGATTATGCGCGAGAGCACGTCACGCCCCAGCCTGTCGGTGCCGGCCAGAAACAGCTGGCCGTTGTCGGCAGGGCAGACAAAATGCCTGTCACCTTCGATCAGGCCCCAGAACTGGTAACTGTCGCCCTTGCAGAAGAAGCGGAGCCGCTGAACATCGTCGTGGTTCTCGATGTAGTTCCGCTTGAGCGTATCCATATCCAGCTTCATCTGGCGGCCATAGACGAACGGCCCGACAAACTCGCCATTGTGGAACAGGTGCACCTGCTGCGGCGGCGAATAGATGTAGTCCATGTTGCGCGTGTGCAGATTGTAGGGCGCCAGGAACTCGCTGATCAGTATCCCGAAATACAGCACCGCCAGGAATATGCCGGATATAAGCGCGAGCCGGTGCTTGCGGAATTTCCACCACATCAGCCGCAGCTGCGACGCCTGAAAGACCTTCGACTGCTCGGGTGTCATCGCCTCGACCGACTGCAGGTCAAAAGGCGCGATGGAAACGTAGTGTTGCAGTGGAGCGCCCGGAGCGGGCAGCGGCGATTGCGTGTTCATTTGGTGCTGCCGCCCTGCAAACGAATTCGTGGATCAAGCAACGCCAGCGCCAGGTCGGAAATCAGCACGCCGATGACCGTCAGGAAGGCGAGAAACATCAGGAACGACCCTGCCAGATACATATCCTGGCTTTGCAGCGCCTTGATCAGCATCGGCCCGGTCGTTTCCAACGACAGCACGATCGCCGTGATTTCGGCGCCGGAGATGATGGCCGGCAGGATGGAGCCGATGTCGGAAATGAAGAAATTGAGCGCCATGCGCAGCGGATATTTGACCAGTGCCTTGAACGGATGAAGGCCTTTGGCGCGCGCGGTCACGACATATTGCTTGTGCAACTCATCGAGCAGATTGGCGCGCAGCCGCCGGATCATGCTTGCCGTGCCCCCGGTGCCGATGATCAAGACCGGGATCCAGAGATGGGCGAGGATCGACTTCGCCTTGGCCCAGCTCATCGCCTCGCCGAGATATTGCTGGTCCATGAGATGGCCGATGGACGTGCCGAACCAGATATTGGCGAAATACATCAGGATCAGCGCCAGCATGAAATTCGGAATGGCAAGGCCGAGAAGGCCGAAGAAAGTCAGGCCGTAGTCGCCCCAGCTGTATTGATGCGTTGCGGAGTACATGCCGATCGGAAAAGCGATGAGCCAGGTGAAGATGATCGTGACAAAGGAAACCAGCACGGTCAGCCACATTCGGTCCCCGACGACGTCGCGAACCGGCAGCTCATATTCGAAGGAATAGCCGAAATCGCCGTGCAGCATTCCGCCGACCCAGTAGAAGTAGCGAATGACCGGTGGCTGGTCGAAACCATATTCCTTACGCATCATCTCGATGCGATCGGAGTCCACCGCTTCGCCCTGGGCCCGAAGCTCGGCGACATAGCTGTCGAAATAGTCGCCCGGTGGAAGTTCGATGATCGTGAACACCAGCGCCGATATGACCAGCAGCGTTGGAACCATCACGGCGATGCGCCAGACAAGATATCGAAGCACGCTCAGGAGCCTCCAAGCCAGAATGTATCCGGCATGTAGACACCGAAATAGGAGGTCGGGTCGTAGCCGTAGAGCGCCTTGTCAGGCAGATTGCGCAGCCGCGAGGACACCAGAATCGGCTGATGCGTTCCGTTCACAGTGCCGATCGAAAACACCTGATCGGTGTAGATCGACAGCATTGAATTCCAGATTTCGGCGCGCTCCGTGGCTCCGGTCGATCCGTTCCAGCGCTTGAGCAAAGCCATCAGCTCGACCACTTCAGGAAGATCGGGCGCCTCACCCATCTTGCCATGGGACAGATAGTGCGCACCCCAGAGCGGCCATTGCAGCTGGTCATCGATGGTGGGGGCAAGCTGGTACGGGTTCATGTCGGCGGTCGGCACGCCATTGTCGATGCCCGACCACATCGACATCATGATCTGGCCGCCAAGCGCGCGGCTGCGGAAGATGTCGCGCTGCGAAGTCCGGATGAACAAAGCGATGCCGATCTGGCGCCAGTGATCGGTGATGAGTTCGAGCGCGTCGGTTTCCAACGTGCTTTCGCCGGCCGTTTCCACGATGATCTTCGCGGAGCGTCCATCGGGAAGCATTCGCACGCCGTCATCGTCACGTGCCTGAAGCCCGACCTCGTCAAGCAGGGCATTGGCCTGGTCGGGATCATGGGCGACCCAGGCTTTCGCGAATTCCGGCCGGTAGAGCGGGCTCTCCGGCAAGACCGTATCGGCACTTTCCTGCGCCAACCCGTAGAACACGGCCAAATTGATCTCGCGCCTGTCCACAGCGAGCGAAAGTGCGCGGCGCACGCGCACGTCACGCAAAAGGCCACGCCACACCGGGTCGGCACAATTCAGATTGGGCAGCAGCGCAAGCCGCGAACCCTGTGTGCGTTTCCACAGATGCATCTTCACCGGGTAGCGCTTTTCCGCGTCCTTCAGGAAGGAGTAATCGGTGAAGTCAATTCCCATGGATTGCAGGTCGCTCTCGCCCGCACCGGTCTTGGCCGAGATGATCGCCGACGAGCTGACATTCATGATGATCCGGTCGACATAGGGCAGTTGCCGGCCATTCTCGTCTATTCGATGAAAGAACGGGTTGCGCTCGAAGATGAACTGCTCGGCCGGCGGCTTGGTCCGGTTCTGCCAGGGATCGAGCGTCGGCAGATCCGGATTCTCCGGGCGATACTGCCGCGACATGCGGATATGCAGGAGCGTCCATTTCTTGGCCCGGTTCTCCTTCATCAGGCCGGCGAGCCGGAATGGATCCTGATATTTCTTGTGGAACTGCTTGAGATAGGCGGCCGGCAGAACAAGCGATAGCGGCGCGGCGGCAGCGAGCTTGGGCAGGAAGTCGGGATTGGGCGCATCCCAACTGTAGCGCACCGTCAACGGATCGACGATCTCGAAGCGTGGCGGCTTGCCATCCGCCATCAGGGCTGGAGCGAGCCCGCCTTGCGAAAGCTCATCGTTCAGCCAGACATCTTCCCAGCAATAACGAAAGTCCTCCGGCGTCAGCAGGCTGCCGTCGGACCATTTATGTCCTTCCCGTATCTTGAACGTGAAGATGCGATCATCCGCTACGTCGTAGCTTTCGAGAATGTCGGCCTGCAAGTTAAGCTTTTCGTCATAGCCGACCAGCCGGGAATACCCGTAGATCGTCATCATCCGGATATCTTTCTGGCTGCCTATGATGGTCCGCAGCGTACCGCCATACTGGCCGGGCTGCCGGCCCATCGCAGCGAGATTCAACGCGCGCGGGCTCTTGGGCAAGCGCTCAGCGAGCGCCGGCAGCGCCTTGGCCGTCAGCTGCGGCTGAAGAAAATCCGGCTCCAGGTCGCCGGCGCGCGACGTGCCCGGCAGAAATGCAGAAGCCATGAGGCCAAGGACGATGCGTCGGCTGATCAATGGCGTAACTCTCTGATATCGGCCGAACGTCGGGCCAGCACGAGGTGGCCGCCGCCAAGATCGATCGGCGACAGCGTGTCCTCTTCGCCCTCGTCGTGGAATTGCGGTCCCCATGCGCTGGCGTCGGAAGCGCCGCCGAGGTTCAGCGTCTTGAAATCCATCGGCCGGTCGAGATCCGGGAAAGGGACTGCGGCGAGCAATGAGCGCGTGTAGGGGTGGATCGGTTTCCTGAGCAGAATTTCGCGCGGCGCAAGCTCGACGATACGCCCACCGCACATCACCGCGATGCGGTCCGCCATGTAGTCCACCACCGCCAGATTGTGGGATATGAACAGGTAGGTCAGGCCCAGTTCCTTCTGCAGGTCCTTCAGAAGGTTCAGGATCTGCGCCTGGACAGAGACGTCGAGCGCCGAAACCGGCTCGTCGCAGATCAGCAGTTCGGGCCCCAGCGCCAACGCGCGCGCGATGCCGATACGCTGACGCTGCCCGCCGGAGAAACTGTGGGGATAACGCTTGATGAAGCGCGGATCGAGCCCGATTGCCTGCATCAGGCTCTTGACCGTGGCGAGTCGGGAGGCGGCATTGCCACGTTGATGGATTTCCAGCGGCTCGCTCAAGATGTTCTCCACCGTCATGCGAGGTGAGAGCGACGAAACCGGATCCTGGAAGACCATCTGGATTTTCGCGCGCAGCAACCGCAGGGCGTCTCCCTCGGCCTCCAGGACGTCGATCGGTCCTTCGCGGCCGTTGAAGGTCACGGAGCCGCCGCTGGGGGTGATAGCCCGCATCAGGATCTTGCTGACAGTGGTTTTGCCGCAGCCGCTTTCGCCGACCAGACCCAGGCACTCGCCCCGCCTGATATCGAAGCTCACGCCGTCCACGGCGCGAACGGAGGTTTGATGGCTCCCGCCGAACCATGCGGACTTGCGGGTGGTGAAGGTCTTTGTCAGATCCCTGACCGACAGCAGGATGTCGTCCGGTCCCTTCGAGTCCGGCGCCGTCTGCTTGCCCAGCAGGTTGCCGACATTCACCGGCACCTCGCGCAGCGCCTTTAGCCTTTCGCCAGGCTTCAAGTCGAAATGCGGAACGGCTGCCATCAGGCCCTTCAGGTAAGGGTGACCTGGCCGGCGGAATATCGCCTCCACAGGTCCCGCTTCCATGATCTCGCCATGGTACATGACCACCACTTCGTCGGCGACATTTGCGACAACGCCGAGGTCGTGTGTGATCAGCAGCATCGCCATGTTCAGCTTGGTCTGAAGCTCGCGCAGCAATTGCAGGATCTGCGCCTGGATGGTGACGTCCAACGCCGTCGTCGGTTCATCGGCGATCAACAGAGCGGGCCGGCAGATAAGCGCCATGGCGATCATGGCGCGTTGCCGCAATCCTCCCGAAAGTTCAAACGGATACATGTCATAGGCGCGCTTGGGATTGGGAAAGCCGACAAGGCTCAGCATTTCCTCGGCCCGCGCCTTGCGCTCCGCTCGAGTCATGGGCGTGTGAATCTGCAGGGATTCGCTGACCTGATTGCCAATCGTGTGCAGCGGCGACAGTGATGTCATCGGCTCCTGAAAGATCTTGCCGATGCGGCTGCCTCTCAACGCACGGATTTCGGGTCCATCACGCGGCATCTTCAGGATATCCTGTGTCGTGCCGGGCTTTTCAGGATCGGAAAACAGGATACGGCCGCGAGCATGGGCTGTGTTCGGCAAAATGCCCATCACTGCCTGGCTTAGAACCGATTTCCCGGATCCGGACTCCCCCACAAGCGCTGTAACCTTGCCGGGCAGGACGCGAAGATTTGCACGCCTGACGGCATGCAAAGGTCCCCCCACAATAGCAAAAGAAATGCCAACGTCCTCGATCCGCAGCAAATCCACGCTCGAACTCATCCTCACACCAGCCCCACTCTATCAGCCTACCGGCCGTCCCCACAAAGCGAGACTAGCGTATTGGCAGCCCAGAGCAACTTGGATTCGAACGAGTTCTCCGACGGACCCTGCGACCGGACCGTCAACCCAGGCGTTCTGGTCAGATCGTGGCGGCTACTGGAGCTTCCTCCGGTCGCCCGCCAACAGCCGCGCGGCATCGCGATGAAGCAGCATGACCTGCTCGGCATCCGATATCCGGTCGTGAAACGGCTGCAGCACAGCGTCTTCATCGAGTGCGAGAGCACCCGACAGATCGGGTGAAAGCACCGTCAGCTTCTGCTTGATACCAGCCAATTCCTCCTTGCCGAGCGTCAGCCAGCTGTTGGCGCCGCAATAGCCGGCGAAGTCCTTGCTGGCGAGTACGCTGTGCGGATATTTCTTGGTCAGGGTCTGGAGGCGCTGGACCTCATTTACAGCCGAGCCGAAGACAGAGAATGTGAGCCGGTCGGTAAGCCCGACATTGCCGAACATCACATTGCCGACATGCAGGCCGATACCAAATTTTATGTCGTCCAACCCCTTCTCCTTTCTGCGCAGATTGAGCTCCATCATGCGCGCGCTGGCCTTGTGCGCTGCCGCAAGAGCAGCCTGGCAGGCGATCTCGGACTGCGCGCGGTGCCTTTCGCAGGGGTAGACGGCAATGAAGCCATCCCCCAGGAAGCTCATGATCTGCCCGCCTTTGCGATTGAAAGGTGCAGCAATGGCATCGAAAAACTGGTTCAGCGTATCGATATAGATTTCGCGGCCGGAGGTTTCGGCCAGCCTTGTCGACCCGCGCATATCGCCCATGACCAGTGCGGCCCGGATTGTGTCGCCCTCGCCGCGCTTGATCTGACCGTCCAGCACCCGCCTGCCGGCGTCGCCACCGAGATAAGTGGTCATCATGTTGTCGGCGAGCTTGGTCAGCACCGCCATCTTGGTTGCGATGGCGAGATGGTTCTGGATGCGCAGCAGCGCCGAAATCATGCTGTCGCTGAAGCCTGAAGCACCGTCGGTGGACCAGGACCCCATCATGCCCTGACTGGTATCGCCGTTGAAGGGATGGACGAAAGCCATGTAATCGGTGACGCCCATAAGCCTGAGTTCATCGAAAACGGGAAACTCCGACCGCACCGACGGGTCGAGCCGGCGCCGCAGATGGTCGAGCTTGTTGCTGAGCAGATGGTAGTATGGGCTGGTCAGGAATCTGTCGGAATGAACGCCGTTCTCACTGCGGAACCCTTCCACTTCCAGGCCCTGGCCGCGAAGCCAGGTGAAGCCGAGCGCGTCATAAAGCGGATGAAGCATCGAAAAGCTCAAATGCACCCGCCTCAACGGCAGGCCGGCCGCAGCCAGCCGTTCACAAAAGCCCTTTACCAATGTCTCCAGGTCGTCGCCCGCCAGCGCCGACTGGGTCAGCCAATCGGCAACCTTGTCCATGAGAATGCTGGAAATTTCTGCTTGCGTTGTGCTCATGCTATCTCGGAACCCGTCGAAGACGAGCCATCTCCTTTGATCTGCCAAATCCTCTAAGTCAATGAAGCCGGCTTCGGGGGCAAAAGCCGGCGAAGAATGTCCCGAATGACTGTCCTTGCAGGAAGCAAACAGGCGTAACCGCATTCAACTCGCGGAACATTATGTGGCGAGGCTGCCGGCGGAGTGCAATCCCGATCTTGACATCGGGCAAGAAATTCGCCGGCTCAGCCGCCGTCAGGCCTTCACCACCGTCTCTCGGACCAGCCCGAGGCGGCCAAAGACATTGCGTGTGTCGACGATCAAAAGAGCGTGATCAGCGATCGCCTGATAGTCGATCGCGTCATGGTCGGTAGCAATGACGACCGCATCGAACTCCTTCAAGGCCGCCTCGGTCAGTTCGACCGAGCGACGCCCCTTGATCGCCATATGCTCGCGTGTGGTCGGAATCTCGGCAACATGCGGATCGTGGAATTCCGCCTTGCCGCCCCATTCCTCGATGAGTTCAATGAGCCGCAATGAGGGGCTTTCGCGGATGTCGGGCACATTCTTCTTATAGGCGAGCCCGATGATGAGAATGCGCGAGCGGCTGAGCGCCTTGCCGCAGCGCCGGTCCAGCGCCTTGGCCAGTTCATCGACCACATGACGCGGCATGGCCGTGTTGATCTCCGCCGCCAGTTCGATGAAGCGGGTCGGCAGTTCGTATTCGCGCGCCTTCCACGTCAGGTAGAAGGGATCGATCGGAACGCAGTGCCCGCCAAGTCCGGGGCCGGGATAGAAAGGCATGTAACCGAAGGGCTTGCTCTTTGCCGCCTCGATCACCTCCCAGATGTCGATGCCCATGGCACCGAGCACGACCTTCAACTCGTTAACGAGGGCTATGTTGACCGAGCGGAAGATGTTTTCCGTCAGCTTGACCGCTTCGGCGGTCGCCGTGCTGGAAACCGGAACCACGGTCTTGACCACGCTTTGGTAGAAAGCCTGCACGAGCGTCGCGGCTTCAACGCCGTCACCTGCCACCACCTTGGGGATCGTCGCGACTTCAAAACTGCGATTGCCGGGGTCCTCGCGTTCGGGCGAGAAGCCGAGGAAGAAGTCCGTCTTCGACCGCAAGCCGGTTTCTTCCAGTATGGGCTTGATCACATCGTCGGTGGTGCCGGGATAGGTGGTCGATTCCAGCACGATCAGCTGGCCGAGACGCAGATGCCTGGCGATGGTGGCTGCCGTGTTCCTGATAAAGGAGAGGTCGGGCTCACGGTGTTTGGTCAGCGGTGTCGGAACGCAGATGATGATGACATCGCAGACGGCCAGTTCGGCAAAATCCGCTGTGGCGCGGAACCGTCCGCTCGCCACATGGCCGGCAAGGGCCGTCGACGTCACCGCCTCGATATAGGATTGGCCGTTGTTCAGGCTCTCGACCTTCTGGACTTCGATATCGAAGCCGGAAACCGGAAAGCCGGCGCGTGCGATCGCAACCGACAGCGGCAGCCCGACATAGCCCAGTCCGATCACGCCGACTTGCGCGGAACGCGTCGAAATCCGGTTCAGAAGACGGTCATATGTCGATCGTGAGGCGTCCAAATAACTGCTTTCCCATCAATTCGGACAGACTACCGCGCCCATGGCGAGGCTCACCGGGTCCCAAAGAACCATGGCGAGGCATATTGCCGAAAATCGATTTCCGCAAGCCGTCATTGGACCGGCGCCTTCGCCTTCAGGCTTGCCGCAGCCATCGCATAGCCGCCATCGGCGCCATC
Organism: Mesorhizobium sp. P2_F5; assembly: GCF_056403715.1. Classification (NCBI taxonomy): domain Bacteria; kingdom Pseudomonadati; phylum Pseudomonadota; class Alphaproteobacteria; order Hyphomicrobiales; family Phyllobacteriaceae; genus Mesorhizobium; species Mesorhizobium sp. P2_F5. The sequence goes on along the minus strand of NZ_JBFUEY010000013.1, from coordinate 69,081 downwards.
TATGAAATGAACGTGATCGGGCTGCAGCGGCGAGATGACGAGGCAGGTCATCAAGGCCGACTTCTGGCGGTGCAGGCCATAGCTGGAAATGCCCGCCTCTTCCGCCTGTTTCAGCCGGTTCTCGATCCGTTGCAAGACATCCGCGTCAACATCGATGGTCATCTTCAAGCCGTCGTCGAACTTGCGGAAATCCGAATTGCTGGCCACCTCGCGTTTGTAGACCTTCGGATCGAAACGGCCGATCGTCCAGCCAAATCTATCGGTGACAGCCGTAAGCGTCATCAGGAACATCACCCACAGTTTCACCCGCCACCGCCGCCCTGGCGGCGCCGTGGCCCGCGCCTCGACATCGAGGCCGGCGGGCAACAGACTGTAGGCCGGCCCGTCCACCGGCACCGGGTGGCCATCGCGCTCCTGCCTGCCGGCAAGGGCGATGATGTCGGAAGCCAGAAACTGAAAACCGCGCAGGTCGCGCGACGCGCCCGGTATGGCTATGATCGAGACAATTTCGCCGTGCCGGGCTTCGATCGGGTTCCAGCGGCAGGAGAGGCCGGTCAGATCCGGCCGCGCGCCGGCCGGCGCGGGGTCGATGCGGTAGCGCCCGGCTTTCATCTCGGCTTCCGCCCAACTGCCGCCACCGCCGGCGAACATGGCATAGAACGCCGCTTCGGAGGCCTGGAACCTCGCCACGCGAACATCGAAGCCTTGGGCTCTTATGTCCTTTATCGGCACGATTGCCGCACGCAAGGTCAGGTCCAGTTCGTCCGCCACCCATCTCTGGACAGAAGCCAGCGCGTTGCGGGCGATCTCAAGCGCCGAGCCGGGAAACGCCACGAGTGCGCCGTCGCCGCCAAAGACATAGGGAAGATCTTGCCGGCCCAGCGCATTGAGCAGCGCCGAAATAACGCTGGCGCCGGCCATATTGACGGTTTTATAGCGCCCCGCCTCGATCGCCTTGGTCGAGCCGACAATGTCGGCGGTGGCCAGCGCCCAGCCATCGGGCAGAGGCCGATAATTGTCGATATCGGCCACGCTTTCGAACTTTGCGAAGACCGGCAAGGAACCGACAAACGGGTCGGACGCGACAGCTGTTTCCATGAGCATTAGATAGCACATTCCAACGCTTGAAGGTGAAGTCGATCATGCTTCGAAATTGACTTGCGCAGGCTTTCCGATGATAGGGTCGCGCGATGCGAATTGCCTTCTACGCGCCGCTTAAGTCACCCAATCATCCCGTCGTCTCCGGCGACCGCCAGATGGCACGGATGCTGGTCAAGGCGCTGGAGCATGGCGGGCATAGCGTCGAACTGGCATCTGAGTTGCGCTTCTATCTACGCCAGCCGGAGCCGAAAAGTTTCGATGCGTTCAAGATTGAGGCCGCGGACGAAGCCGCGCGGCTGACCAAGCTTTGGCATCGTGACGGCAAGCCCGATCTCTGGTTCACCTATCATCCCTATTACAAGGCGCCCGACTTGATCGGGCCCGAGCTGGCGTCGGCCTTCGCTGTCCCCTATGTGACAGCGGAAGCCTCCTATTCGAGGCGGCGCAACGCCGGCTTGTGGGCCGATAGCCAGGCGTTGGTAGCGCGAGCCATCGAACAGGCGGCGCTGAACATCTGCTTCACCCAAAGGGATCGCCAGGGGCTGGCAGATGCGATTCCCGACGCCACTTTCGGCATGCTTTCGCCCTTCATCGACACATCGGCATTTCGCGAAATGCCGTCACGGGGTTGTCCGACGCGCCTCGTTACCGTCGCCATGATGCGCCCGGGCGACAAAGTCGAAAGCTATCGCATGCTGGCGCAAGCGCTCGGCTCGATCGGCCACCTGCCCTGGACCATGTCGGTCGTCGGCGACGGGCCTGCCCGCGACGAGGTCGAAGCGCAATTCGCCGGCTTGCCCGCCGACCGTATCGAATGGCTTGGCGCAATCGAGCCGGCGGCCGTGCCGGATGTCCTTTACAGCGGGGGAATCTACGTCTGGCCGGGTTATGGCGAGGCCTATGGCGTTGCCTATCTTGAAGCGCAGGCCGCCGGCCTTCCGGTGGTGGCCCAGGACATTGCCGGCGTACCGGAGGTCGTGCGGGATGGCCAGACCGGGTTTCTCACCCCGCCGGGCGATGTCGCGGCGTTCGCCTCCGCCATGGAACGGCTTCTGGCCAGTAACGACGAAAGAACCATCATGGCTGCGGAGGCCAGACGTTTCGTCCTTGAGGAACGTTCCCTCGATGGTGCAGCGGCGCGTCTGGCCGAACTTCTCAAGAAGATTCCGGTCTCATGACATCCGATCCGATCTGGCAGCCCTTGGTGGAAGAACTGGCGCGCCTGCAACGGGCGGGCCGCAAGGCGGAGTTCTGGCTGCGCGACGACGACGCCGTGGATCCGACGCCGGCGCTCGACCGGCTGCTCGACCTCACCGGTGAATTCGCGGTTCCGGTCACTCTGGCCGTCATTCCGGCGCGGACCGACGAGACGCTTGTCGTCCGGCTTGACGAGGCGCCGCATGCCACGGTCGCCATCCATGGCTGGGCGCACCGAAATCATGCGCCCGGGGACCAGAAAAAGCAGGAGCTCGGCGCGCATCGACCACGCGAGGCGGTGCTCGATGAACTGGCTCGCGGGCTGTCGCACGTGACCGGACTGCACGGCGCACGTGCCGTTCCGATGCTGGTGCCGCCCTGGAACAGGATCGACGCCGGCCTGGTGTCCGACCTTGGATCGATAGGATTTGCGGCTTTGTCGGTCTTCGGGCCGCCGAAGCCGGCTCCTCTGGCGGTCATCAACAGCAATGTCGACATCATGGATTGGCATGGCACGCGCGGCTGCCGCGACCATGGCCTGTTGGTTCAGGCCATCATCGCGCAATTGCAGCAGGCATTCGACGGCGGCGAACCGGTCGGCCTGCTCACCCACCATCTCGTCCATGATGAATCGGCATGGCTTTTCCTCGAACGGCTGTTCGCAGTCACCGCGCGGACTGAAGCCTGCGCATGGCTTCCGATCCGGACATTGATTGGGCGCAGCGCCGCTGGAGCATGATCCCGAAAAGTGGAATCCGGTTTTCGGATAAGATCATGCTCAAACAAGGAGAGGAAAAATAGCTCAGCGCTTTTTGTGCAATGAGACCGGGAATTGGAGCGTCTGGCCATCCCGCGCCGCAAAAGCGCCGGCAAACCTGTCCTTGGCCAGTTTCTCCATCGCGTCCAGTTGCTCGTCGGTGCGTGTCGGATCGTGGTGAAACAGCGCGAGCCCCCGCGCACCGGCCGCTTCGCAGAGCTTGACGCCCTGTTGCCATGTCGAGTGCCCGTTACCGCGGCGGCGTTCCATTTCCTTCTCGGTGTAGGTGCAATCGTAAATGACGAGGTCGGCATCTTCGATCAGGCCGAGCACCGACTGATCGAGTTTGTCCGGCTCGTGCTCGGTGTCTGTGATCACCGCCACGACGCGACCGCCCCATTCGACCCGGTAGCCTATGCAGCCGCCCGGATGGGTGAGACTGCCGGTCCGAACCACCACCCCTTCGCGCGGCCGAAGCACGTCTCCGGACACGAAATCGCGGCAGTCGAGCTTTGCCTTGCAAACGTCCATTTTCACCGGAAACCACGGCGGCCGTATGAACTCATCGATCATCTGCCGGGTCGTCATGCGTCCTGCAAGATGCCCGGACCAAACCGTAAGTTTGACGCTCGGGTCAAAGATCGGCGCAAAAGCCGGCAGCCCGATGATGTGATCGTAGTGGCAATGGGTGAAAAGCAGGTCGAAATCGGTCACATCCGCCGCCTGAAACGCCCTGCCGGCAGGCCGCAGGCCAGAGCCGGCGTCGAACAGAAGCGTATGCTTGCCGCATCGCATCTCAATGCAGTTTGTGTTGCCGCCATAGCGAACGAATTCTGGCCCGGATACCGCAATGCTGCCGCGCACGCCCCAAAATCTGACCAGGAAAAAATCGTCGTCCATGCTACTTTTCGCCCATCGTAGCTCTAGGCGGTTCGTGCGTCGATCAGATCCGCGGTCGTATGGCTTAGCCGATCGGCAAGAACCCGCAATATCTCGATGGTCATTTCCGGGAACTCCTTCATAAGCCTCAGGAAATGATCCTTGCGGATTCTCAAGGCCTCCAGATCGCTTGCCGCTCTGACGGTGGCAGTGCGGGAGCTGTTGCACAATATGGCGATCTCGCCGACGATCGAATTTGGCAGCAGTTCGGCAACTTTTATCGGCCCGCTGTCGGAATCGACCAGAATATCCGCCCTGCCTGAGAGGATGACATAGGCAGCGTCTGCCTCGTCGCCCTGCCGGAAAAGAATCTGGCCGGCGCTGTAGTTCACGCGATCGGACGTGAACGCGAGCAGCTTGAGCTTTGCCGGCTCGATGCCAGAGAACAAGGGAACGCGTTGCAGCATTCCAACTTCATCCTTGAGCAGCATTGTCGCAAACCTTCCTAAATTCGCGTCTGCCAGACTATGACAGAAGTTCCTTGAAGATACCGTTGTCTGCCAAAAGTGTCTCGTGTGTACCGTCTTCCACCAATTGGCCTGAGTCAAAGACGATAACGCGATCGAACATCATCGCCATTGCCGGACTCGTCACCACCCAGACAATTGCCGGCGAATGGCCTTCGCGTCTGGCTTCCTCGAGCACGTTTCGCAGAACTTTGTCCTGCACACGCTGGTCGAGCGCCGACAGCGGCCGGTTGAGAATGAGAAAATCGGGACGCTTGAGCAGAGCCCGGGCAACGTCGAGCTTCTGTCGCTGTCCACCGGTCAGCCGCCTGCCGCCGGCGCCGACGTTGAAGTCCAGGCCGACATCCAGAAGCTCGGCGTAAAGCCCCAGCTCGTCAAGAATGTCGTAGACGATGGAGCGTATGCGGTCCGGCGCGTCGGGATGGTTGTTGCCCACACGCCCGAACAGGACATTGTCCATGACGGTGGCCGCGGCAATGTATTTGCCAGGATCATACCGTTCGATCGCGTTTTGCAGCTCGGACGGCAGGTTTTCATAAAACTGGTTGCGTGCGGCGACGATCTTGCTCATCAGCTCGTCGGTCAGCAGACCGAAGCGGTGCCGGGGCTCGATATAGGCAAAGCTCAAGGTGATGATCATGGCCCGGTCGGCCTCCGAAACCGCCTCGTAGGGACGGTTCTTGAGCCGCTGCAGCAAGGTCTCGTAGGCGGGTATCTCCTCGGCGCTCATGAAGGCGAGCTGCTGGAAGAACTGGTGATCGGGCGGCAGGTCGGCAAACAGCTCGATCGCCTGTTCGGCGATCTCCATACCCATTTCGTAGAGCGTGCGGTCGAGGCCGGCTTGCTTCAACACGGAAGCAAAATAGGGATTGGCCGCCAGTGCCTTGTCGGCCAGTTCGGGGCCGGCGGCAGCGCCGAAGAGTAGGTTCTGGCCGATCGTCGCTTCCGTGTTGTAAGCGCCCGGCTCGAAAGGAACCACCAGTTCGCGCAGCCCTTCCTGTTCCAGCCGGGTTCGCAGCGCTGCACGCAGTTCGACGATCCGCCCGGCAAGCTTCGTGTGACGCGTGAGGTCGGCCGAAGAGCGCAAGCCAAGATCCAGAATGTCGCGCGACAGAAGAACCGCGTCGAGCACCCGGCGCACGGCTTCAAAGAGGTCGTGCGGGCCGGTAGCACCGGCGGAAGCATAGTCGATCCAGTCGCTGTGGGTATCGAAATCCGGATTGCCCGACCGGCGCGCCTCGTCGATGTTCCAGCGCTGCTGGTCTGCCGCGGCGCCGTCATAAGTCACCGATGTCAGCGGCGCATGCTTCAACCCGTAGAGCAGGTTATCGCGCAGGCTTGCCTGGAACAGGAAAACATCCGACGAGGCGTAGGACATGCGCCGGCCGGTCACTGCTTCCGGGAGTTCAAGCAGGTCATCGGCGCCCGAAGCGACCTTTCCGCTTTCCGGCCAGTTCAGCCGCGCGAAGGCTTCTGCCAGCGCCTCCGCTCCACCTGTTGGGGTGCTGACCAGCGCCACCGTCTCAGCCGGCTTGACCTGCATGGAGATACGGTTGAGGAGCATTGCACCGCCATCGTCTGCTATGGACAGACCGACCGCCGACAGCGGGTTTGTCATTGGACCAGGATCGTCGATCGTCAGTGCTCCGATTCCCGGCGCAATGATATCCTCGACGGTGAACTGTTCAACGACCTGCTGATATTTGACCTGGACATCCTGCCGATCCTGATCCCAGTCGATCAGTTCCTTCATCGGTCCGGGCAGGTCCTTGTAGGCGCCGATCACGGCCACCAGCTGGCCGACGTCCAGCCGGCCCCCGATGACCAGATAGCCGCCGATCATGTAGAACAGAAAGGGCGTGAGCTGCGCGAGAAAATTGTTGAGGAACTTTACCATGAATTTCCATTGGTAAAGATCGAAGCGGATCTTGAAGATGAGCCCGAGCCGGGCTGCTATGTCGGCGCGCTCGTAGTTTGACGTGTCGTGGACGTGAACCGCGCCGATGCCGTCGACGATTTCGCCAACCCGGCCCGAAAGCGCGCGCGCCGTCAATTGCCGTTGGCGCCCGAGCACGATCAGCCGCCGCCGCATTCGCGGAATAAGCACGATCTGGACCGCCACGATCACCATCGCTATCATTCCGAGCCAGATGTTCTGGACCATAATGAACAGCATCGCCGTCAGCGCCTGGCCGCCGAGCAGCACCGGCTGCAGGAAGGCATCGCCGATGAAGCCGCCCAGCGGCTCCACCTCGTCCTTCACCATGGTCGCCACTTCGGCGGATTTCACCCGCTTGAAGTAAATCGGCGGAAACCGCAGCACACGATCGATCAGATCGAAGCGGATACGTCGCAGCATGCGTTCGCCGAGGCGGCCCTTGTAGGTGTTGATGTAGAGTTTGAACAGGCCGTTGATGACGACCAGCAAGAGGAACACGAGGCTCAGGGCAAGCAGCGTCTCCGTGCGGTCGAGTTGAAAACCGGAGAAGAACTGGACCTCGCCAATGAACGGAAGGTTATAGTGCAGCCTCATGAATGGCAGGGTCGCGCCCGGTTGCTCGAACCCCTTGCCCTGGATCGGGCCGTTGACGATCAGCTTCGGCAGGTCGAAGGACATGAAATACGGGATCATCGAAAGCAAGACGATCGCCAATATCCAGATCTGCTGCTTCCTGGTGTGCTTCCAGATATAGCGGGCTAGGCTGGGTTCCATATGCGACTGTGGGTCCTTCAGTTGGCAGGATGCAGGATGCAAAAGCACCTGCCGGCGAAGGGCGTATCGGCAATGTCTTCGTCGCCAACGACAAACTCGAAGCCGCAATGCATGCAGGACACCAAGGGTCCGGACAGATGCAACCGGTTCTCTCCGGGCAATGGCGAAGCGGCTAGCAGCATAATCATGTCCGCGGATCAAACAGCCTTGCAGGGGGCAAGATTGCGTTGTGTCGCCCGAAATCCCACCCTACAAGACGAATATGATGGATGTCACGCAACCACGCAATGCCGGCTTGGACGGGCACGAGCAAGCCCTGGACCTAACACGGGGAATTGCCGCCTACGTCAACCATCCTCTCGTGGCCGGGCTGGCGCGCGTCATCGCCAAGCATCCGCAGGCCGATATCGCCAACGCCTTCAACCACAAGCAGGTCGCCTGCAAGATGTGGGCGCTCGACAAGCTGTTCGAAAGCGACGGCGGCCGCTTCGGGCGCATATGGGTTCTGGGTGGATGGTACGGCGTCTTGCCGGCAATGCTTTTCAACGACGCCCGTTTCGACATCGCGACGATCGACAGCATCGACATCGATCCTGAAGTCGGGCCGGTCGCCCGGACCCTCAACCGGGAAGCCGGCGACCGCTTCCGGGCGCTGACGGCAGACATGTACGCACTCGACTATGCGGCCGGGCGGCCCGACCTAGTGGTCAATACGAGCTGCGAACACATAGCCGACTTGGGTGCCTGGCTTGCCCTGCTTCCGCGGGGCACGAATGTGCTGCTGCAATCGAACGATTATTTCAGCGAGCCGACGCACATCAACTGCGTGCCTTCAATTGCAGCCTTCGAAGCCATGGCGGCGCTACGGGAGATCAGGTTCTCCGGCGAACTGCCGACAAAAAAATACACACGCTTCATGCTGATTGGAACTGTCTGAAGCGCGTTGCGCGAATCCAACCGAGATGCGACCTGCGTTAGAGCAATTCCAGGAAAAGTGTGAAACGGTTTTCCCGGGAAAAGCGCGGTGCGCTTTCCCTTGGGAATTGCGTAAAAACAAAGAGATAGAGCGGTTCGGTGTTTCCGTGAAACGGTGAACCGTTCTAGGATTTCGGGGACCAGGTTCGATGCCGCTCGCGCAGGATTTGCGCCGAGCGACGCGCGCCTTCCATATCGAGACGATGCGCGGCTGGCGCCGGCCCCGCAAGCGCCTGTTCGATCGCTTGCGCCAGACCCTCAGGCGTCAGATCCTTTTCCGTCAGCACGGTAGCAAGACCGAGTTCTTCGAGCATCAGGGCGCGAACCGTCTGTTCGGTTTCCCCGCCGGCTGCAAAGGGAACGAGCAGCGAGCGGCACCCCGCGCGCAGGACATCGCAGACCGTGTTGTAACCCGCCTGCGAGACCGACAGCCGGGCGCCGGTCAGCAGGCTGGCGAAATCCTCACGGAACCGGAAGATGGACAGGCCCGGCACGGCATCGCCTGAGATCACGTCAAACTCGTCCTTCGGCAGGTTTGGGCCGGTGATCAAACACCATTTCCAGGCGTTGTCGGCATTCCGCGCCGCTGCGACAGTGGACCGGACAAGGCTCTTTCCGGCAGCCCCGCCGCCAACCGACACCAGAATGTCGAAGCGCTCGGCCGCGGGCGCGGGCGGCGCGGCAACGAGTCCGGTGTAGGCGACCTCGGCCCTGATCGCCCCAGCCAGTGGAAATGTCTTGTCGATGGTTGCGAAAGCCGGATCGCCATGGACCATGACAAGGTCGAAATGCCTGTTGACGAGATCGACCGTTTCCTCGTTTCGGCCCGGCTTGACCCGCTCCTGAAGGATGTCGCGGACGGACGTCGCCAAAAGCGGTCTGGGCGACGTCGCATCGATGGCCGCGATCAGCGGCAAGAGTTCGAAACGCATCTGCCGGCGCCCAAAGGGAAACGCCTCGACAATGACAATGTCAGGCCTGCAATCGCGGAATGCCTGCAGCAGCATCTCGGAGCGCGATTTCTTGAAATCATCGTCGATGGGTTTGCCCTGCAGGTCGACAAGGCCGGAAAATCCTTCGTCACCGGAGGTCACAGGCGGCAGGGTTACGGATTTCACGCCCAGTCCCGGAAAGCCCGCGATCGGCGCTCCGCCGGTCACGACGGTTACGTCAAACCCGTCATCGGCCAGAGCCGCCGCAATGCGACTGGCGCGCGCGAGATGGCCGATGCCGAGCAGGTGCTGGACATAGAAGAAAGCGCGCAGCCGCGTCATTCGGCGGCCCGCCACTCCCGCTCGAACAGGTCCTTGAGCTGTCCGATGCTTGCCATATGATCGAAATTGCCGCGCACGCGCCGCTCTGCGGCGTCGCCGAGGCGGGCGCGCAGCACGGGATCACGGATCAGGCGCTCCAGCGCCTGTGCCAGGGCAGTCGGGTTTTCCGTCGGCACCAGCAACCCTGTTTCATCCGACGATAAAAGCTCCGGCACGCCGGAAATATCGGTCGACACGCAGGCAAGCCGCTGGCTGGCCGCCTCCACCAGAACATTTGGCAGACCGTCCCGGTCGCCATCCGCGGTGATCCTGCAGGCCAGGGCGAAGATGTCGGCGCTGCGGTAGTGCTCAAGTACTTCCTTCTGCGCCAGCGCACCGTTCCAGGTGACGCGACCATCCAGTCCGAGCTTTCGCGCCAGCGCCTTGAGCCGTTCCAGTTCCTCACCGCCGCCGATATGCTCGAAACGCCACGCCAGATCACCAGGCAGGAGGGCGAGAGCCTCCAGCAACGTGTCGTAACCTTTCTTTGCAACGGCGCGCCCGACACTCAGGATGATGACCGGTTCGCCCTGCGCCGAGCCGTTATGCTGCTGTCGCGCCGCGCCGAAACTGCCGAAGCGGTCAAGGTCGAGCCCATGGTAGCTCAGATGCACGGACGAGTTGCCGTTGGCGAGTTTTTTCAAATGGTCGAAGCCGGTTTTCGTGCAGGTGACCGTCCAGCGCGCGGAGGAAAGCTTGCCGGCCAGGTCCCAGTCCGCCGACGTCCAGATGTCCTTGGCATGGGCCGAGCAGCTCCAGGGCTGGCCACGAAGCTGGCTGGCATAGCGCGTCACCGATGCCGGCGTGTGCACGAAATGGGCATGCAGCCAGCCCGCGTCTTGCGGCCATTCGGCCGCCAGCACCAGCGCTTGCCCGAAGCGGCGCACGCGATTGCGCGTAAAGTCGCGGCGGATATCGGCAGCCAGCGATCCGAGCGCGCGCCAGAAGCCCGGCCGCGGCAGACAAGCAAACAGCGACCGAAGCACGCGCAACGGCTCCCTATGCAGATATTCCGGCAGATAATGGACGGGCGCCTTGATCTCGTCGTGCACGGGGTGGCGCTTTGCGTCGGTCGGCCGCCGGAGCGCGAAAAGTATGAGGTCGAAGCCCGCACGCTCCAGGCCGAGCAATTCCTGCGCAATGAAGGTTTCCGAGAGCCGCGGATAGCCCTTCAGAACCACGACGATCTTGCGGTTTTGCAACTCAGTTCATGCCTTCAATGACCGAAAGGTAATGGCCGGCCCGGCGGTCGAGCAGTTCCGCGACGATTTCGGAGATATGAGGCAGTCCTTCCAGCGTCATGTGCGCATTGCTCTGCGATGGGCGGGGCCGGTTCGGCAACATCTCCAGTGCATCGGCAAACCGCTGGGAATCCTCGGCTTCTTCCGGCAAAAGCATATCGATGAGGCCGAGTTCGGCTGCACGCCGTGCCCGGATCAGTTGTTCCTCGCGCGGCGTGACGCGCGGCACGATCAGCGCAGGCTTGTCGAAAGACAATATCTCGCAATAGGTGTTGTAACCGCCCATCGCCACCACCGCCTTGGCGCCGGCAATCAGCTCTTCCATGCGGTTGTCGAACTCGATGATCTTCACATAGGGGATCTTGGCCCCCTTCCTGACCAGCTTGTTGCGCTTACGCGCCGGCATGTAGGGGCCAAGCACGATCAGCGCCCTGTGCTGCAATCGCGGATCCTGCTGATAGGCGTCGATGACGTTGTGGATCAGTTCGGCACCGTCGCCGCCGCCACCGGTGGTTACCAGAATATAGTCGCCCTCGGGCCGGTGACCGGGCAACTGGTTCTGCTGCAGGCTCCGTTGCAGGAAACCAACAAACTTCATCTTTGCCCTGACCGCCGGCGGCACATCCAGGCCGGTCAACGGATCGTAGAAATCCGGCGGGCCATAGACCCAGACCTTGTCGTAGAACAGGCCGATCTTGCGCATCACATCCTTGCGTGCCCACTCCGCTTCGAGCAGATGTGGCGCATCCATCACCTCGCGCAGGCCAAGAACGAGCGTGGTGCCCCGCGTCTTGAGGTAGGACAGCGTGTCCTCGATCTCGCCGCGAAGGCCGAGCGGTTCCTTGTCGACGATGAAGATATCCGGCCGGAAGCTCTCGGCCGTGTGGCGGATGATCGATTGCCGCATCCTCAGCGTCTCATGCAGGTCGATATCCTTTTCCAACGAGGTGTATTCGCCGTTGCGCAGCTTGATGACGCTGGGGATCTTCACGAAGTCGACGCGGGCGCGGTAGTCGAAGGCGCCGGCGATCGTCGCACCCGAAATGATAAGCACCTGAAGTCCGCGGAAATCCCCGACCAGCGAATGCGCAATCGTTCGGCAGCGCTGCAAATGGCCGAGCCCGAACGTGTCGTGGCTGTACATGAGAATTCGAGCGTCTTTTGCGTGCTGTGTCATTATGAACGTCTTTTAGAATTCTCGCCGGACCGTGGGCAACCCCGCAGCTTCGAAATCATCCGCAGGTCTACCGACCTGTTTTGAGACATAAGGGCGTGAGGTACGCAACGGCATTCTTCGCCCGGACACGAATGCCAAGGGCCGCTGTTTGTGACGCGATGCCTTGTCTTCGCCGACGGCATACGCCTCGAGCACAAATCTCTGTCATGAGGCTTGACCCCGTGGAATTACATGCCCTGCGGCCTGAGGCAGGCAGAGCGCACATTGCGAAAAGTTAAGGGCGACCAAGGAGAAACGAGGCTGCCGCACATTGTGAGGAGAACCCGCACCTTGGGAAAATGCTTCAAAATCCATCGGAACGCAACGACCGCCAGAGGCCGCTCGTTGCGGCCTTTTATCCTGCCATCACCCTCGGCCGGTAGCAAGCCTCCGTTACGTGGAGGATTTCCGGATAGCGCCCGCCGCACCTGGGCCAAGGAAAACAGTTGGGCGCGGATGATCTGCCCAATCGGTCAACGCTGATTTCGGTGACGCGGATCGCCACAAGGTGCAACCGCTCACAGCCCAAGTTGTTCGTGACTTTGACGCTTGCGGAGAGCAAACTATAGTTCTGAGACAAAAGCATCACTTCGCCGTTGAAAGAAAAACGGGATGCGATAATATCGCGTCAGATGTTTGCGACTGCTTGACCGGGGGGTGCAGTGGATTCGTCTTTTTTCAAGCGCTGGCCGGCAAGATGGGAGGCGCGCGATTCTGCGGTCTTTCTGACTGAGTCGCGCCATATCCTAGGGGATTTGCCATGACAGCCGATGCCAATGTCGATCAGATTGCCAAGTACGGGGTCGAGGCGATCGTTGCGGCGATCACGGCGCGGATCACGGACCGCGAGGCGCTGATCTGGCTGTGGCCGCAGCTCGAAAAGCAACTGATGGCCTATGACGGCCACCTGCAGACGACATTGTTTCCCGGGTTCGAGGCGCCGGCCGTGACCGCGTTGCCGCAGGCGCTCAACCGGCGCGAACTGGCCGCTACGCTACGGCTGGCGCTGCTGACGGCGCTGGACCGGATCAACCCTCTCGAGGCCGCCTCGTCCGCAAGTGCTGCCGACATACTGGCGGAATGGAACAAGCTCTCGGCCTTCGTCAGAAACAACATCAGCGATGGCTTTTCCGGATTTCAGAATATTCGTACCCGGCTGTATGCGAAGTTCGGCGCGCCCAGCGATCCGGCCAAGGCGATCGACCGGGTCAACGCCTATTACAAGCAGATGCTGGGCGCCGGTTTTCCGAGGGCGAGCTTCAAGTCGCCGGTGCATCCCGCACTCAAGACCAGGTTGGCCAACACCGTCGCGCTGCTTACCGCCAAGAAGGCGCTGACAGCACTGGACCAGATCAAGAGCGTCGGCGGCTTCAACATAAGGCCCAATGTCAACTCGCCCACGCAACTCAGCAATCATTCCTTCGGCTGGGCGGTGGACATCGATCCGGCGATCAACCCCAACGTCAAGAAGACCGTTTTGCCGCTGACCATCATCGCCGCCTTCACCGGTGTCGACCTCTATGGCGCCGAGAGCGCCACGCTGCTCGCCGGCGACCCTTATGACACGCTGCTGCCGGCGGCCATTGTGCTGTCGAAGGCCAACGCCGCTGTCGTTGCCGCATTTGCCAATGCCGATGGCCTCAAGGTCGCCATGGGCAACGCCATAAAACGGCTCAGCGGCGTGACACTGCCGGCGGCGAAGCTCACCACGGCACATCAGCTGGCAACCGCCGTGCCGGCCAAGCAGACCGATCTCGCCACGCTGCTGCAAGGCGCCGGCGCGACGCCTGCCAAGGCCAAGTCGACCGCGAAGCTGCTGGCCGATGCCGCCGACCTCTCCCGCCGGGCCGCCAAGGTCGGCTCCCCCAAGATCATCGGCACCGACGCTTCGGTTGCCCGCTTCGGCTTCTTCAACCTGGCCCCGCAGGCCGCAGCCGGGTTGGCCGCCAGCGATGGCGGCGGCCTGCGCTGGCTGGGCGGCGCCACCGGCACCAAGGACTACATGCATTTCGAGCTTGCCGCAGCCAATCAGCCAAAGCTGTTCTGATCAACGCCGCATCCGCAGTTTCGATTAAAGCCGGAACGATCCGACCGTCTCAAAAACTTAAGTGCGCTGACAAGAGGAGCGCCAATGAGATTCGCAGCCATGCAAGATCCCAGTGACCGCTGGCTTGTCTACGATTTGACGTCGGACCTGCCGGCGGAGATAGCGGGACGACTGCTGATGGGGCTGACGCGCAGCGAAGCCGAGCAGATTGCCGAGCAGGCCAATACAGGATTTGTCAGGCAGCCGACCCGTCCGCCAGTTCCGCACCCTGGCTTTGCGTAAACACGCCAGCCTGATCTAGGCCAACCTCGCCCTGGTCGTCCTCGGCGTCGCCAGCAGCAGGCTGGTTTCGCTGCCCGTTATGCCGGGGATCAGCCGTATCCGCCGCAGCACCGCGTCGAAATCCGTGAGCGACGCCGTGCCGAGCTCGACCACCAGGTCCCAGCGGCCATTGGTGGTGTGAATGGTCGAAACCTCGGCCAAACCGCCGAGCGCCCGGACCACGCGGTCCGCGGCATGGCCTTCGATCTCGATCATCATCACGCCGCGTATCCGCTGGTCGACGGCGTCGGCGCGCAGCACCACGGTGTAGCCGATGATCTCGCCCGCCTTTTCCAGCCGCTCCATGCGCGCCCTGACCGTGGCGCGCGAGACGCCGAGATCGACCGCGAGATCGGAGATGCTGCGCCGAGCGTCGTGCCTGAGCAACGTGACCAGCCTTTCGTCGAGCGCATCCATGACTACTATCCACTTTGATTAAGACGACTTATCGGAATGATAAATCATTCTTTCCGAAATGCCAATTTCGCCTGTTCAAACTGCCGGGCCGGGATGGTTCATTCCAGCCATCAATCGCCCAATCAATTGCAAGGACAAAAAGAATCATGCGCTGCAGGATCGTTGGCGCGCCGGTGCAGGACGGCGCGGGTAGGATGGGATGCGAGATGGGGCCGAGCGCTTTGCGCACGGCAGGGCTTGTCTCGGTGCTGTCGGAACTCGGCCATGAGGTCGAGGACTGGGGCGCGGTGCAACCGGCTGCGGCCCGCGCTATCGTCCATGGCAACCTTGCGCTGAAGGCGCTGCCGGAGATTTCCGCCTGGACGGAGGCGATCGCCGAAACCGCCTACACGGCTTCGAAGGAAGCGATGCCGATCTTCCTTGGCGGCGACCACGCGATATCAGCCGGCACCGTATCGGGCATAGCCCGCCGGGCGGCCGAGAGCGGCCGGCCGCTCTTCGTGCTGTGGCTCGACGCGCATCCCGATTTCCACACGCTCGACACTACCGTCAGCGGCAATCTGCACGGCGTGCCGCTCGCCTATGCCAGCGGCCGGCCGGGCTTCAATGGCTATTTCCCGGACCTGCCCGTCGCCGTCGATCCCGCCCGCATCTGCGTCATGGGCCTGCGCAGCGTCGATCCGGCCGAGCGCCGGGCGCTGAGCGAAGCCGGCGTGACCGTGCATGACATGCGCACCATTGACGAGCACGGCGTCGCGCCTTTGCTGCGCGCCTTCCTGGCCCAGGTCGAAAAGGCCAACGGCCTGCTGCATGTCAGCCTCGACGTCGACTTTCTCGACCCCTCGATCGCGCCGGCCGTCGGCACCACCGTGCCCGGCGGCGCCACTTTCCGCGAGGCGCATCTGGTGATGGAAATGCTGTCCGACAGCGGCCTGGTCTCCAGCCTCGATCTGGTCGAGCTCAACCCGTTCCTCGACGAGCGCGGCCGCACCGCCACGTTGATGGTCGACCTCGCCGCCAGCCTGATGGGCCGCCGCATCATGGACCGCCCGACCCGCAGCCATTCCGGAAGCATCGCATGACCCAGCCTTCCCGCCTTGCCATCGTCCCCTTCGTCAGCGTCGACCGCATGATGAAGCTGGTGTTGACCATCGGCGTCGAGCGGTTCCTGACCGAACTCGCCGCCTATATCGAGGAGGATTTCCGCCGCTGGGAGCTGTTCGACAAGACGCCGCGCATCGCCTCGCACAGCCATGACGGCGTCATCGAGCTGATGCCGACCAGCGACGGTCGCCTCTACGGCTTCAAATATGTCAACGGCCACCCGAAGAACATGCGCGAGGGCCGCCAGACGGTCACCGCCTTCGGCGTGCTGGCCGATGTCGGCTCCGGCTATCCGATGCTGCTCACCGAAATGACCATCCTGACGGCGCTGCGGACCGCGGCGACCTCCGCCGTCGCGGCCAAATATCTGGCGCCCAAGGGTTCGCGCTCGATGGCCATCATCGGCAATGGCGCCCAGTCCGAGTTCCAGGCCGTCGCCTTCAAGGCGCTGCTCGGCATCGACCGGCTGCGGCTCTATGACATCGACCGCTCCGCTTCGGAAAAATGCGCCCGCAACCTCGCCGGCAAAGGTTTTGACATCACCATCTGCACGACCGGACAGGATGCTGTGGAAGGCGTCGACATCATCACCACGGTGACCGCCGACAAGCAGTACGCCACCATCCTCACCGACAACATGGTCGGCTCCGGCGTGCACATCAACGCGGTTGGCGGCGATTGCCCCGGCAAGACGGAGCTGCACCGCGACATCCTGCTGCGCTCCGACATCTTCGTTGAGTTTCCGCCGCAGACGCGCATCGAGGGCGAGATCCAGCAGCTCGACGCCGACCATCCGGTGACCGAGCTGTGGCGGGTGATGACCGGCCAGGCCGAGGGCCGCATGACGGCGGAACAGATCACGCTGTTCGATTCCGTCGGCTTCGCCACCGAGGATTTTTCCGCGCTCCGCTATGTCCGCGACCAGCTCCAGGCGACCGGCCTCTATGAGGAGCTCGACTTGCTCGCCGATCCCGACGAGCCGCGCGACCTCTTCGGCATGCTGCTCAGGGCAGCGCTGCAGCCGGCCGCCTGAGCTTTCCGCATCGCGGCCTGATGCCTCGCGCAACCAGGCCGCGAAATCCACGCATCTGGACGGGCGCTAGCCGCGCAGCGGCGCGCAGCTCTCGCGTTCGACCAGCACCGGCGTCAGCACTTCGCGACGAGAATGCGCCGCCGGCTCGGCAACCCGCGCGAGCAGCAGGCTGACCGCCCGCGTGCCGATCTTCTCGACCGGCTGTGCGATCGTCGTCAGCGGCGGCCAGGTGGTGACGGCATAGGGGATGTCGTCGAAGCCGATCATCGACATGTCGTCGGGAACCCGCAGGCCCCGGGCTCGCAGCACCGTCAGCGCGCCCATGGCCATCAGATCATTACAGGCAAAAAGCGCCGTGATGCCGGGGGCCTGCGCCATCAGCCGCTCCATCGCCGTGCGGCCGCCGGCGAAGTGATAGTCGGAATCGACCACGAAGGCCGCCGGCAGGTCGAGGCCTGCTTCCTGCAGCGCCCTGGCGAAGCCGCGCAGGCGGGCAGGGCTGGAGCTCGAATCGCGCGGGCCGCCGATGACGCCGATCTTCTGGTGGCCGAGCCCGACCAGATAGCGGCCGGCGAGATAGCCGCCATGATCGTGATCGACCAGCACGGAATCGACATTGACCGAATGGATCTCACGGTCGAGCAGCACCGCCGGCACGCCGGGCAGAACGTTGGCGAACACCCGCGCATGGTCGGACGAGCCGGCGAAGATCAGCCCGTCGATCTGCTTGGCCATCAGCACCTGGAGATACCGCTCCTCCTTCTCGGCGCTGCCGTCGGAGTTGCACAGGATCACCGTATAGCCGGCAAGGAAGCCGGCATCCTCGATCTGGCGCGCCACGCTGGCGAAGAACGGATTGGAATTGTCCGGCAAAAGCAGGCCGATGGTCTTGGTCTCGCCGCGCCTCAGGCTGCGCGCCAGCGTGTTCGGGCTGTAGCGCAGAGCGGCGATGGCCGAATGCACGCGCTCGGCCGTCTCCGGCTCGACATGGCGTGTGCGGTTCATCACATGAGAGACGGTTGCGACCGACACTCCGGCATGGCGCGCGACATCGGCAATCGTCGTCATCGGTTATCCCTCTAGCGGATCACCCGCAAAAGCCGCTCCCTGTAGGCGTCTAGGATGACGGCAAGCACAATGACAAGTCCTATCACGATCGGCTTGTTATCTTGCTCATGATTTCCTCCTCTGTGATCCACCGTAATCGGTTACGTAACCGATTACGCCACAGGTTAGTGCGCGGCTTTGCCAGGTGTCAACATCGGCCCGCCGGCAACGTCGAGGCCGTTGCTGGCGCATTGCGGTCGAGCTCGGGCCGCAGCGCGTCCGTCTCGACGGGCGGAAACGCCGCCCGCCGGCTCAGCGCCCGCTTTCTCGCTACAATCGGAGCGTTGTATCGTTCAATGCCTGGTGATTCCCGACTTGATGATTCCCGAGCAGACAGGAAGCCTTCATGAACGGCCTGACGCCCATACTTTCCACCGTGACCGCCTCGTTCCTCGCCTCCTTCGTCGAAGTGGTCGAGGCCTTCACCATCGTGCTGGCGGTCGGCGTCACCCGCGGCTGGCGGCCGGCGCTGACTGGCGCCGCCCTTGCGCTGGCGCTGCTGGCGGCTTTGGTGCTGGCTTTCGGACCGCTGCTGGCGCTGGTTCCCATCACCGTGCTGCAGTTCGTCGTCGGCGTGCTCCTGATCCTGTTTGGCATGCGCTGGTTGAGAAAAGCCATTTTGCGCAGTGTCGGCGTCATCGCCCTGCATGACGAGGACGCCGCCTTTTCCAAGGAAACCGCCACCTTGCACCAACAGGCCAATGACCGCCGCGCCGATTATCTGGCCGGGCTCGCGGCCTTCAAGGCGGTGCTGCTCGAAGGTGTCGAAGTGGTGTTCATCGTCATTGCCGTGGGTGCCGCGCATGCGCAGACCTTCTATGCCAGCCTTGGCGCGCTGGCGGCCTTCATCCTGGTCACGATCATCGGTCTTGCGGTGCACCGGCCGCTTGCTCGAGTGCCGGAGAACGCGCTCAAATTCGCCGTCGGCCTGATGCTGACCAGCTTCGGCATTTTCTGGACCGGCGAAGGCCTTGGCGCCGACTGGCCGGGCGCCGATCTGGCGCTGCTGGCCATCTTCGCCATCATTGCCGTCGCGTCCTTCGCCATCGTGCGCTGGTTGCGCGACAGCCACCCCAAGGCCGCACAAGGAGCTGCCCGATGACTATCGTCCGCCTCATCCTGAACGAACTCGTCGGCATGTTCATCGACGACGGCAGCCTGGCGACGCTGGCGCTGCTGCTGATCGTGGCGATCACCGCGGCAGTGAAGCTGCTGGCGCTGCCGCCGCTTGCCGGCGGCGTCCTGCTTCTGGTCGGCTGCCTCGCCATCCTGCTCTACAGTGTGCGCCGCGCGGCGCGGCGTTCCGGTCAGTAGAGGGTGAAAAACACCGGCAGCACGCCGCTGATCCGCAACTGCTCGATCGTCTCGATGATCGGGAACAGCGCCAGGAAATAGAGCCCGTCCGTGAATGTCCGCCGCAGCGTTCTTGTCGAGAATTGGCGTTCAGCCTGGTCGTGAAACAGCATCGGGTTCGGCCAGAAAGCCGGCGTGCGCTCGGCATAGGCGCTATAGGCGGGGCCGAACTTTCCAAACAGGAACTCGGCTTCCTTGCGCGCCGTCACCCGAAACACAAGGTAGCTCATCAGAGCCAGGGCCGCCGCCACCAGCACCGCGCCATACATCAACCCGGCGCCTGCGGCGCCGACCGTGGAAAAGAAATAGAGCGGGTTCCGGGTCATCGAGAACGGGCCGATGGTAACCAGCTCGTCGTTCTTCCTGCCGCCGACATAGAGAATGCTCCACAGACGGCCGAGGAAGCAGACCAGCACGAAGCCGATGCCCAGCGCTTCGATGTATTCGTGCCCGTCCGAGCCTTCGACAAGAAAGGGCTTGGTGAACAGCAACGGCACAATGGCAAGGACCGCGGCCACCTGTACGACGATCAGGCGCTTGTGCTGGTCGAACGCCTTCGCCGCCGGCTTGGGGGGAGCATAGCTCATCATGGTTCCTGCTCTCCGGCAGGGCCTGTCGCGCCGGTGTCTCGCCATCCACTAGCGCTTCCGTGCGGCAATGGCGAGGCAACCGGCAAGGATTTTGGGCATTCTTACGAATTTGTAAGCAGGCGGACAGATGGTGGCGAGGTCGCCTGCCTATGGTCCTTGTGCCGGCCGACGCGCCGGACATCGTTTCACCACCGCCGAACATCGGCACAATACAGGAAAACTCAACATGAAAAAACTGGCCCTCGCTTTCGCGCTCGGCGCAATTGCCATCGCCAACCCGGTCTTTTCAGCCGCGGCCGCTCCAGCGCCTTGCGAAGACGCTCTGAAAGACCTGCGCGCGGCGGAAGCCTCGGCGGCGCTGAGCGCCGCGGACAAGACCAAAGTGTCCGATCTCGAGGCCAAGGGTGTCGAGCGCTGCAATGCCGATGACGACAAGCGCGCCGACGACTTCTTTGCCCAGGCCATGAAGATCATGGGCAAGTAAGGCCAAGCCTCCCCGCACATACCGGGCGATAGTCCCATCCCATCGAAACGACAAGGATACCATCATGCTCTCGTCTGCAAGCACGGCACCCGCTTTGGCATCGCCCAACAGGGTTCCTGATGTCACCGTCGAATTCTGGCTGATCAAGCTTTTGGCGGTGACCATGGGCGAGACGGCGGCCGACTATCTCTCAGTCAATCTCGGCCTCGGTTTGACCGTCACCTCACTGATCATGACCGGCATCCTTGTCGTCGCGCTGGCGCTGCAGTTCGCGCAGAAACGCTACGTGCCATGGGCCTACTGGCTGGCGGTGGTGCTGATCAGCGTCGTCGGCACCTTGATCACCGACAATCTGGTCGACAATTTCGGCGTCCGCCTGCAAACCACCACGATCGCCTTCACGGTCCTGCTCGCCACGACATTCGCGGCCTGGTACGCCAGCGAAAGGACGCTTTCGATCCATACGATCGTCACCACCAGGCGCGAGATCTTCTACTGGCTGGCGATCCTGTTCACCTTTTCGCTCGGCACCGCGGCCGGGGACCTGGTCGCCGAGACATTCGATATGGGCTATCTCACGACCGGCTTTTTGTTCGGCGGGGTCATCGCGCTCATCGCGCTTGGCTATTTCGCCTTCGGTCTCGACGCCATACTCGCCTTCTGGCTGGCCTATATCCTGACGCGGCCGTTAGGCGCTTCGTTCGGCGACCTGCTGTCGCAACCGGTCGAATATGGCGGATTTGGCTTCGGCACCAGCTTCACCAGCATTGCCTTTCTCAGCTGCATCGTCGCGGTGGTTGTCTATATGACACTGAAGGAGAACGCCGACGAGGCCGACCCCATTCTTATCGAATCCGAGTAAGGGTTGGGACCGAGTGCATCACGAAAGGAAACGGACCTGACATGGCCGATTTGAACACACCACGACGCAGGTCGGTGCGGATCTGGCTGGCGTCGCTGATCGCCGTCGTTGCGATGGGCGGCGGCGCGCTCGCGGCAACCCACCTCAACAACAATTTCCACGCCATTGTCGCGGGCGAGGCCTATCGCTCGGCCCAGCCGACCGCCGACGAAATCCGCGACTACCACGACAAATACCACATTGCCACGATCGTCAATCTGCGTGGCGCGGGTCCGGGACAGGCCTGGTACGACGAGGAAGTGAAGGCTGCCGATGAGCTTGGCATCCGCCATATCGACTTTCCCATGAACGCCCGCACCGAATTGACACAGCAGCAATCGCTGGCGCTGATCGCCTTGCTGCAATCGGCGCCCAAGCCGGTGCTGATCCATTGCAAGGAGGGGTCGGACCGCACCGGCCTCGCCTCGGCGCTCTACCTCGCAGCTTTGGCCGGCGCGAACGAGACGGTGTCAGAGGCGCAGCTGTCGATCCGCTACGGCCATATCGGCATTCCGGTCATCGGACCTTATGAGATGGATCGGAGCTTCGAGGCCGTCGAACCGCTGCTGGGCTTTTTCGGCTCGTGGCAATCCGGCATCACAAGGCGGAACCGACTATTCCAGGAAAAAGTGTGAAACCGCTTTTCGGCCGGAATTGCGCCAAAACAGGGCGTTAGAGGATCGCCGGGGGCGGTCAACCAGCGATCGGAACAACGATGCGACTTCTGCTTGTCGAGGATGACCCCCGGACCGCCGACTATGTCGTCAAGGGCCTGAGCGAAGCTGGCCACGTCTGCGACCTGCTGCGCGATGGCCGCGACGGGCTGTTTGCGGCGACCCGCGACGCCTATGACGTGATCGTCGCCGACCGCATGCTGCCTGGCCTCGACGGCCTGTCGATGATCAAGGCGGTGCGGGCGGCGGGCGTGCGCACGCCGGCGATCTTTTTGACCTCGGTTGGCGGTGTCGACGACCGCGTCGAAGGGCTCGAGGCCGGTGGCGACGATTATCTGGTCAAGCCTTTCGCCTTTTCCGAACTTCTCGCCCGCATCAACGCACTTGGCCGCCGCCCGGCGGCGCAGGAGCAGAAAACCACGCTGCGCATCGCCGATCTCGAAATGGACCTGATCCAGCGCCGCGTCACCAGACAGGGTCAGGCCATCGACCTGCAGCCGCGCGAATTCAGCCTGCTCGAAGTGCTTATGCGCGGCGAGGGCCGCGTCATCACCCGCACCATGCTTCTGGAGCGGGTCTGGGATTTCCATTTCGACCCCAAGACCAGCGTCGTCGAAACCCATATCAGCCGGCTGCGGGCCAAGATCGACAGGCCATTCGAGGTTCCGCTCATCCATACCGTGCGCAACACCGGCTACAGCTTGCACGCGCCGGGTTGAATGGGCCATGCTCGATCACATCTCGCACGTCCGACTGGCTGTCCGTATATAAGCGAAATGTCGATGCTGGACTCTGCAAAGCGATGGGCGCGCGGCATCAAGCGCGACACGGTGGCATTGTGGCTTGCCGCCCGCGATCCCCGTGTGCCTTGGTATGCAAAGGCCGCTGCCGGGGCGGTTGCAGCCTATGCTCTCAGCCCTATCGACCTCATTCCTGATTTTATCCCTGTCATCGGCTATCTGGATGATCTGCTGATCGTCCCGCTCGGCATCATGCTCGCGGTCAAGCTGGTGCCAGCCGGTCTCATGCAGGAATTCCGTGATGCGGCCACGCGCCGCGCCAGGCCGGTTGGCAAGGCCGGACTGGTCTTCATCATTGCTGTCTGGATATTGGCGACGCTGGCGCTGCTATGGCTGTTCTGGCCGAAGTCCGCCTAGATCAAAGGGATAGAGCATGATGTCGCCCGAAAACGGCGTCACATTTTTCGGCATCGTGCTCTAGAGCGATGAAGGAAACAAGCGCCAGCCTGCTGCGCAGCACGCCGTTCCGGCTGGCGCTCACCTTTGCCTTCCTGTTCGTGCTTGCCTTCCTCCTGTCGGGCGCGATCGTCTACCAGCTGATGAGCGCAGACCTGTCGGCGCGGCTCGATGAGACGCTCAAGGATACCTATTCGGTCGTCGCCGTGACCTATGCGGAGAGCGATCAGGAGGATCTGATCGCGACAGTCAACGATCATGCCCAGCTCAGCCCGAACAAGGAGCAGCTCTTTTCGCTGACCGGCCCAGACGGCACCCATCTGGCCGGCAACTTCACCGCTTCCGGCCTGCCCGACGGCTTCTCGATGTTTGCCGCCTCGCTGCCCGGCGTGCCGCCCGGAACCATGTACCGTGCCTATTCGGGCGAGGTCGGCGGCAACAGCCTGGCGGTCGCCGTCTCGCTGTCGGAAACCGAAGAACTTGAGACCATCGTGCTGATGAGCTTCGTCTGGGGAACATTCTTCATCCTGGGTCTTGCGATCGTTGGTGGCGCACTGCTGGCGTCGCGCGTGCAGCGCCGCCTCGACGGCATCGCCGCCACCATGGTCGATGTCTCGCATGGGCGGCTCCAGGCCCGTATCCCGCTGACCGGCAATGGCGATGACATCGACGCCGTCTCGGGCCAGGTCAACGCGGCACTGGACCGCCTGTCGGCGCTGGTCGACGGCATGAGGGAGGTGAGCGCCAACATCGCGCATGATTTAAAGACGCCGCTCAACCGGCTGCAGATGATCCTCGAATCCGCCGCCGACAAGACGACCTCAGGCGCCGATGTTTCCGGCGAGCTCGCCGACGCCCGCACAGAGGCGCTGCAGATCAACGAAACCTTCGACGCGCTTCTGCGCATAGCCCAGATCGAGGCCGGTGCCCGCAAGGCGCGTTTCATCGATCTCGATGTCGGCCGCCTTGTCGCGACCATCGGCGAGATCTACTCAGATGTCGCCGAAGACGACGGCAAGGTCCTGTCGACAACGATCGTTCCGGGTACGGAATGGTATATTCACGGCGACCGCGACCTGCTGATGCAACTGGTCGCCAATTTGGTCGAGAACGCCCTGCGGCACTGCCCGCCCGGCACCGTGATCGCGGTGTCGGTGACACGGCAGGATGACCGGATTCTGGTTTGTGTCTGCGACAACGGTCCCGGCATCCCGGCCGGCGAGCGGGAGAAGGTTTTCCAGCGGCTCTACCGGCTGGACTCCAGCCGCACCACGCCCGGCAGCGGCCTTGGCTTGAGCCTCGTGCGGGCCGTCGCCGATTTGCATGGCGCAACGATCACCCTGGAGGATCGCCATCCTGGCCTGGCGGTCATCATCAGCTTCCGGACGGTGAGGACATCGGGGACCTGAAGTATCGCGCGCCGGAAGCTTACCGATCCGTATGAAGGCGGCGACCTGGCGGTAAAGTTGGCGCGACATAATGGGCCGTATCAGCCGTTCATTGAAAGGCCGCTCGACATGATCGCATTTCAAAAATCCCCCCGTATCATTTCGGCGCTGACGCTCGCTGTTTGCCTGGGCGCCGCCTGCGCTTCGACGCTTGTCGCCGACCGGGCCATTGCAGCCGAGAAGGCGGTTCCCGCGGAAAAGAACCCACCCGGAGACATTCCCGATACGCAGGTTTTCATCGACTATGCCTCGCCGCAGGGCTTCGCCATGAAAGTGCCGGAGGGATGGGCAAGGTCGGACCGCCCCGATGGCGCAAGCTTCGTCGACAAGCTTGACGGCGTCATACTCTCGGTGACCAAGGCGGATGCCTCGCCGACCGTCGAAAGCGCCAAGGCGGACTATGTGCCAAAGCTCGAGGCCGGAAGCCGGGCCGTGCGGGTGACCGCGGTCAAGCAGGTCAAGCTGCCCGCGGGTGCCGCGATCCGCATTGTCTATACCTCCAATTCCGAACCCAATGCCGTGACCAACAAACAGGTGCGCCTTGAAAACGAGCGCTACCTCTACTTCAAGGACGGCAGGCTGGTGACGCTGGAGCTCTACGCGCCCAAGGGCGCCGACAATGTCGATCAGTGGCAGCTGATGTCCAATTCGTTCCGATGGAAATGACATGCAAGCGCTGGAGGTGCATGAACTCTACCGGTTCTTCCACGTCGGTGACGACGAGACGGCGGCGTTGCGCGGCATCAGTTTCCATGTGGCGCCGGGCGAGATCGTCGCGGTGGTGGGACCGTCCGGCAGTGGCAAATCCACTCTGTTGTCCTGCGTCACCGGTCTCGATGAACCGGACGGCGGCTATGTCGAGGTCGACGGCAAACGCCTGACCCGCAGACCCGAGGCCGAGCGCTCGCGCATTCGTGCCGCCAGGTTTGGCATCCTCCCCCAGTCGGGAAACCTGTTCGGCCACCTCACCGTCGAGCAAAACCTGCGCTTGCAGATGCTGCTTGCCCGGAAGCCTAACGAGGAGCGGGTAGGCGTCCTGCTGGAAAACGTCGATCTTCTGCACCGCGCCCGTGCGTTTCCAACCGAGCTTTCCGGCGGCGAGGCGGCGCGGGCCGGCCTCGCGGTGGCGCTTGCCGCGGATCCGCCGATCCTGGTTGCCGACGAGCCGACGGCGGAGGTCGACAGCGACACCGAATCCCGCCTGATCGGCCAATTCGACGCGCGACGCCAAGCCGGACTGGCGACCTTGCTCGCGACCCACAGCAAGGCGCTTGCGTATCGGGCCGACCGGATAATCAGGCTGAAGGATGGCCGGATCGATGATGCGTGATACGCTGGTTTTCGGCAAAGGCCTTGGGCGCGACTTTGGGCGCGCCGTTGCGTTGCACGATGTCGATTGCAGGATCGCAGCCGGTGCGCGCATCGCCCTGGTTGGCCCCTCCGGCAGCGGCAAGACAACCTTGCTTCATATACTGGGCGGCCTGGACAGGCCGACGGCCGGAGATATCGAATGGCCAGGACTTGGTCGGTTCGAGGACCTGAGGCCGCGGCATGTCGGCGTGGTGTTCCAATCGCCGAGCCTGTTTCCCGCTCTGACGGCCGTCCAGAATGTCAGCCTGCCCCTGGTGTTGGCCGGCGAGCACGCGGGCGCTGGTGCGACCGCCAGGGCACTGCTGGACTCGTTCGGCCTCGGCGAGCTGGCCGACAAGCTGCCCGAGGAACTGTCCGGGGGGCAGGCTCAGCGGGTCGCAATGGCCCGCGCCTTGGCCATAGGACCGGAACTGGTTCTCGCAGATGAGCCGACCG
This sequence comes from Mesorhizobium sp. P2_F5, assembly GCF_056403715.1. Lineage (NCBI taxonomy): Bacteria > Pseudomonadati > Pseudomonadota > Alphaproteobacteria > Hyphomicrobiales > Phyllobacteriaceae > Mesorhizobium > Mesorhizobium sp. P2_F5. The sequence continues at coordinate 42,681 of NZ_JBFUEY010000013.1, read as the reverse complement.
GCCAGTTGGACAGCATCACGGCGCAAGTCTTTTTCGACACGGTCCTGGAGCGGTTAGAGCACACCGCAACCGCCCTTGTGGTGGCGACGCATGACGAGGCGATAGCTGCCCGGATGGCGACAAGATGGACGATGGACCACGGCCGGATCATCTCGGAATGGCCACGGCAGGACGCGGCATGAAGATAATTTTGCTATGGCTGCGTGGCATCCTTGCCCGCCGCCTGCTGCGTGTCGTCGGTGCCGCGGCAGGCGTTGCCTTGACGGTTGCGTTGCTGGCAGCGATGGCGCTTTTCCTGGCCAACGCCAGCGCGTCGATGACGGCCCGGGCCATCAAGGCGGTTCCGATCGACTGGCAGGTCCAGACGATTTCCGGCGCCGATCCGGAGGTGATCGGCAAGGCGATGGCCGATGCTGTCCCGCTCAAGGCCGTTCACGCGGTGCGCTATGCAGACGTGGCGGGATTCGAGGCTGTTACCGCCGGAACCACCCAGACCACCGGGCCAGGACAGGTCATCGCTTTCGATGGCGCCTATTCAAAGACTTTCCCGACGGAAGTCCGCTTGCTGTCCGGCACTACCGATGGCGTTCTGATTGCCCAGCAGACAGCGGCCAATCTTCATGTCGGCCCCGGCGATATGGTCTCGATCAAGCGGGTCGGCCTGCCTGCGGCAGAGGTCACGATCGCCGGGGTAGTCGATCTTCCCGATGCGGATTCGCTGTTCCAGGCAGTCGGCCTGCCGGCCCAGGCTTCGCCGCAGGCTCCGCCCGACAACGTGCTCGTTCTGCCCTGGGGGGACTGGCAACGGCTTTTGGAACCGCAGATGAAGCTGCGCCCCGATACGGTACGCCTGCAATGGCACGCGCGGATTGACCATGAAACACTGCCGGCCGGTCCTGTCGCGGCCTATGATTTCGTCACCGGCGCACAGCGCAATCTTGAGGCGCGGACGGTCGGCCAGGCGCTGGTCGCGGATAATCTCGGCTCACGCCTCGGGGCAGTCCGCGAAGACGCCCTGTATGCATCGGTGCTGTTCCTGTTTCTCGGTCTGCCTGGCGTTGCGCTTGCCGTGGCGCTGACCTTCACCGTCGCATCCTCAGGCGGGGTGCGTCGGCGAACGGAGCAGGCGCTGCTGCGCGTTCGCGGCGCCACGTTGGGGACCATTCTGTCGCTGTCGGCCGTCGAGGCCGCGCTGGCCGCCGTCACCGGCACGGCACTGGGCTTGGCTTGGGCTTGGCTGCTTGGTCCTGCCGTGGCGAGTGGGTCGGATACCAATTTGCTCCATGGTATTCCTGCCCTGCTTGTCGCGGCATTGGGCGGCCTGCTGGCGGGTGTTGTCGCCTTTCTGCTTCCCGCCTGGCGTGATGCGCGCTGGATCACCGCCAACGCGGCTCGACACTCTGTGACCCGCGTGACCGTACCGCTTTGGCGGCGCCTGTGGCTGGATGTTCTGCTGCTTGCCGCGGCGGGGCTGTTTTTCTGGCTGTCCGCGAGCACCGGATATCAGGTCGTCCTGGCGCCCGAAGGCGTGGCGGCGACCGCGGTCGACTACAAGGCCTTCATCGCGCCGGCCCTGTTCTGGCTGGGCACCGCCCTGCTGACGATGAGGCTGTCCGATCGCATCATCGCAGGGAACGGCCAACTGCCGCGCACGATCATTGCTCCGCTGTGCGGGCCATTGACACCCGTCGTGTCGGCTGCCCTGTCCAAGCAGCCCGAGCGCCTGACGGTCGGCATCGCCATGACGGCTCTGGCGATTTCCTTTGCCACATCGACAGCGATCTTCAACACCACCTACAACGCCCAGGCCCGCATCGACGCCGAACTGACCAACGGTTCCGATGTTACCGTGTTCGGCACCTCCGACAACCCGGCCGGAACACATCTTGCGGCCCTGACGGGGCTGACCGATGCCGCCGCCGTGGAGCCGATGCAACATCGCTTCGCCTATGTCGGCGCCGACCTGCAGGACCTCTACGGCATCGACCCTTCCCGCATCGGCCGCGCCACCAACCTCTCCAATGCCTATTTCGATGTCAGCGCAGCCGAAACGCTCGGCCGGCTCGCCTCTACACCCGACGGCGTCCTCGTGTCGGAAGAAACGGTGCAGGATTTTCAGCTTCAGCAGGGCGACACGATCAACCTGCGCCTCATCCATGCAGGAGACCACCAATACCACGCGATCCCCTTCAAATTCATCGGCATCGCTCGCGAATTTCCGACCGCCCCGAAGGACTCCTTCCTCGTCGCCAATGCCGCCTATGTCGCCCGCATGACGGGGTCCGACGCCTCCGAATACATCCTGATGCGCGCCACGGGCAGGCCAGCAGCACTGGCGCGCCAGGCTGCTTCGGTATTGGCCTTCGACCCTTCGCTGAAAATCGCCGATATCGGCCAGGCTGCCCATCTCATCGGCTCGAGTCTGACCGCGGTTGATCTTGATGGACTGACGCGGATCGAGCTCGGATTCTCGGTGGTGATGGCGGCCGCTGCCGCCGGGCTTGTGCTGGCCTTGGGCTTCGCCGAACGTCGCCGTCCTTTTGCCATACTCGGCGCCATTGGCGCCCGGCCCGCGCAACTGGCTGCATTCCTGTGGGCGGAAGGCCTGCTTATCGTCCTCGGCGGGCTGGTCTTCGGCCTGCTGTCTGGCGTGCTGACCGCATGGATGCTGGTGAAGCTTTTGACCGGCGTGTTCGATCCTCCGCCGGAGACGCTGTCCATCCCCTGGTTCTATCTGGCGATCCTGCTTGGCCTCGTCGTGGCTTCCGTGGCGGCCGCGGTGCTTTCGGCCAGGCCGTCGTCCGGGCTGACGGCCGAGCAGTTGCGGGACTTGTGACGGATCGCGCCGGACTTACACATTTGTAAGCCTGCGGCCAGCTGGTCGAAAACTCCCGGGCCTAACGTCGTTCCGGTCCTCCGAGGCCAGAGGGACGATCCGAGAGAGAGCTCCGGATCCCACCGAAGCAGCCCTGGGCAACAGCCCTCGGCAGAGCAAAACGAAAGGAGCCTGAAAATGAAAAAATCAGTCATCACTGCTGCAACGATATTGGCCATCGCATCCGCCACCGGTGCCTACGCGAAGGCGACCACCGGCTCGATCGCCAGCATCGACAAGAAAGGTGATTCGGTCACCTTGGCCGACGGCAAGACATTCTCCTTGCCGGAAGGAATAGAAGCGGAAACGCTTAAGGTCGGCGAGAAGGTGACCGTCACCTACACGACGAAAGCCGGCAAGTTCGCGGCTTCGAGCGTCCGACCGGCCAAGTAAACCGGCATCCACCGCAGGGCCGGTGCACCACCGGCCCTACCGGCAAGCCGCCCATCGCGGTTGCTACAACAATCCAGTGATCAGCCGGTCAATCCTGGTGTTTTGCCGGTAGGCAAGGCGGACCAGAAGACCCGAGACCAGCGCTGTCGCCGCGCCGCCGAGGGCGTCGCTCACAGCCGCGCCGCCGACAAGGGCCGGGCAAGGGTTACGGCTACCGGACGGCGCTGCGCCGGAAATCCGAGGGCGACATCCCCGCCAGCTTGCGGAACGATTTGTTGAAGGCGCTGAGCGAACCGAAGCCTGAATCCATGGCGACGCGCAACACGTTGGCGTCTTCATGCATCAGAAGCGCCTGCGCGTAGCTCAACCGCAACAGGTTCATATATTCGTTGAGCGTCATGCCGGTCGACTTCTTGAAGGTGCTCATGGCGTATTTCGGATGGATGTCGGCGGCCGCGGCGATGTCGACGCAGTCTATCTCGTAGAGGAAATTCTCGGCGATGAAGTCGCACATGCGCCCGACATTGCGCAGCGATTGCTGGTCGAACGGGCCGCCGGTTTCCTGACTGGCGGTTTCCGGCACCAGCCGGTAGGGCTCGAACCGCACCCGCTCCAGCCGCAGCAACAGCTCATTCACCGCGTGCTCGGTTATCGCCGGATCGCCGGAGCGGAAATAGCGGTTCCAACGCTCGAAATTGTGATGGTCCGCCGGGTCGGTGGCCGATGTCACCAGCGTGGCGCCCGTCATCAGCCGGTGGCGGATGTCCGTCGGCAGATGCAGGCGGAAGAAATGCACCAGCGGCAGATGCGCGCCGGCATAGATGGCGTCGTCGGAGAGATCGTCCATCTGGTGCGGCAGGCCGCCCCAGAACAGGCACATCTCGCCCGCAGACAGCGAAATCTCATGCTCGTTCATGCGGTAGTGCACGCTGCCGCGGACGATGAAATTGACCTCGACCTGGGCATGCCAGTGCGGCTTCAGCATCACCAGCGGATGGTTGTGAAACATCTGCAAGGCCATCGGCAGGCCTTCTACGCTGCTGGCGCCAGGCTGGTAAAACGGCCGTTCAGGCATCTTACTTTCCGCCCATCTTTTATTCCCATTGTCGGGGACAAGCCTTCCGCGCCGCCTAGTCTAGCCATGCTCGCGAAGAGAGAGCAAATGAAATGGGAGGATTCAATGCGCACGACACTCACCTGTGCCGCGCTGGCGCTTGCCTTGGGCTCCGGCCCGGCCTTGGCGCAGTCTGGCGAAATCACGATCTGGAGCTGGAACATCGCCGCTTCGTCGCTGAAGGCGACGGTCGCCGGCTTCAACAAGCAATATCCCGACGTCAAGGTCACCGTTCAGGACCTCGGCAACCAGCCGACCTATGACAAGTCGATCGCCGGCTGTGCTGCCGGCGGCGTCGGCCTGCCGGATATCGTCTCGGTCGAGAATGGCGAGGCCGAGAACTATTGGACCCAGTTCCCCGACTGTTTCGTCGACCTGCACACGCTGGGCTATACCGCCGACGACGCGAAAAAATTCCCCGATTTCAAGCGCACCGAGCTGGAAGTCGGCGACAAGGCCTATGCCATGCCGTGGGATTCCGGCCCGGTCGCCGCCTTCTACCGCCGCGACTTCTACGAGAAAGCCGGCGTCGATCCGGCCTCGATCAAGACCTGGGACGATTTCATCGCCGCCGGCAAGAAGATCCAGGCCGCCAATCCCGGCGTCACCATGACCAATGCCGATTTCAACGGCGACACCGAATTCTTCCGCATGATCTCCAACGAGCAGGGCTGCGGCTATTTCGCCGAGGACGGGCAGTCGATCACCGTCAACCAGCCGAAATGCGTCGATACGCTGGCCAAGATAAAGGACATGAAGGACGCCGGCATCATCTCGTCGGCCGACTGGGGCACCAAGATCACCAACAACACCGCCGGCACCGTCGCCACCCAGATCTATGGCGGCTGGTATGAGGGCACCATCCGCACCGAATCGGCCGGCGAGAACGGCAAATGGGGCGTCTATCTGATGCCGAGCCTGACCGCCGACGGCCCGCGCGCCGCCAATCTCGGCGGCTCGTCGCTCGCCATCACCTCGGCTTCGAAGAACAAGGAGGCGGCTTACGCCTATCTGAAATACACGTTGGAGACGAACGACGGCCAGATCACCATGCTGAAGGATTTCGGCCTGGTGCCGTCGCTGATCTCGGCGCTCGACGACCCTTATGTCTCGCAAGGCCTGCCCTATTGGGGCGGCCAGGCGGTGTGGAAGGACATCCTCGCCACCCTGCCCAAAGTGGTGCCAAGCCGCGGCACCCAGTTCCAGAGCGACGCCGAAATCATCATGCGCGCGGTGCAGACCAAATATCTGGGCGGCGGTTATCCCGACGCCAAGGCCGCCCTCGACGACGCCGCCAACCAGATCGCCTCGGCGACTGGATTGCCGATTAAGTAGCAAGCGCGCGTCTTACCTTCTCCCCTTGTGGGAGAAGGTGGATCGGTGCGTTAGCGCCGAGACGGATGAGGGGTGTTCCAGCGGAGTGAGACGCTGGCGTTCCCTGGAACACCCCTCATCCGGCCGCTTCGCTGCCACCTTCTCCCACAAGGGGAGAAGGCAAGAAAGAAAGGGAGGAGGAACCATGCGCTACCAGAACGCCACCGCGTATCGCTTCCTCACGCCCTATCTGCTGATCTTCGCCATCTTCTGGGTGTGGCCGATCATCTCTTCGTTCATGATCTCCTTCCAGGCGACGCGAACCGTGCCGTGGCGCTTTGCGCCGACCTTCAACTGGGGCCGCCTGATCGGCGACCCCGCTTTCTTCAACGCGCTGAAGAACACGCTGCTCATCCTCGTCATCCAGGTGCCGGTGATGATCTCGCTGGCGATCGTCATGGCCGTACTGCTGAACTCGCCGCTGCTGAAGGCGCGCGGCCTCTACCGCTTTGCCTTCTTTGCTCCGGTGGTGGTCGGCGAAGTCGCCTACTCCGCGGTGTTTCGGCTGATGTTCAATCTCGATTTCGGCATCATCAACAAGCTCTTGAACAGCGTCGGCCTGTCCAAGATCGACTGGTTTTCCAACGTCACCCCGGCCATGGCGCTGATCATGATCGCGGTAACCTGGCGCTGGGCCGGCTACAACGCCATCATCCTGCTCGCCGGCCTGCAGTCGATCCCCGAGGATGTCTATGAAGCGGCGACACTCGACCGCGTCAGCAAGGTCAAGCAATTCTTCTACATCACGCTGCCGCTGCTCAAGCCCGTCATCGTCTTTTGCGCCGTGCTGTCGATCATCGGCACCATGCAGTTGTTCACCGAGCCGTTCCTGATCACCGAGCGCGGCGGTCCCGGCGGCGGCACAGAGACGCTCGGCCTTTTGCTCTATCGCCAGGGCTTCCGCTCGCTGAATTTCGGCTATGCCTCGGCCGTCGCCTACACCATGGCGGGGCTCGCCATCGCCATCACGCTGGTGCAGCTGTGGCTGACGAGAGAGCCGAAATGAGAGGGGAGCCGAAATGAGCTCGCTGTCGCAACGCCGGCTCGGCCGCAGCGTCCTGCTGCATCTGTTCCTGACGCCGCTGGCGGTGATCTGGCTGTTTCCGCTGTGGATGATGGTGGTGTTTTCGACCATGCCTGACAACGGCATCTTCAGCCCCGGCATCGAGCTTCTGCCGCACGGCAACTTCGTCGACAATTTCAATAATCTGCAGCGCGACACCAATTTCGTCGGCGCCATCGGCATTTCGGTGGCAGTCGCGGTGACCTACACCTTCTTCTCGGTGCTGCTGACCTCGATGGCCGGCTGGGCGCTCGCCCGCTACCAGTTCGTCGGCAAGGGCGCGGTGGTGGCGATCATCCTCGGCACCATCACGCTTCCCTATGCGGTGGTGCTGATCCCGCAATTCATCATGGTGGCGCGCGACTTCCAGCTCGCCAACACCTGGGTGGCGCTGATCGTGCCGCCTTTGTTCAATTCGCTCGGCGTTCTGTTCATGCGCCAGGCCTTCTCGATGATGCCGCACGATCTGTTCGACGCCGCACGTGTCGAGGGCGTCAAGGAATGGCGCATCTTCCTGTTCGTCGCTTTGCCGCTGGCGCGGCCGATGCTGGCGGCACTCGCCATCATCCTGTTCCTTGCGTCCTGGAACAATTATCTCTGGCCGCTTTTGATCAACAGCCAGCCCGGCGCGATGACCGCACCGGTGGCGCTCGGCACGCTGATCGGCCTGACCAAGGTCTCCTGGGGCGGCATCATGGCCGGCGCCGTCATGCTGACCGTGCCGATGCTGGTCGTCTTCGTGCTGCTGCAGCGTCATTTCATCGCCGGCATCGCCGCCGGCGCCGTCAAGTAGGAACAGAGCGACATGGCGGCAGTCACCCTCACCAATGTCATCAAGCGCTTCGGCAGCTACGAAATCATCCATGGCGCCAACATCGATATCGCCGATGGCGAGTTCGTCGTCTTCGTCGGCCCTTCCGGCTGCGGCAAGTCGACATTGCTGCGAATGATTGCCGGGCTGGAGGATATCAGCGGCGGCGAGATCGCCATTGGCGGCAAGGTGATGAACGATGTCGAGCCGGCCGAGCGCGGCATCGCCATGGTGTTCCAGTCCTACGCGCTCTACCCGCACATGACGGTGGGGCAGAATCTGAGCTTTGGTCTCAGAATGACCGGCAATCCGAAGGAGGACACCGAGCGGCGGGTGAAACGTGCCTCCGAAATCCTGCGCATCAGCGAGCTGATGGCGCGGCGTCCGAAGCAATTGTCGGGCGGCCAGCGCCAGCGCGTCGCCATCGGCCGCGCCATCGTGCGCGAACCGCAAGTGTTCCTGTTCGACGAGCCGCTGAGCAATCTCGACGCCGAACTCAGGGTCCAAATGCGGGTCGAGATCTCGCGCCTGCACAAGGAACTCGGCACGACGATGATCTATGTTACTCACGACCAGACCGAAGCGATGACGCTGGCCGACAGGATCGTCGTGCTGCGCGGCGGCCATGTCGAACAGATCGGCCGGCCACTCGACCTCTACGACAATCCCGACAACCAGTTCGTCGCCGGCTTTGTCGGCTCGCCGAAGATGAATTTCATCAAAGGCCGCGTCGTCGGGCGCAACACGAGGAGCGTCACCGTTGAACTGGTGGGCGAGGAAAAGACCCGCATCATGCAGCCGCTGGCCGGCGCCGTGCCGGAAACCGGAGCCAAGGTCATTGTCGGCGTGCGGCCCGAACATTTCGGCAATGGCGGTGAAGGCGACGCCGACCTCACCGTCGGCATCGACGTGGTCGAGCATCTCGGCGGCACCAGTTTCATCTATGCCAGGACCGCCCATGGCGAGGACCTGGTGATCCAGCGCGACGCGGCGAAGGTTCCCGACACCTCGGAAATCACCGTGTCCATCCGCAAATCCTATCTGTTCGACGAAAACGGTCAGCGGCTGCGCTGACCCTTCCAGCCTCCCAAGGAGAATGACCATGACTTCAACCGCGCCCATCCGCTGGGGAATCCTCGGGCCGGGCAGCATCGCCAAAGCCTTTGCCGGCGGCGTGGCAGGCTCGCGCACCGGCACGCTGGCAGCGCTCGGCGCCCGCAATCCCGGCAAAGAAGGCTTGGCCCAGACATTTCCTGGCGCTCGTATCCTCGACGGCTATCAGGCACTGCTCGACGACCCCGAGATCGACGCCGTCTACATCGCCATCCCCCATCCCGGCCATGCCGAATGGGCGATCAAGGCGGCGGAAGCCGGCAAGCACGTTCTGTGCGAAAAACCGCTGGCGCTGACCGCTTTCGAGGCCGACGCCATGATCCACGCCGCGCGCAAGGCCGGCACCTTCCTCGGCGAAGCCTTCATGTACCGGCTGCATCCGCAGACGCTGAAGCTGGTCGATCTGATCAAGTCCGGCGTCATCGGCGACGTTAGGATGATCAAATCGAGCTTCGGCTTTGCCATGCCGGGCTTCATGCCGGAGCACCGGCTCTATGCCAACGATCTCGCCGGCGGTGGCATCCTCGATGTCGGCGGCTACCCCGTGTCGATGGCGCGGCTGATCGCGGGGGCAGCTGTCGGAAAGCCCTTCGCCGACCCCGACAAGGTCGTCGGTACCGCCCATCTCGGTGAGTCCGGCGTCGACGAATGGGCCTCGGCTTTGCTGCACTTCCCCGGTGGCATCGTCGCCAACGTGTCCTGCAGCATCTCGCTCAACCAGGAGAATGTGCTCTCCATCCTCGGCACCAAGGGTCGCATCGAGGTGCCCGATTTCTGGTTTGCCGGCGGCGACCGCGATGTCGGCCTCGGCAAGATCGACGTGATCCACGCCGACGGCAGGCGCGAGACCATCAGCGTCAACGAGGCCCGCCATCTCTATTCCTTCGAGGTCGACGCCGCCGGCGAGGCGATCTTGGCCGGGCGACAGGAGTTTGCCTGGCCGGGGATGGACTGGGCCGACAGCCTCGGCTCGCTGCGTGTGCTCGACCGATGGCGCGCTGCCGTCGGGCTCGAATACGAGATCGAAAAGCCGGCTAAGCGCATCAACACCATTGTCGGCCGGCCGCTGCGCACCGACGGCACCGCCATCGGCAAGCGCAAGATTCCAGGCCTGTCGAAACCGGTCTCCGTTGTGGCGCTCGGCTTTGAGGATTTCCGCACCTTCTCGTCGGGCTCGATCCTGCTCGACGCGTTTTTCGAGGCCGGCGGCAATCTCTTCGACACCGGCTATGTCTACGGCGCCGGCTACACCGAGACGCTGCTCGGCCAATGGCTGAAAAATCGCGGCGTGCGCGAGCAGTCGGTGATCATCGCCAAGGGCGCGCACTCGCCGCTCTGCTACCCCGATGTCATCGGCAAGCAGCTCGCCCAGTCGCTGGACCGGCTGCAGACCGACCATGTCGACATCTACTTCATGCACCGCGACAATCCCGACGTGCCGGTCGGCGAGTTCGTCGACGCGATGGACGCGGAGGCCAAGGCCGGGCGCATTCGCGGCCTGTTCGGCGGCTCCAACTGGACGATGGCGCGCATGGACGAGGCGATCGCCTATGCCGAAAAGAACGGCAAGCAGAAGCCCGGCGCGCTCTCCAACAATTTCTCGCTGGCTGAGATGCTGGAGCCGATCTGGGCCGGCTGCATCACCTCGTCCACCGACGAGTGGAAAGCCTGGCTGACGAAAAGGCAGATGCCCAACTTCGCCTGGTCGAGCCAAGGCCGCGGTTTCTTCACCGACCGCGCCGGCCGCGACAAGCAGGACAATGAGGAGCTGGTTCGGGTCTGGTACTCCGAGAAAAATTTTGGGCGCCGCGACCGCGCCATCGAACTGGCCGGGCGACTGGGTAAAAGCCCGATCCACGTCGCGCTCGCCTACGTGCTGGCGCAGCCCTTCCCCTCGGTCCCGCTCATCGGCCCGCGCACGCTGGACGAGCTGGAGGACAGTTTGAAAGCGCTGGATATCAAGCTGTCGCCGGAGGATGTGGCGTGGTTGGATAGTGGGCCGGAAAGGCGGAGGGCTTAGCTAATCTCCCCCCTTGAGGGGGAGATGGCCGGCAGGCCAGAGGGGGTCGCATCGCGTGAAACGCGACCTCTCCTTTTCTCAAAGATAAGGTCGAGGCAGCTGAGGCGACCCCCTCTGTCGCCTTCGGCGACATCTCCCCCTCAAGGGGGGAGATTACCGATCGATCCGTGTCGACAAAATTATCGACGACGACGTCCGCTCGACCCCGTCCATCGCTCCGATCTCGTCCAGCAGCGCATCCAGATCCCTTATCGACGGCGCGTCGACGATGACGATCATGTCGAAATTGCCGCTCACCGAATGCAACGTCCTGACCGGCGGCAGCGCCTGCAATGCGCGCACCACCTTGTCGGCGAGCTTGGGCGTGACGGTAAGCAGCACATGCGCCCGGACCAGCCCCTGCTCATAGTCCGGCGCCAGCCGCACGCCATAGCCGGTGATGATGCCGCGCTGTTCCAGCCGCTCGATCCGGCTTTGCACGGTTGTGCGCGACACGCCGAGCTGGCGCGCCAGTTCGGCGGTCGATGCGCGTGCATTGGCGCGCAGCAGGGAAAGCAGTCTTTGTTCGGCATCGCTGAGCATTTCGACGAACCTTATCGGCATATCGTTCAGTCAAAGGGTTCGTTTCGAACAATTCCACGCTTCCTTTCGCCAGGCAAGTTGCGATTCTTGGGACAATGTCGCCCGCCCGCATCGGTCGGGACAAAAAGCTTTCACGAGGGACAAGGTCATGAAGAAAATCATCGTCGTCGGCGCCGGCAAGATCGGCTCGACCATTGCAGGCATGCTCGCCGACACCGGCGACTACCATGTCACCGTCGTCGACCGCGCGGCGGCGCAGCTTGCCGCGGCTGAACTCCCCGCCGGCGTCGAGACGCTGGAGCTCGACATCACCGCGCCGGGCGCACTCGAGGCAGCTCTTGCCGGCGCCTTCGCCGTGCTGAGCGCCGCCCCCTTCCATTTGACCACCCGTATCGCCGAAGCGGCCGCCGCCACCAGCGTCCACTATCTCGATCTGACCGAGGACGTCGTCTCGACCCGCCGCGTCAAGGAACTGGCGCGCTCGGGCAAGAGCGCCTTCATTCCGCAATGCGGCCTGGCGCCGGGCTTCATCTCGATCGTCGCCAACGATCTCGCCAGCCGCTTCGACACGCTGGAAAGCGTGCGCATGCGCGTCGGCGCGCTGCCGCAATACCCGTCCAACGCGCTGAACTACAATCTGACCTGGAGCACCGACGGCGTCATCAACGAATATTGCGAGCCCTGCGAAGCGATCGTCGAGGGCGAGCTGATCGAAGTGCCGCCGCTGGAAGAGCGCGAGGAGTTTTCGCTCGACGGCGTCACCTATGAGGCCTTCAACACTTCGGGCGGGCTCGGCACGTTGGCCGAAACGCTGAAGGGCAAGGTGCGCACGCTGAACTACCGCACCATCCGCTATCCCGGCCACGCCGCTATCATGAAGGCGCTGCTCAACGATCTTGGCCTGCGCCACCGCCGCGACGTGCTGAAGGACATCTTCGAGAGCGCCCTGCCGTCGACGTTGCAGGACGTGGTCATCGTCTTCGTCACCGTCGCGGGCCGCCGCAACGGCCGCCTGCTGCAGGAAACCTACGCCAACAAGATCTATTCGCAGCGCGTCGGCAACCAGGTCCGCAGCGCCATCCAGATCACCACCGCGTCCGGCATCTGCGCCGTGCTCGACATGCTGGCAGACGGCACCTTGCCGGCAACCGGCTTCGTCAAGCAGGAAGACGTCGCGCTGGATGCATTCCTGGCCAACCGCTTCGGGCGCGCCTACGCCCAGCACGAGATGGTAAGCCGGCTCGCGAGCTGAGCTGAATAATCTCCCCCCTTGAGGGGGAGATGTCGCCGAAGGCGACAGAGGGGGTCGCCGCGCGTGAAGCGCCAACCTCCATCTATCGCAAGAAGGTCGCGTCCAGTCGAACCGACCCCTTCTGGCCTGCCGGCCATCTCCCCCTCAAGGGGGGAGATCACGCACTCCAAGGGCGGCGCCTTCCAGTGCCTTCGGCCTTGCCCCCCTTACTTCCGCAGCAGCATCGGTCGTCCGAGCAGAAAGCGGATGAAATTTGTCCGCGGTTCGCGGCGCCATGCTGGCCTGCGCCCCCTGTCGTCGCGCGCTTTCCCTTCGCACTGGCACCTTGGTTTCGGCACCCGGCCGGCCGACTGTGAAAGACGGCTCCGCGACCGGCTTTCCCTTCAACACATTGGCGGCGTTGTTGTCATGGATGACGATGCACCATTGCGCGCCCTTCGATGCCGCCACGACGGTGTTGTGGATCGTCGCCATCTTCGCGTGGTGCGCACTGTAGATGCCGCTCATCGACAGCGATCTCTTTTCGACCAGCGTGCCGAAAGCCGAGGTCACGTAGTCGTGGTCCGTATACCAATTGGTCGCCACGTGAAAATTGTGGCCATGCGGAAAGGCGATGTACAGAGGTTGCGCATCCACCGCACCTTTGGCGATCTCCGTGCGCGCGTAGTGGTCGGCCCGCTCCATGAAGGTCGGCGCCAGCGCGTCGTCGCTGTCGAGCCGCGTGAGCGAAACATATTCGGCATCGGTATCGGCCTGGACGAACGCATTGAAGCGATCATTGTGATCCTCGCCAGCCTCGACAAGGATTGGCCTGACGTCGACACCGGCCACGCAATTGCACACCGTCCTGACGTAATTCTCGTGGGTATCGGCATCGAACGCGACCAGGACGGTGAAATCCTTGAGCGATTGGCCTTCAAGGGATGGCGCACAATATGTGTCGAACAACGCAAGCCGCTCGACCAGCCACACCGGATCGAGATTGGCGCGGCCCTTCCCATCCCACTGGCTCGGCTTGAAGCGAGCCGCGATGTTGTAGCGTATGGCGATGTATTTCTTCAGTCCGGTGCCCATCGACAGACACTTAGTACATTCTGCTGATCTGCGACAACCGATGGGTCGGCGCCGGCTGGCGAGCTGAAGCTGCGTATCTCCCCCCTTGAGGGGGAGATGGCCGGCAGGCCAGAGGGGGTCGGTTCGACTGGACGCGACCTTCCCTGCGACAGAAGAAGGTTGGCGCTCTACGCGAGGCGACCCCCTCTGTCGCCTTCGGCGACATCTCCCCCTCAAGGGGGGAGATCACGCTCCCCTAGATATGCAGCGCGTGGCCCAGCGCCTTCAGCGCTGCTTCCTGGAACCCTTCGCCCTGCGTCGGATGCGCGTGGATAGTGCCAGCGATGTCCTCCAGCCGCGCGCCCATTTCGAGCGCCAGCCCGAACGACGCCACCAGTTCCGACACGCCTTGCCCGACCGCCTGGATGCCCAGCACCAGATGATTGTCCGCACGCGCCACGACGCGGACAAAGCCGTCCTCGCCGAGCTTGGTCATCGCCCGGCCGTTGGCGGCGAAGGGGAACTGACCGATCTTGATTTCGCCCAGCGCCTTGGCCTCTTCCGGCGTCAGGCCGGCGGTGACCAGCTCCGGATCGGTGAAGCAGACGGCCGGGATCGAGCGCTTGTCCCAGCTGCGCTTGTGGCCGGCGACGATCTCGGCCACCATTTCGCCTTGTGCCATCGCCCGGTGCGCCAGCATCGGCTCGCCGGTGACGTCGCCGATGGCGTAGATGCCGCGCATCGAGGTGCGGCACTGGTCGTCGATCTTGATGAACTTGCCGGCCATATCGAGGTCGATCTGGTCCAGGCCCCAGCCTTCGGTCACCGGCTTGCGGCCGACCGTGACCAGGATCTTGTCGGCGGCGATTTTGGCGCTCTTGCCGTCCGAGGTCTCGACCAGCAATGCGTCGCCCTTGGCGCCTTTGGCCTTGGCGCCAGTCATGACTTCCACGCCGAGCTGGACGAGCCGTTTCACCACCGGCCGGGTCAGTTCCGCGTCATACTGCGCCAGCACGCGCGGCAGCGCCTCGACCACGGTTACCGCAGCACCCATTTTGGCAAAGGCCATGCCGAGCTCAAGGCCGATATAGCCGCCGCCGACAACCGCCAGCTTTTTCGGCACTTCGCTGAGAGCGAGAGCTTCGGTCGACGAAATCACCGGCCCGCCGAACGGCAGGAATGGCAATTCGACCGACGCCGATCCGGTGGCGATCACCACGGTCTCGGCGCGGATGATCTGCGTACCGGTCTCGGTCTCGACCGCCACGGTCTTGCCGTCGCGAAACGTTGCCCAGCCATGAACGGTCTTGACCTTGGCCTTCTTGAGCAGTCCGGCGACGCCGCTGGTCAGCCGGCTAACAATGCCGTCCTTCCAGGCGACCGTCTTGCCGAGATCGAGCACCGGTGCCGTCACCGAAATGCCGAGCGGGCTGCCGCCGCCGGCCATCTGCGACACCGCCTCGAACTCTTCCGCCGCATGGATCATCGCCTTGGATGGGATGCAGCCGACATTGAGACAGGTGCCGCCCGGTTTGCCGGCTTCGACGATCACCGTATCGACACCGAGCTGGCCAGCGCGAATGGCGCAGACATAACCGCCAGGCCCGGCGCCGATGACGAGCAGCTTGCAGGAGATTTCTTTCATGGCGTGACCCTTCGATGCGAGGGAATGTTCCGTCGCGATCCTTCGCGCCCCCCTCTGTCCTGCCGGACATCTCCCCCACGAGGGGGGAGATTAGCAGTTTCGTCGCTTCGCCCGCTCCTCAACCAATGAAGGTTGGCGAAACCCGGCGTGACGTCCAATCTCACCCCTTGTGGGGGAGATGCCTGGTAAGGCAGAGGGGGGCGCTGTCCCGCCGTCATCTCGGTCGCTCCGCCCCTCAATCCACAAAAATCAGCGCCGGCGTTTCCAGCAGCGCCTTGATGCGCTGGATGAACACCGCCGCGTCCCAGCCGTCGACGACGCGGTGGTCGAAGCTGGACGACAGGTTCATCATCTTGCGCGGGATGAACTGGGTGCCGTCCCAGACCGGCCGCACCATCATCTTGTTGACGCCGACGATCGCCACCTCCGGATGATTGATGACCGGCGTCGTCGCCACGCCGCCCATGGCGCCGAGCGAGGTGATGGTGATGGTCGAGCCCGACAGCTCGTCCCGGCTCGCCGTGCCCGACTTCGCCGCCTCGGCCAGGCGGTTGAGCTCAGCCGCGCAGTCCCAGAGGTCGCGCGCCTCGGCATGCTTGACCACCGGCACCACCAGCCCCGACGGCGTCTGCGCGGCAATGCCAATATGAACGCCGCCATGCTGGTGGATAATGCCGGCCTCGTCGTCGAACAGCGCGTTGATGTTGGGCTGGTCGGCAATCGCCTTGACCATCGCCCGCATCAGGAACGGCAGCAGCGTCAGCTTCGGCCTTTCGACGCCCTTGCGCTTCTCCTTGTTGAGCGCGGCGCGCAGCTCCTCAAGCGCGGTGACGTCGATCTCCTCGACATAGGTGATATGCGGGATGCGCGATTTGGCCAGCGACATCTTTTCGGCGATCTTGCGCCTGAGACCAATGACCTTGATGTCCTCGATGCTGTCATTGCGGGCGAGACCCGACGCTTTCGCCACCTGCGGCCCACGCGCCAGAAAAGCTTCCAAATCTTCATGGCTGATACGGCCGGCCGGGCCGGTCCCCGAGACCTGGCGCAGATCGATGCCGGCCTCTTTTGCCCGCAGACGGATAGCGGGCGATGCCAGCGGCTTTTCCCCCTCCGGACGCGGCGCGCCGAAATTGCTTTTCGCCGTGGCAACTGGCGCTGGCGCAGCTTTGGCCGGCGGCTCTGCCGGCTTGGGCTTTGCTGCCGGGGGCGCCTCGGATTTGGTTTCAGCCGACTTGGCCTCGGCTGGCTTCGCCGGCGCCTCGGCCTTCGCCATCTCCCCGGCGGCATCCGGCTTGACGTTGCCCTCGCCAGCAACCTTCAGCCGCACGATCGGCGAGCCGATTGCCACCGTGTCGCCGATCTCCGCACCCAGCCACAGTATCTCGCCATCGACCGGCGACGGAATTTCCACCGTCGCCTTGTCGGTCATCACCGCAGCCAGCACCGAGTCCTCGCGCACGAGATCGCCAACCTTGACGTGCCATTCCACAAGCTCGGCCTCGGCGACACCTTCGCCGACATCGGGCAGCTTGATGATGTGTTCGCCCATCTTAAGCTCCCATGGTTTCGATAAGCGCGCGGCCGACCCGCGCGGGTCCGGGGAAGTATTCCCATTCCTGCGCGTGCGGGTAGGGCGTGTCCCAGCCGGTGACGCGCGCCACCGGCGCTTCGAGGTGGTAGAAACAATTTTCCTGCACCAGTGCCGAAAGCTCGGCGCCGAAGCCCGAGGTCAGCGTCGCCTCGTGCACGACGACGCAGCGCCCGGTCTTCTTCACCGAAGCGACAATGGTATCGAGGTCGAGCGGCAGCAGCGTTCTGAGATCGATGATCTCGGCATCGATGCCGGTCTCCTCGACCGCGGCCTGCGCGACATAGACCATGGTGCCGTAGGCAAGCACGGTGACCGCGGACCCCGCCCTGCGGATCGCCGCCTTGCCGAGCGGCACCGTGTAGTGACCGTCGGCGACTTCGCCCAGTTCATGCTTCGACCATGGCGTCACCGGCCGATCGTGATGGCCGTCGAACGGGCCGTTATAGAGCCGCTTCGGCTCCAAAAAAATCACCGGATCGGGGTCCTCGATCGCCGCTATCAAAAGGCCCTTGGCGTCATGCGGATTGGACGGCACCACCGTCTTCAAGCCCGACACATGGGTAAACAAGGCTTCCGGGCTCTGGCTGTGCGTCTGGCCACCAAAAATGCCGCCGCCGGTCGGCATACGCACCACGATCGGGCAGGTGAAATCGCCGTTCGAGCGGTAGCGCAGCCTTGCGGCTTCCTGGGTCAGCTGGTCGTAGGCCGGGTACATGTAGTCGGCAAACTGAATTTCCACGCATGGCTTCAGCCCATAGGCGGCCATGCCGATGGCCGAGCCGACAATGCCGGATTCATTGATCGGCGCATCGAAGCAGCGGCTCTTGCCGTATTTGGCCTGCAGGCCATGGGTGACGCGGAATACGCCGCCGAAGAAGCCGACATCCTCGCCATAGACGATGACGCGTTCGTCGCGCGCCATCGACACATCCATGGCGTCGCGGATCGCCTCGATCATGGTCCGTCTCGGCATGGTTCAGACTCCCGCCTGCTGGCGCTGGCGCCGCAGATGCGGCGGCATCTCGGCGAACACGCCTTCGAACATTTCGCGCGTCGACGGCTTGCCGCCGGCATGCAGCGTGCCGTTGCTCTCGGCCTCCTTCTGCGCCGCGATCACCGTTTCCAAAATTTCGGCTTCGGTCTGGGCATGGCGCTCGTCCGACCAGACACCGCGCTGGATCAGATGGTTCTTCAGCCGCATGACCGGATCGCCGAGCGGCCAGGCATCGGACTCCGTCTTCGGACGATAGGCCGACGGATCGTCCGAGCTCGAATGCGCGCCGGCGCGGTAGGTGACATATTCGATCAGCGTCGGCCCGAGATTTGTTCGCGCCCGCTCCGCCGCCCATTTGGCCACCGTATGCACGGCGAGATAGTCATTGCCGTCGACGCGCAGCGCCGGAATGCCGAAGCCAAGCCCGCGCGCGGCAAAGGTGCCCGAGCCGCCGCGGGCGATGCCCTGAAACGTCGAGATCGCCCACTGGTTGTTGACGACATTGAGGATGACCGGCGCCTTGTAGGTCGAGGCGAACACCAGTGCGGAATGGAAATCGGATTCGGCGGTCGAGCCGTCGCCGATCCACGCCGCCGCGATTTTCGAATCGTTGGAAATCGCCGAGGCCATCGCCCAGCCGACCGCCTGGATGTATTGCGTCGCCAGATTGCCGGAGATCGAGAAGAAACCGTGCTCCTTCGACGAATACATGATCGGCAATTGCCGCCCCTTCAGCGGATCGGCCTCGTTGGAATAGATCTGGTTCATCATCGTGACCATCGGATAGCCGTCGGCGATGAGCAGGCCGGCTTGCCGGTAGGTCGGGAAGTTCATGTCGCCCGGCGCGAGTGCCTTGCGAAAGGCGCAGCTCACCGCCTCTTCGCCGAGATGCTGCATGTAGAACGAGGTCTTGCCCTGGCGCTGCGCCATCTGCATGCGCGCATCGAAACTGCGCAGCGTCATCATGTGGCGCAGGCCTTCGAGCAGCTCCTCGTCGGAAAGCAGTCCAGCCCATGGCCCGACCGCCTCGCCATCGCGGTTCAGCACGCGAATGATCGAAAACGCCATGTCGCGGATGGTGCGTGGATCGACATCGATCTCGGGGCGCGGCACCGAGCCGGCGTGGGGGATCGGCACATTGGAGAAGTCGGGCGTTCCGCCCGGCCGCACCTCCGGCTCCGGCACATGAAACCGCAACATCCCAGCATCGGTCATGACCATGGTCCTCCCATTTGCCTGGCGCCGATATTTGCACATCCGCGCGCCCGGCACAGCGCCAATTCATCAGGCCCCGAGCCCGACCCGGCGTCTCGGCCGGCAAGCGCCCGCAAGATGCAGATATGTCGGCGAAATTTCTTGTCGATGTTTCGCTGCGGGGCGCAATTTGGCGCAAGATTGCGAGGCGATTGCCGCCAGATACGATAATCGCGGTGAGCCGCCTAGCCGAAGCTGCCAATCTCCCCCCGTGTGGGGGAGATGCCCGGCAGGGCAGAGGGGGGCGTGAAGGAATACCGACCTTGGTCACCTGCTAGCCGGGCATATGCCAGAGGGCGCAATCGCAATCGATTGAGAAGCTGGAGGGACAGCGCCCCCCTCTGTCCTGCCGGACATCTCCCCCACGAGGGGGGAGATCGCGCTCTTCCCGTTCACTCGCGCCTCTCCCCATGCTAACCACCCACCCATGGCACAGAAAAAAGGATACGAGGTCGATTCGTGGCTGGCGAAGCCGGACTCGCGCATCTCGATCGTCCTGCTTTACGGCCCCGACCGTGGCCTCGTCGCCGAGCGCGCAAAGGCCTTTGCCGAAAAGACCGGCCTGCCGCTCGACGACCCATTCTCCGTGGTCCGGCTCGATGGCGCGGAGGTCGACCGCGACCAGGGCCGGCTGCTGGATGAAGCCCGCACCGTGCCCATGTTTTCCGACCGGCGACTTCTATGGGTGCGCAACGCCAGCGGCCAGAAGCCACTGGCGGACGACGTCAAGGCGCTCACGGCCGAACCCGCGCGCGACGCCATCATCCTGATCGAGGCCGGCGACCTGAAAAAGGGCGTAGGCTTGCGCGCCATCGTCGAGGCCGCCGACACCGCCATGGCGCTGCCCTGCTATGCCGACGAGGCCCGCGACATCGACACCGTCATCGACGACGAACTGCGCAAGGCCGGCATGTCGATGGCGCTCGATGCCCGCCAGGCACTGCGCCGCAATCTCGGCGGCGACCGGCTGGCCTCCCGCGGCGAGATCGAAAAGCTGGTGCTTTACGCCCACGGCCAGAAGGACATCGGCCTCGACGACGTCAGGGCAATGTCGGGTGATGTCTCCGGCGCCTCCTTCGACGATGCCGTCGACGCCGTGCTCGAAGGCAAAGTCAGTGACTTCGACACCGCTTTCACCCGCCATTGCCTGTCCGGCGGCCAACCCTTCCTGGTGCTGTCCTCTGCGATGCGGCAGCTGCAGCAGCTTCAGCTCATGCGCGGCCAGATGGACTCCGCCGGCCGCAACGCCGCCTCGGCCGTCGCCGGCGCCCGGCCACCGGTTTTTTTCACGCGCCGCAAGCTGGTGGAGAAAGCGCTGGAGCGCTGGAACGTCGAGGCGCTCAGCCGCGCGCTGAACCGGCTGCAAACGGCGGTGCTGCAGACGCGGCGACGGCCGGATCTGTCGGAAGCGCTGGCGCGCCAGGCGCTGCTTGGCATTGCGGTGGAAAGTGCGAGACTGGGCCAGAGGTAATCTCCCCCCTTGAGGGGGAGATGTCGCCGAAGGCGACAGAGGGGGTCGCCGCGCGTGAAGCGCCGGCGCCTTTCGCGACGACAAACGACGTCGGCGCTTGTCCGGACGACCCCTTCTGGCCTGCCGGCCATCTCCCCCTCAAGGGGGGAGATTGGCAGCTCTGCCGCCTTCGCCAATCGCCAGTAAAAAGAAAGGGCCGGCAACCGCCAGCCCTTCATCTTAAGCCAGAACTTCATTTGCCGGCTAAATACCGTGGCGCCTCAACCGTCTACCGCTCGTCCTTCAACCGCCGGCACAACTCATCCAACTGCTCAAGGCTGCGGTAATTGACGCGGATGGCGCCGCCCTTGCCCTTGTGCTCGATGGTCACGATCATGCCGATCGTGTCGGTCATCAGCTTTTCAAGCGCCAGCGTGTCGGCATCCTTGTCCGACCCATTTTGCGCCGGCTTTGCCTTGGGCGGCGTGCCGCCAGCCGGCATCTGCGCCAGCGCTTCAGCCTGGCGCACCGAAAGTCCCTCTTCGACGATCTGCTTGGCGAGCCCGGCCGGATCCTGCGCCGTCACCAACGTGCGGGCATGGCCGGCCGACAACGCACCGTCGACCAGCATGTCGCGGATAACGTCGGGCAGCTTCAGCAGCCGCAGCGTGTTGGCGACATGGCTGCGGCTCTTGCCGATGACATTGCCGAGATCGGCCTGGGTGTAGCCATGATCGTCGATCAATTGCTGGTAACCCAGCGCCTCCTCGACCGGATTGAGATCGGTGCGCTGGACGTTCTCGATGATCGCCAGTTCGAGCGCCGTGCGGTCGTTGACGTCGCGCACGATGATCGGGATTTCTGTCAGCCCGGCCCGCTGTGCGGCGCGCCAGCGCCGCTCGCCGGCGATGATCTCGTAGCGGCCGGCCTGGGTCGGCGATGGCCGCGCCACCACCGGCTGCACCACGCCATGTTCGCGAATCGACTGGGCGAGGTCGGTCAGGTCGGCGTCGCCAAAATGCCGGCGCGGGTTTTTCGGGTTCGGGCTCAGGAACTCGATCGGCACCTTGCCGTCGGCATTCAGGCCCGGCTTTTCGGCCGCTGCCGGACGATCGATCTCGCCGATCAGCGCTGCCAGCCCACGGCCCAGTCTTTTTCTCGAAAGGTCTTCGCTCATCTCAATTCCAGATTTTTCATAATCGTTTCGGTATCGAATCGGCTTGAGTTATAAGCCAAACCTAATCAAGCAGCGCGCAATTTACGCTCGCGGCGGATCACTTCGGACGCCAGTTGAAGGTAAGCCTGGCTGCCCGAGCATTTCAGGTCGTAAAGGATCGCCGGCTTGCCGTAGGACGGCGCCTCGGACACTCGCACATTACGCGGGATAATGGTCTCGTAGACCTTGTCTCCCATATGCGCCCGCACATCCTGCACAACCTGGTTGGCGAGGTTGTTGCGGCCGTCATACATGGTCAGCACGATGCCCTGGATGATCAGGTCCGGATTGATCGTGCGGCGCACCTGCTCGACAGTTTCGAGAAGCTGGCTAAGACCTTCCAGCGCGAAGAATTCGCATTGCAGCGGCACAAGAACAGAATCGGCTGCCGCCATGGAATTCAACGTCAAAAGGTTGAGCGAGGGCGGGCAGTCGATCAGCACATAGCCGAAGGGCGCACCGCGTTCAGCAGCGGCGCGCAGCGCATTGCGCAGCTTGAGCACCCGGTCTGGTGCGGAGGCGATCTCCATCTCGATGCCGAGCAGGTCGAGCGTCGACGGCACGATCGACAGGCCGGGCACGGCCGTTGGAATGGCGGCGTCTTCCAGGCCAAGTTCGCCGGTCAGCACGTCATAGGAGGAGACGGTGCGGTCCTTGCGGTCTATGCCGAGACCCGTCGAGGCATTGCCTTGCGGGTCGAGATCGACGATCAGCACCTTTTCGCCGATGGCAGCCAGCGCCGTGGCCAGATTGATGGCCGTCGTGGTCTTGCCGACGCCGCCCTTCTGGTTGGCGACGGTGATGATGCGGGGTCCGGTTTTCATGGGTCTATGCCAAATATTCATTTGCGGGTCGCCAAAGGGTCGCCGGCGGGTCGCGAAGGGAGGTTACGCAGTCCGCAGATCGGCCAATTCGAGGATGACGCCATGGGCGTCGGTCATGCTCGGATGTTCTACCAGATCGAAGGCCCAGCGGTGAGTGCTTTCTTCCACTTCCACGCGGTAATCCCGGCCTTTGTGGAACAGAGCGCGCGACCCCTTGGTCAGCCATGGCGCCGACAGATCGAGCAGCGCCGGAAGCGCGGCCAGCGCCCTTGCCGTGACTATTTCCGGTGCGGAAACAAGAGCATAGCTGTCGTCGATGCGCCTCGCAACAACCCGAGCCGGCAAACCGAACTGACCGATCACCGCCTGCAGGAACGACGCTTTCTTGCGGTTGCTCTCGATCAGATCGATCGACGCCCCGTCACGCTCGACCAGCAGGAAAGCCAGCACCAGACCTGGAAACCCGCCGCCCGAACCGAGGTCGGCCCAGCGTTTGGCCTCAGGCGCGATTCGCGCCAGTTGCGCGCTGTCCAGAATGTGTCGGCCCCAAACATCGTCCAGCGTCGACGGCGCCGCCAGATTGATGCTGCGATTCCATTTCAGGAACAGCTGCACGAACGCCACCAGGCGTTCGAATGTTTCACGTGAAACCGGTCCCGCGGCCTCTTGCAGGCTCGTCCATGAGGCAGCGCTCACGCAACGGCCCTTTGCGCAGCTGATTCGGCATTGCGGACATGCGCGACGATGATCGCCAGCGCCGCCGGCGTCATGCCTTCCATGCGCTGCGCGTCGGCAATCGAGCGCGGCTGGCGCGCACGCATCTTCTGCTTCAGCTCATTGGACAGGCCCGGAACATCGGCGAAGTCGACTGAAGCCGGGATCAGCCGGCTTTCCTCATGCCGGATCTGCGCCACATCAGCTTGCTGCCGATCAAGGTAGACCGAATATTTCGCTTCCGTTTCGAGCCGCTCGGCAGTCTTGGTATCGATGCCGCCAAATGCCGGCGCGACACGGGTCAGCCAGGCAATATCGACGCCGGGATAGGCCAGCAGTTCATAGGCCGACCGGCGCACGCCGTCTCTGTTGACTTCCAGCCCGTGCCGGGCCGCTTCATTGGGCGTCATCGTCGTGGCCCGCGCCAATTCGCGCGCCTCATCAAGATCCTGCGTGACTTGATTGAACCGCTGCGTCCGCTGCGGCGACGCGATTCCAAGCCGCATAGCCAGTGGCGTCAACCGCTCATCGGCATTATCGGCGCGCAAGGACAACCGAAACTCCGCCCGCGAGGTGAACATGCGGTAAGGTTCGGCAATGCCGCGGCTGGTGAGGTCGTCGACCATCACACCGATATAGGCCTCGGTCCTGCTGAGCACGACCGGATCGCCGGCCGACGCTTTGCGCGCCGCGTTCAGCCCGGCGAGCAGGCCTTGCGCGCCGGCCTCTTCATAACCGGTGGTGCCATTGATCTGCCCAGCCAGGAACAGGCCTGCGATGCGCTTGGTTTCCAGCGTCGGCTCAAGCTCGCGCGGATCGACATGGTCGTATTCTATGGCATAGCCCGGCTGCAGCATTATTGCGCGCTCGAGCCCCGGGATCGTCTTCAGAATGTCGAGTTGCACATCCTCGGGCAGGGAGGTCGAGATGCCATTGGGGTAGACGGTGTCGTCATCGAGCCCTTCCGGCTCGAGGAAAATCTGGTGTCCCTCGCGGTCGCCGAACTTGACGATCTTGTCCTCGATCGACGGGCAATAGCGCGGGCCGACACCTTCGATGGAGCCGGAATACATGGCCGAGCGGCCGAGATTGGCGCGGATCAGGTCATGCGTCGCCGGCGTCGTGCGGGTGATGCCGCAATGGATCTGCGGGTTCTTGATCGCATCGGTCAGCAGCGAGAACGGCGAGGGATGTTCATCCGCCGCCTGGCTTTCCAGCGAAACCCAGTCGATGGTGCGGCCATCCAGCCGCGGCGGCGTTCCGGTCTTCAGCCGCCCGAGTGAGAAACCGGCGCGGCTCATCGTCGCCGACAGCCCCAAGCTCGCATGCTCGTTCATGCGGCCGGCGACGATCTTCCTTTCGCCAATATGGATGAGGCCGCGCAGGAAGGTGCCGGTGGTCAAAACGACGGCGCCACAGGCCAGCCGGCGACCGTCGGCCAACAGCACGGCGGCGATCCGTCCATTGTCGATACCGAAGTCCAGGACCTCACCCTCGACGACATCGAGATCGTTCTGCTGCCGAATCGCTTCCTGCATGGCCAGCCGGTACAGCTTCCGGTCCGCCTGCGTGCGCGGCCCGCGCACGGCAGGTCCCTTGCGACGATTGAGCAGGCGGAACTGGATGCCGGCGGCATCGGCGACGCGGCCCATCAGCCCGTCCATGGCATCGATCTCGCGCACCAGATGGCCCTTACCGAGCCCGCCAATGGCCGGATTGCAAGACATCACGCCGATCGTGTCAAAGCGCAGGGTAACGAGAGCGGTCCTGGCGCCGGCGCGCGCTGCAGCACTGGCCGCCTCGCACCCGGCATGGCCACCGCCCACCACAACCACATCATAGTGATCGATCATTTTCCGTTCCAGATTCAGAGATTGCCCGACACATGTCCCCGAGAGACGGCGCTGTCAAGGATAGCCGAGGATTCGTTTCACGTGAAACGGATGGGAATGCTCCGCGGGGCGGTGTTTCACGTGAGTCATGCGCGGCGGGGCAGCGTCAATCACCTTGGTTGGCGCTGCCCCTCATCTGCCTGCCGGCATCTTCTCCCCGTGAAACGGGGAGAAGGGCGCTGAACGCAGCGTCGGCACCTCCTATGCAACGTTGGAGATTCGCGAAACCACCGGCAGGCATCTTTCTCCCCGTTACTATACGGGGAGAAATGTCCGGCAGGACAATGAGGGGCGGCGCTGGCATTGGCCTACTAGTCTCCGTCAGCCCCTCGTTTCACGTGAAACAGCCACGCCCCCGTCACTGCACTTGTTTCACGTGAGTCATTTCCCAATGCAAAACTGCGAGAAGATCACGTCGAGCAAGTCCTCGACATCGACAGCCCCGACGATCCGGCCAAGCCGGTCGGCTGCAAGGCGCAACTCCTCCGCCCGCAGCTCCTGTCCCCGATCTTGCTCCGACAAAGCCGAACCCAGGAAGCGCTTGGTCTCGTTCAGCAGTTCCACATGGCGTAGCCGCGACGGTAGAATATCGCCGGCATCGCCAATCGCCGCTGCGGCGCGCGCTCCGATCTCGGCCAGCAATTCAGCCAACCCCGAACCTTCGACCGTCGATATCGATGCGTCATAGGTTCCGGACCGCCGCTCGTCCTTCAGCAGATCCACCTTGGTACCAATTCGCAAAACGGGGATATCGGCCGGTATGTCACCGATCCCGATTGGGTTCGCCAGATCCTCCAGCAACAGCACAAGATCAGCCGTGCGCGCCTTGGCCCGGGCTTTCTCGATGCCGATTGCCTCGACCTTGCCGGGCGCTTCACGCAATCCGGCCGTGTCAGTCACCCTGACCCGCACGCCATTGAGGTCCAGCACCACCTCCAGCAAATCCCGCGTCGTGCCCGGCTCGTCGGTGACGATCGCCGCCTCGCGCCTGGCCAAAGCGTTGAAAAGGCTGGATTTACCGGCGTTTGGCGCCCCAAGGATGACGACCTCAAAACCGTCGCGAATGATTTCGGCGGCATGGAAGCCATCGATGTGCCGGCCGATCTCGTGGATCATCGCCCGGACGTCGGACCAGACCGTATCCGAAACGGAACCCGGCACATCCTCCTGGTCGGCAAAGTCGATCTCGGCCTCGATCATCGCCCGCGCATGGATCAATCGCCGCCGCCAGCCGAGATAGAGCGCACTCTGCGCCCCCTCAGCATTTTGCACGGCAAAGCGGCGCTGCGCTTCGGTTTCGGCGTTGACCAGATCGGCCAGCGCCTCGGTTTCGACCAGGTCGAGCTTGCCGTTGAGAAAGGCGCGCCGCGTGAATTCGCCTGGCTCGGCGTGCCGGACGCCTTCAAAGCCGGCGATGGCCTCCAGCATCTTGCCGGCGACGGCGCGGCCGCCATGGACGTGGAATTCGGCGACATCCTCGCCGGTAAAGCTGTTCGGGCCGGGAAAAAACAACACCAGGCCGTTGTCGATCAACGATCCGTCCGCCGCCTGAAGCTTGCGCAGGGCCGCAACCCGGTCCTTAACCATGCTGCCAGCAATCGTTTCGACAACGAATCGAGTCTGCGGCCCGGAAATGCGGATGACAGCGATGCCGGCGGGGAGGCGGCCGCTGGACAGCGCTACAATCGAATCACCTGAAATCATTTGCCCGCTCTTCCGAACCGCCCTAGCTTCCGGTCAACATTCCCGACACCGCCAAACCGAGCTTGCCGCCCGTGACCTTGCCCGCGCAAAACCTGCTTGCCGAAGAAGCCAGCCCCTATCTGCAGCAGCACAGCGGCAATCCCGTGCATTGGCGGGCCTGGTCGCCGGCGGCATTGGCCGAAGCCAAAACATTGCAACGGCCCATCCTGCTCTCGATCGGCTATGCCGCCTGCCATTGGTGTCATGTCATGGCGCATGAAAGCTTCGAGAACGACAGCGTCGCCGCCGTCATGAACCGGCTGTTCGTCAATATCAAGGTCGATCGAGAGGAGCGGCCCGACATCGACCAGATCTATATGGCGGCGTTGTCGTCGATGGGCGAGCAGGGCGGATGGCCGCTGACCATGTTCCTCAACCCCGACGGCAAGCCGTTCTGGGGCGGCACCTATTTTCCACGCGAGGCGCGTTATGGTCGCCCTGGCTTCATCCAGGTGATGGAAGCGGTGGACAAAGCGTGGCGCGAGAAACGGGAAAGCCTCGACCAGAGCGCCGACGGCCTGACCAATCATGTCGAGGCGCGCCTGGCCGGCGTCCACGCCAAGGCCGCGCTCGACAAAGAGACACTCAGCGATCTCGCCGGCCGCATCGACGGCATGATCGACCGGGATCTCGGCGGCCTGCGCGGCGCACCAAAGTTTCCCAACGCGCCGTTCATGTCCACGCTGTGGCTGTCCTGGCTGCGAGATGGTGTTCCATCACACCGTGATGCCGTTCTCATCAGCCTGGAAAAGATGCTGGCCGGCGGCATTTACGACCATGTCGGCGGCGGGCTCAGCCGCTATTCCACCGACGCCGAGTGGCTGGTTCCGCATTTCGAAAAGATGCTCTACGACAATGCGCAACTCATCCGCCTGTGCAACTGGGCCTATGCCGCGACCGGCAATGATTTGTTCCGGATACGAATCGAAGACACGGTCGACTGGTTGCTGCGCGAAATGCGTGTCGACGGCGGCGCTTTTGCCGCCAGCCTCGATGCTGACAGCGATGGCGAAGAGGGACTTTTCTACACCTGGAGCAAGGACGAGATCGAGGCCGTGCTTGGTGACGATTCGACCTTGTTTTTCAAATACTTCACGCTTTCCGCGCCGCATGGCTGGGAAGGCAAGCCGATTGTCCATCAAACCAACACGCAGCAAAGCCAAAGCGTGCCTGACAGGGAGCTGCTTGTCCCTTTGAAAGCAAGGCTGCTGGCCACAAGGGAACAGCGCGTGCGTCCGGGCAGGGACGGCAAGGCGCTGACCGATTGGAACGGCCTGATGATTGCGGCCCTTGCCGAAGCCGGCCGCTCGCTCGACCGGACTGACTGGATCGAAGCGGCCGCGCAGGCCTTCGCTCACATCGCCGAAGCCGCTCATGACAGCCGTCTGCCGCACTCCATGCTCGGCGCCAAGAAACTGTTTCCGGCCCTGTCCAGCGACTATGCAGCGATGACCAATGCGGCGATCGCACTGTTCGAAGCCACGGGCGCTTCGACCTATGTCGATCGGGCGAGGCAATTCATCGAACAGCTCGACCGCTGGCATCGGGACAACGACGGCACCGGCTACTATTTGACGGCGTCGGACAGCACCGATGTGCCGATCCGCATCCGTGGCGATGTCGACGAAGCGATCTCTTCGGCCACCAGCCAGATTATCGAGGCCTTGGTTCAGCTGGCCTCGGTTACCGGCGATCTCGATCTGCAGGACAGAGCCTGGCGGGTCGCCGAACACGCCATGGGCCGGACCGGGCACCAGTCCTACGGCCAGGCTGGGATCGTCAACGCCTGTGCGCTGGCGCTAGAACCATTGAAGCTGGTGCTGGTCGATTCACTAGGGAGTCCAAGCCTCGTTCCGGTTACGAATCGGAATCCGGACCCTCGCCGTGTCGATATTGTCGTGGCGATCGGAACGGAAGCGAATCGACCGACTTTGCCGGGCGGCATCCTGCCGCCAACCGACAAACCCGGCGCCTGGCTGTGCACCGGCCAGGTTTGCCTGCCGGTGGTGTCGGATCCACAGGAACTCGAACGGCTGCTGCGGCGCCAGTAGCTTAGCCAGTCCTTCCGTCCAAGGCCGAAGGAAGCGGTGTTGCGTCAATAGCGGGCGACCGAGGCTTAGGCAGCAAATCCTTGGCTGCGATCACCGCTCCGACCGTGATCAGGATGCAGGCCACGGCGACTGACCAATGAAACAGCCCGAAGCCCGCCAGCAGAAGCACGATCACCGAAAACAGCGGCGCGGCATAGGACAAAGCGCCGAGGATCATGATGTCCCCGTGCTTGCAGCCATAATCCCAGGCGTAAAAGCCGGCGCCGAGCGGTATGGCGCCCAGGATGACGATGGCGCTCCACTGCGTTGCCGTCTGCGGCCAGACGGTGGTTTCGAGCGTCAGGTGGAGCCCAAAAGCCACTGCCGCGGTGATGAAGCAATAGCCCGCCACGACATCGGTCGGCACTTGGCCGAAACGGCGCGACAGAACCGAATAGCCGGCCCAGATGAAAGCGCAGAACAGCGCGATGACATGGCCCTTCATCACGCCATTGGCCAGCCCGATCGTGCCGCCCTTGGTGATCACAACGATGGCGCCGACAAGCCCAAGCACGACGCCGGCGACGTGATGGGCCTTCAGCTTCTCTCCGGGCAGGAAGGCGGCAAAGACGACGGTCAGCAGCGGCCAGAGATAGGCGATGAGGCTGACCTCAACCGGCGGCGCCGACTGGATGGCGAAGAAGTAGGCGCAGTGGTAGATGCACAGCCCCGCTGCGCCGAGCGCCCAGACCTGCCATGGCTGACGCAGTGAGCGGATTGCCGCCGGGCGCACGAGCCAGCTCGATGCGCCGACCAGCCCGCCAAGCAGGAACGTCATCGCCGCGAGTTGAAAGGGCGGAATCGGTCCCGCCGCGGTCGAAAGCAGCGCCAGAAACGACCATGTCAGAATGGCCGAAAAACCGATCAGGGTCGGGATGGTCTTCTTCACGTCG
Organism: Mesorhizobium sp. P2_F5; assembly: GCF_056403715.1. Lineage (NCBI taxonomy): Bacteria > Pseudomonadati > Pseudomonadota > Alphaproteobacteria > Hyphomicrobiales > Phyllobacteriaceae > Mesorhizobium > Mesorhizobium sp. P2_F5. Next base: position 12,722 of record NZ_JBFUEY010000013.1, on the reverse strand, counting down.
CTCGTTCCAGCCTCGAAGGGCCGAGTGTTCGCACAAAGGGTATGCTGCGCGCTGCCGCGAACGGTCACCCGATATCGGGAATGCGACCCGTCCAGCAAAAAGCCCCATCCCGGCTTCCCGGAATGGGGCTTCAACGCATCGACCGATTGATCCGGTGAACTGCTTACGTATTCATAGAATCGAAGAAATCCGCATTGGTCTTGGTCTGCTTCAGCTTGTCGATGAGGAACTCGATCGCGTCGGTGGTCCCCATCGGCGCCAGGATGCGGCGCAGCACAAAGATCTTCTGCAAATCCTGCTTGGAGACCAGCAGGTCTTCCTTACGGGTGCCGGACTTCAGAATGTCCATGGCCGGGTAGATGCGCTTGTCAGCGACCTTGCGGTCGAGCTGGATTTCGCAGTTGCCGGTGCCCTTGAACTCTTCGAAAATGACTTCGTCCATGCGGCTGCCGGTGTCGATCAGCGCGGTCGCGATAATGGTCAGCGAGCCGCCTTCCTCGATGTTGCGGGCGGCACCGAAGAAGCGCTTCGGCCGCTGCAGCGCGTTGGCGTCGACACCGCCGGTCAGCACCTTGCCGGATGACGGCACAACGGTGTTGTAAGCGCGGCCGAGCCGGGTGATCGAATCGAGCAGGATGACGACGTCGCGGCCATGTTCGACCAGGCGCTTGGCCTTTTCGATGACCATTTCGGCGACCTGGACGTGACGCACCGCCGGTTCATCGAAGGTCGAGGAGATAACCTCGCCCTTCACCGAGCGCTGCATGTCGGTCACTTCTTCCGGCCGCTCATCAATCAGAAGCACAATCAGATAGCATTCCGGATGGTTGGCGGTGATCGAATGCGCGATATTCTGCATCAGCACGGTTTTACCGGTGCGCGGCTGCGCGTTGATCAGAGCGCGCTGTCCCTTGCCGATCGGCGCCACCAGGTCGATGACGCGCGGCGAGATGTCCTTGCTGGTCGGATTGTCGATCTCCATCTTCAGCCGCTTGGTCGGATAGAGCGGCGTCAGATTGTCGAAATGGATCTTGTGACGGATCTTTTCGGGATCGTCGAAATTGATGGTGTTGACCTTGAGCAGGGCGAAATAGCGCTCGCCCTCTTTCGGGCTGCGGATCGGCCCTTCGACGGTATCGCCGGTCTTCAAGGAGAAGCGGCGGATCTGCGAGGGCGAGATGTAGATATCGTCGGGACCGGGCAGATAGTTGGCATTGGCGGAGCGCAGGAAGCCGAAGCCGTCCTGCAGCACTTCGACCACACCGTCACCGATGATCTCGATTTCCTGGGCGGCCAGTTTCTTCAGGATGGCGAACATCAGCTCCTGCTTGCGCATGACGCTGGCGTTTTCCACTTCGAGCGATTCGGCATARGCGATCAGCTCTGGCGGTTTCTTGTTCTTGAACTCTGCGAGTTTCATTTCTTGCATAGACGGACTCTGAGTAGGCTTTTGGAGGGAAATATCGGCTGGATGCGACAAATGCCGGGCGCGGCCGAAAAGCGAAATGGGCGGCGCATGACGGGAAGGAAGATCCGTCTTGTATCGTCGGTCGTTTGAAAGAGCAAGCTGCGTTTTGTGGCGCCGATAAAAGCAATTCCAGGAAAAGTGTTGGCGGTTTTCCCGGGAAAAGCGCGGAGCGCTTTCCCTTGGGAATTGCGTCAAACAAACCCTAAAACGGCTTGACGACAACCAGGATCACAATGGCGATCATCAAGAATGTGGGGATCTCGTTGACGATCCGCCAGTGCCTTGCCGGTTTTTCGTTGCGATCCTCGGCGAATTTGCGCACGGCGCCGGCCAGATAGCCATGAATGCCGGACAGCAAAAGCACCAAGCCGATCTTGGCGTGCAGCCAGCCGCCATGAAAGCCGAAAACTTTCCAGGCGAGCCAGAGCCCGAATACCCAGGTGACGATCATCGCCGGATTGATGATGCCGCGCAGCAGCCGGCGCTCCATCACCTTGAAGGTCTCCGATTGGACCGACCCCTTCTCGGCATCGGCGTGATAGACCAAGAGCCGCGGCAGATAGAGCATACCCGCCATCCAGGAGATGACGGCGAGGATATGGATTGCCTTCGCCCAGGGATAGAAACCCTCAGGCGCGACAAAAAAAAGAAGTGCGGTAAAAACCACCAGAACAACAATGCCAATGGTCATGCGCATCATCGCCTGACCCGTGCTGCTGGCAGTGCTGCCCGTGCTGCCACTTTTGTTCATGTTATTTGGCTGAGTCATTAGCGTGTCGCGCTCCTGACTTGCTTCACCATTGCTTCGACATGCGCCACCGGCGTCTCCGGCGTGATGCCATGGCCGAGATTGAAAATCAGCGGTCCGTCGCCCAACGCCTTCAGGATCGCATAGACGCCATCGGACAGGGCTTTGCCGCCGGCCACGAGCCGCAAGGGATCAAGATTGCCTTGCACGGCGCCACCGGCCTGCAATGCCTTCGCCACTGCCAGGGGCACGGTCCAGTCGATCCCTAGCCCCGTCACACCGGTCTTCTCACGATAGGTCTGGTAGCGGGCACCGGCACCCTTGGGAAAACCGATGATCGGAACATCGGGGTGAACGGCACGAACCTGGCGAACGATCTCCGCCACTGGCCGAACGCAGAACTGTTCGAAAGACGCATCGTCGAGCACACCCGACCACGAGTCGAAAATCTGCACCACGTCGGCGCCGGCCTCTATCTGGCGGATCAAATAGGCCGCCGAATGATCGGCCAACACTTTCAAAAGCTGCTGGAAAGCCGCAGGTTCCCGATAGGCAAACAGCCTGGCCGGCGCCTGGTCGGGCGTGCCGTGGCCGGCAATCATGTAGGTCGCCACCGTCCAAGGCGCGCCACAGAAGCCAATCAGCGTCGTTTCGTCAGGCAGTTTTACCCGCAGCCGGCGAACCGTCTCGTAGACCGGTTCGAGATTCACGTGAAACGTTTCGCTGTTGAGGACCAGAATCTCCGCTGCTGTGATCGGCGTCAGCAGCGGTCCGCGTCCCTCCTCGAAGCGCACGTCACGGCCCAGCGCATGTGGCACGACCAGAATATCGGAAAACAGGATCGAGGCATCGAAGCCGAAGCGCTCGATCGGCTGCAGCGTCACTTCGACGGCAAGGTCTGGATTGTAGCAGAGATCGAGGAAGGATCCGGCGCGCTTTCTGGTTTCGCGGTATTCCGGCAGATAGCGCCCGGCCTGACGCATCATCCAGAGTGGCGGCGGAAAGCGCGCCTCGCCTCTCAGCACGTCCAGCATGATGCGGTTCTCGGGCATTGAGCGCTCTCTTCCCCTGCCTTCTCTATAATTAAATAGTCTATTTCTAGAATCTTCTGATTCTAAGAGTCTGTTGGTTGTGGTGGTTGTCAGCTGTCCCGCTTTGCCCTGGAAAAGGCCAGCCAGCATATTGTCGCGTGCTTCTTCCCAGGGATTGGCGGAGAGTGTGGATGACCAGGATTCCATCACTGGAGTCAACGGCTTGACGCCAGCCTGGCAAAACGAGCTCTGTGGATGAGGCGCTGGCAAAGACGACCGTCCCCAAAATTGTCCCCAGCCGGCCGACGAAGCCGACAGCGCATCGAATTGTGGACAACCTGCCATCTGATACAGTCACCTCCAGCCGGTCGCCTTTCCGGTCCCTGTTTATCCACACAAGCCCACAGCCCCAGGTGACCCCTGTGAACAAACCCCAGAGCTTCTTCCACCTGCACCTGATTTCCGACGCCACCGGCGAAACGCTGCTGGCGGCCGGCCGGGCAGCCTCGGCGCAGTACAAGGATGCGCGCGCCATCGAGCATATCTATCCGCTCATCCGCACCGAAAAGCAGGTGGCGAAAGTGTTCGAGGACATCGAGGAGGAGCCGGGCATCATTCTTTATACGGTCGTCGACCAGAAGCTGGCGCGCGGCATAGATGAGCGCTGCGCGGCCATGGGCCTGCCCTGCGTTTCGGTGCTGGAGCCGGTGCTGACCGTCTTCCAGTCCTATCTCGGCACACCGGCCGGCCGCCGCGTCGGCGCCCAGCATGTGCTCGACGCCGACTATTTTCGCCGCATCGATGCGCTCAACTTCACCATGGAGCATGATGACGGCCAGCTGCCGCTCAATATGGACGATGCCGACATCGTGCTGATCGGCATTTCCAGGACATCGAAGACGCCGACCAGCATCTATCTCGCCAACCGCGGCATCAAGACCGCCAACATCCCGATCGTGCTCGGCGTGCCGGTACCCGAAAGCCTGGTCGCCGCCAGCAAGCCGCTGATCGTCGGGCTCATCGCCACCGCAGAACGCATCTCGCATGTCCGGCAGAACCGCATTCTCGGCAACAGCAGCACTTACGAAGCGACCGATTATGTCGATCGCGCCTCGATTACCGAGGAGCTGGCCTATGCCCGCCAGATCTGCACAAGGCACAACTGGCCAATGATCGACGTCAGCCGCCGTTCGATCGAGGAGACGGCGGCGGCCATTGTTGCCCTGCGGGGGAAGAATAGATAATTGGAGCCGTGCTCAATCGCTGGGTAGTTGAGATAGCCTTCGCAACGCCGCGATCCTTCACACCCCCCCTCTGTCCTGCCGGACATCTCCCCCTCAAGGGGGGAGATTGGCGGTTCCATCGCCTCGCTTGACCTTGCGGCCTTGATAGTTGACGAAAGCGGCTGAGCGCATGATCTCCCCCCTTGAGGGGGAGATGCCCGGTAGGGCAGAGGGGGGTGCTGCCCCGCCAACCTGGCAATCTTCTGCGTTGCGGCGGTTAAACTGGATCAAAAAATGACCGAAAAAATCATACTCGCCTCCGGCAGCCCGTTCCGAAAAGCCATGCTGGTCAATGCCGGCCTCGACATCGAAGCCGTCCCGGCCGAAGTCGACGAGCGCGCGCTCGAGGCGCCGTTACAGGACAGTGGCGTTTCGCCCGAGGATGTCGCTTCAATACTCGCCGAAGCCAAGGCGACCGAGGTCAGCGAGCGCAAGCCGGGCGCGCTGGTGCTCGGCTGCGACCAGACGCTGTCGCTTGGCGACGAGGTGTTTCACAAGCCGGCCGACATGGAAGGCGCGCGCCGTCATCTCTTGGCGCTGTCGGGCAAGACACATCAGCTGAACAGCGCCGCCGTGCTGTGCCGCGACGGCAAGGTGCTATGGCGCCATGTCGGCATCGCCAGCCTCACCATGCGCAAGCTCGATCCTGCTTTCATCGGCCGTCATCTGGCCCGTGTCGGCGCCAAGGCGTTGGCGAGCGTCGGCGCTTACCAGATCGAGGGCGAAGGCATCCAGCTGTTCGACAGGATCGAAGGCGACTATTTCACCATTGTCGGCCTGCCGCTTTTGCCGGTGCTGAAGGAATTGCGTGCGCTCGGAGCCATCGATGGTTGAGAAGAAAGCTTTTGTCACCGGCCATCCGATCGCGCATTCGCGCTCGCCCAGGATTCATGGCTATTGGCTGAAGACATACGGCATCGATGGCAGCTACCGCGCCATTGACGTCGCGCCAGCCGATTTTGCTGAATTCCTGACATCGCTGCAGGCCAATGGCTACCAGGGCGGCAACGTCACCATTCCGCACAAGGAGATGGCCTTTGCCCGGGTCGAGCGCCGCGACGAAGCGGCGGAGATGATCGGCGCCGTCAACATGTTATGGCTGGAAGACGGCCTGTTGTGGGGCGGCAATTCGGACTGGATCGGCTTTGCCGGCAATCTCGACGAGCATGCGCTGGGCTGGGACAAGAATGGTCCGGCCGTGGTGCTCGGCGCCGGCGGCGCCTCGCGCGCGGTCATCCACGCGCTGAAAGTGCGCGGTGTCAGGGATATCCGCATCGTCAACCGCACGTTGGCGCGGGCGCAGGAACTGGCGGACCGCTTCGGCGCCGGCGTTTCGGCGCATGGCGCGGTCGGCGAGTTGCTTGGCGATGCCGGCCTGCTGATCAACACGACGGCGCTCGGCATGCATGGCGATGCCACGCTGGCCGCCGATCCGACCGGGCTGCCCGGCCACGCCATTGTTTCCGACATTGTCTATGTACCGCTGGAGACGCCGCTTCTCGCCGCCGCGCGCGCCAGAAATCTGAAGACGGTCGACGGGCTCGGCATGCTGCTGCACCAGGCCGTGCCCGGCTTCGAGCGCTGGTTCGGCAAGAAGCCGGAGGTCACGCCGGAGTTGCGGCAGATGATCGTCGCCGACATCGTCGCCAAATGACGGGGTCGCCAAATGATGGGCGCAAAATGATGATCGTGCTCGGCCTCACCGGATCGATCGGCATGGGCAAGTCGACGACGGCGAAGATGTTCAGCGACGCCGGCGTTCCGGTGCATGATTCCGACGAGACTGTGCATCGGCTTTATTCGGGCAAAGCCGCGCCGCTGGTCGAGGCGGCCTTTCCCGGCACTACCATGTCCGGCGTGGTCGACCGCACCAAGCTCGCCGGGCGGGTGCTGGGCGATGCCGCCGCGCTGAAGACGCTGGAGACAATCGTCCACCCGCTGGTGCGGGCCGATGCCGATGCCTTTCTGGTAAAACAGCGCGCCGCCGGCGCGCCGCTTGCCGTGCTCGATATCCCGCTGCTGTTCGAGACTGGTGGCCGCAACCGCGTCGACAAGGTTGTCGTCGTCACCGCGCCGGCCGACATCCAGCGCGCCCGTGTGCTGGCGCGGCCCGGTATGAGTGAGAAAAAGCTGGCGGCGATCCTGGCCAAGCAGGTTCCCGACGCCGAAAAGCGCCGGCGGGCCGATTTCGTCATCGACACCGGTGAAGGCATGGACGCAGCCCGCGCCGCGGTCGGCGCCATCATTGCGAAAGTGACAGGGCGCTGACGCTTTCCCTTCTCCCCTTGTGGGAGAAGGTGTCGCCGAAGGCGACGGATGAGGGGTGTTCCAGGGAACGCCAGCGTCTCATTCCTTCCAACACCCCTCAACCGTCTCGGCGCTGCGCGCCGATCCACCTTCTCCCACAAGGGGAGAAGGGGAAAAGGGGCATTGCCCATTGCCATTTTATTCCCTCGTATGATTCTGCTCTCTTAAGCAGTGAGCTGATTCTATGCGCGAGATCATTTTCGATACGGAAACCACCGGCCTCGACATGCGCGACGACCGCATCATCGAGCTTGGCGGCGTCGAGCTGGTCAACCGCTTCCCGACCGGCCGCACCTTCCACAGATTCATCAACCCGCAGGGGCGCGCCGTCCATCACGAGGCGCAGGCCGTGCACGGCATCAGCGCCGCCGACCTGGTCGGCAAGCCGACCTTCGCCGAAATTGCCGAGGAATGGCTGTCCTTCACCGACGGCGCCAAGCTCGTCGCCCACAACGCCAATTTCGACATCGGCTTCCTCAATACCGAATTCGGCCGGCTCGGCCAGCCGGTCATCGACACCGGGCGCGTCGTCGACACCCTCGCCTTGGCACGGCGCAAGCACCCGATGGGTCCCAATTCGCTCGACGCGCTCTGCCGCCGCTACGGCATCGACAACGGCCACCGCACCAAACACGGCGCGCTGCTCGATTCCGAACTGCTGGCCGAGGTCTATATCGAACTCATCGGCGGCAAGCAGGCGGCGCTCATCCTCGAAACGGTGGCGGTGCAGGTCAATAGCAATGGCGACGTCGCCGACATCGACATCTCCATCGCCGCCAGGCCGATCGCCCTGCCGTCAAGGCTGACCGAAGCCGAGCGCGCCGCGCATGCCGGGATGGTGGCGACGCTCGGTGAAAAGGCGCTGTGGCTGAAGGTGGCGGCGGGGTGAACGGCTGCCGAGGTAGCGTTCCGTCACACCCCCCTCTGGCCTGCCGGCCATCTCCCCCTCAAGGGGGGAGATTAGCAGCTTCGCCGCTCCGGCTATTCCTGCAACGTCGAGGATTGGCGAAGGTCGCGATGGCGGCCAATCTCCCCACTTGAGGGGGAGATGCCTGGCAAGGCAGAGGGGGGTGCTGTCCCGCCAGCATCTCAGTATGCTCGTCTCAAACAAAAAAGCCCGACACAAGGCCGGGCTTTTCAATCCATAGTGGCGAGCTTCAGCTCACCTTGACCTTCGATGCCGCCTGGTCTTCGGCCAGTTTCTGCTGGAACATCTGCGCGAAATCGATCGGGTCGAGCATCAGCGGCGGGAAGCCGCCATTGCGGGTGGCTTCGGCGATGATCTGGCGGGCGAAGGGGAACAGCAGCCGCGGGCATTCGATGAACAGGATCGGCAGCATGTGTTCCTGCGGGAAGCCGGAGATGGAAAAGACGCCGCCATAGACCAGCTCGACATTGAACAGCACTTCCTGGTCGAAGGACGCCTTGGCGTTCAACGACAAATTGACGTCGAACTGCTTGTCGGACAGCGGGTTGGCGTTGACATTGACGTTGATGGCGATGCCGGGCGCCTTGTCGCGGCCGCGCAGCGAGTTCGGCGCGCCGGGGCTTTCGAAGGACAGGTCCTTCACATATTGGGCAAGCACGTTGAGCGACGGCTGTGTCGTTTCGCCGTTGCCGTTTGCGGCGCCGACCGGCGCGTCATCTTTGCTGGCCATGAGCCTTGATCCTTTTGCCTGGGCAGCAGCGCTGACCGAATTGAAATCGGGCGTTGGCTAGCATGGTCGGCATGACAAGACAAGGTTTGCCGCCTTCAGCCTCCGGGCATTTGGCTCGGCTACGAAAGGCGACACGAGCGTCGGGAATTCAGGGCCTGATGGTCCTCAAGGTGACTTCAGTCGTCCTTCAGCCGGCGCCACGGCGAATTGTGGTCGGGGCCGCGCTTGAAATCGTCCTCGCGCGAATAGTCGCCATCGTCGAGATCGATAACCTTGTCGCGCGACCTGCCGCGGAAACCGCCGGCGGTAAAATCGGTGGCGACGACGATGCGGCCCTTGAGCCTGCGCCAGGCAAGGTCACGCACCGGCGGCAGGAACAGGAGCAGGCCGATAATATCGGTGATGAAGCCGGGAATGATCAAAAGGATCGCGGCAACCACGATCATGGCGCCATGCGCGAGCTGGCGGCTGGGGTCGCCGCCGTCGGCCATCTCGGCGCGCACCCGCGTCATGACACCAAAACCCTGGTGCCTGAGCAGAAGCACGCCGGCAATGCTGGAAGCCAACACCAGGCCGACCGTCGCCAGCGCCCCGATCTCGCGCCCGACAATGACGAAACCGGCGATTTCCAGCAGCGGCAGCGCAAGCAGGAACAAGGGGAGGAAGGAAATGCGCAAGTCTTGACCGATCGTTTCCATGTTTCGCCGGGCGGCGTACAATCGCCGCTGGCACTGAGGCCGTTAGATAGGTATGCCTGCCTTTGATTTGAATGATTGCGCCATGCGTTCTATATGCTTTGCATGTTGAACGCTATGCGACCGCGGCCCGGATTGGCCGGCGGTCACGGCCGGGTCAGGGATTGATTGGCGAAAGATATGGGATTCTTCGACTTCGGCACCATTTTCTTTCTGATTGCCGCAGTGGTGATCTTCTTCCAGCTGCGCAACGTGCTCGGCCGCCGCACGGGCAGCGAACGCCCGCCCTTCGATCCCTATACGGCCAGCCGCACCGACAAGGATGCGACCCAGAAACCCGAAAATGTGGTTTCGCTGCCGCGCAAGCGCCTGCCGGGCGAAACGGCGGCCGAAACCTATGCGGCCATCGACGCTTTCGCCAAGCCCGACACCGATCTGAACAAAGGCCTGCGCACGATCAAGGACAATGATCCGTCCTTCGAGCCCAAGGGTTTCGTCGACGGCGCCAAGATGGCCTATGAGATGATCGTCATGGCCTATGCCGATGGCGACCGCAAAACGCTGAAGAACCTGTTGTCGCGCGAGGTTTTTGACGGTTTCGTCGCCGCAATTGGCGACCGCGAGGCGAAAGCCGAAAAGATCCAGTCCTCCTTCGTCGGCATCGACAAGGCCGACATCGTCTCGGCCGAGATGAAGGGTGGCGAGGCCCACATCACGCTGCGCATCGTCAGCGAGTTGATTTCGGCGACCCGCGACAAGGCAGGTGCCGTCATCGACGGCGATCCCGAGACGGTGGCCGAGGTCAAGGACGTCTGGACCTTCGCCCGCGACACACGCTCGCGCGATCCGAACTGGAAGCTGGTCGCCACCGAGGAAGAAGACTGAATCTTTGCATGTCGCCCAAAGTGGGCAGCGGTTTTGGGATAGCGACATGCAGGCAAACATGGCCAGTGGCGAGGCTAAGGTGTCGCTATCGCCCCTTTTCGTCGAAAAGTCCTTCGACGATCTTCCCGGCTGGGGCGCGGACGATCACCTCTCCGCTTATGAAGCCTTCCGCCGCTCGGCCTTTCATGTCCTGAACAAACCTTATCGCACCGGCTCGCTTGGCATCCGGTTCGACGCCTTTGCCGGCGCCTATGACGAGGCGCGTTCCGTTTCGCTACCGAATCGGAAAGGCGCTCGTGCGTTTTTCGAGCGCCATTTCATTCCGGCCCAGGTTCAGGCCGAGAATGCCGGTCTGGTCACCGGCTTCTACGAGCCGGAGGTCGAGGCCTCGCCGGTGCGCACGGATCAATTCACGGTGCCGCTGCTGGCGCGGCCAGTCGATCTCATCGACATTGACGGCACCAACCGTCCCGAAGGCATGGACGACTACCTGGCCTTCGGCCGCGACACGCCGCAGGGGCCGGTGGAATATCTTGACCGTGGCCAGATCGAACGTGGCGCGCTGGCCGGGAAAGGCCTGGAAATCGCCTGGCTTGCGGAAAAGGTCGATGCGTTCTTTGTCCATGTGCAAGGCGCGGCAAGGCTGAAGATGACCGACGGCCGGCTGTGCCGCGTCACCTATGCCGCCAAATCCGGCCAGCGTTTCACCGGTCCGGGCAAGATTCTCGCCGACCTCGGCGAGATTCCGCTGGAAAAGGTGACGATGCAGTCGATCCGCGCCTGGTTCAGGGCGCATCCGGATCGCATAGACGAGATCCTCTGGCAGAACCGCTCCTACATCTTCTTCCGCGAAGCGGCGGTCGACGACGCCGCACTCGGTCCGATCGCCGCCGCCAAGGTGCCGCTGACGCCGGGCCGCTCGCTCGCCGTCGACCGGCTGCTGCACACATTCGGCACGCCCTTCTACATAAACGCACCTTCACTGACCGCTTTCGAACAAAAACCGTTCCGGCGGCTGATGATCGCGCAGGATACCGGCTCGGCCATCACCGGACCGGCGCGCGGCGATCTGTTCGCCGGTTCCGGCGATGCGGCCGGCGAGATCGCCGGGGTCGTGCGCAATGAAGCCGATTTCTATGCGCTGATCCCGCGTGGTCTCGTTTCGGGGGCGGCTAGATGAGCCGGCGCCCCGACAAGCTCAGCGAAGACGACCGGGTGCTTTGGAACCTGGTGGCGCGCACGGCGCGGCCATTGAAGGGCAGGATGGCGGTCGACATTCCCGACATCGTCGTCGACCCCAAACCGGCGCAGGTGCCGGTAGCTGTCAGCGCGGTCGTTGCCACCAAGCCGAAGGCGCAGCATGTTTCGCATGCGCTCGACGAGCCGACGCTGGACAAGCTGAAGAAAGGCCGGTTGCCGATCGAAGGTCGTGTCGATCTGCATGGCATGACGCAGGATGAGGCCTATTCGCTGTTGTTCTCGTTCCTGCATCGGGCGCATGCCGGCGGCATCCGCTATGTCCTGATCATTACGGGAAAAGGTTCGTCATCGGGCGGCGATGGCGTCTTGCGGCGTGCCGTGCCGGCCTGGCTGTCAACGCCCGCCTTCCGGCCGCTGGTTTCCAGCCACGACCATGCCGCCCGCAACCATGGTGGCTCGGGCGCGCTCTATGTTCGGCTCAGGCGAGTACGCTAAATGACGCCGTTCGGTGAAAAACTGCGGGCGCTTCGAGCCGAGCGCGGCGTGCGCCAAAAAGATATGGCGCAGGCGATCGGCGTCAGCGCCGCCTATTTGTCGGCGCTGGAACACGGCCGACGCGGCGCGCCGACCTGGACGTTGATCCAGAAGATCATCGGCTATTTCAACGTCATCTGGGACGATGCCGAAGAGCTGGCGCGGCTGGCCGAGGCCTCGCATCCGCGGGTAAAGCTCGACACGTCGGGGCTCAGCCCCGCCGCGACGGAACTTGCCAATCTGCTGGCTGAGAACATCGAGAAGCTGGACGAAGCCGAGCTTCGCCGCATCACCGCGTCGATCCGGGCGGCACTTGGACGCACTGGATAGGATGGCATGAGGCGCCTGCCGGCGCTCGCCTCAATTGGAGAGACGATCGCCGGCGAGGCGTTGCATCAGTTCTTGCCGGCAGTGCTACCACGGCCGCCATTGTCATGATGGTCGCGGCCATGGCCCTCGTGACCAAGGCAATCCGAAGCGCCGGCGCTGCAACAACGGCCAGCCCACCAGTCGTTGGTCTTGGTGTCGGAGCAGGTGACGGTCTGATCGGCCAAAGCCGACCCGGCCAGGGACGACACCGCGACGGCGGCGAGGAAAGCGGTACGCAGGAAAGAAGTCATTGGAAGTCTCCATGGTTGGGTTCTGGTTACGGCTGTATGTCGCCGGCGGAGACGGTTTGGTTCATGGAGACTGCAAAAAATTTTGGGGAGGCGGTTCGGGTGCGAGCAGCAAATCTCGTCGAGGCGGCGCTGCCCCTCATCCGCCTGCCGGTGTCCAGCCGATAGATGGGTAACACTTTGAACCGGATACATAGGTAACACTTCTCCCCCTATGCGTCCGTCGCAGCGCCAAGCGGTTTGATTGGCGCGGCGCTGCGGCGGACAAGCTTCATACGCCTTGTGTCGATGATGCC